>CAILXF010000024.1 GCA_903838125.1 uncultured Pseudomonadota bacterium | reverse complement strand
GCTAATATCGCCATTGGCATAATTTCAGCTGTAGTCGACAATATTCCCGTAATGTTTGCTGTGCTAACCATGCTGCCAGATATGTCGATCGGACAATGGATGCTAGTAACGCTTACTGCTGGTGTTGGCGGCTCATTATTATCTGTAGGATCCGCTGCTGGGGTTGCGTTAATGGGCCAGGCCCATGGTAGCTACACTTTCTTTGGACACCTTAAATGGACTCCGGTAGTCGCGCTTGGTTATATGGCGAGCATCGCTACCCACCTCTTACTCAATAGACACTTATTCTAAATCCTTGCCAACCGCACCTAACACTTAGTGGACAACAGGAATTTTAGGCAAAAAAATAGCCTACAAATATGTAAGCTATTGATTTAATTGGTGCCCAGAGCCGGAATCGAACCGGCACACCCTTACGAGCGAGAGATTTTAAGTCTCTTGTGTCTACCAGTTTCACCATCCGGGCGGGTGGACTACGGTACAACAAATTGCGGAGCGTATTTTAGCACCGACTATGGCTTTTAGAACAAACTTTCTTGAATTTTTTTCTTATTTCTTACACAACGACCAAATTTTCATTGCGTTAATCAACATCAGCATTAATTTATGACCTAAAACAAGGTAGGAATGAGGTTACAAGGCAATAAGATCTAAATAATATTTAAGTTAAGATGAACCAAGATGTTGGAGGCGCGAACCAGAGTCGAACTGGTCTAAACGGCTTTGCAGGCCGCGGCATAACCGCTTTGCTATCGCGCCATCTATGTTTAGCCTAACGAAGCCTAAACATTACTAGCTGAAACTAAAACGGCGAAAGCATGTATGCTTTCGCCGTTTTATGCCATTTTACTAAACCTGATTTTCAACTACATCAAGCCTATTAAATAATTTGGAGCGGGAAACGAGACTCGAACTCGCGACCTCAACCTTGGCAAGGTTGCGCTCTACCAGCTGAGCTATTCCCGCGTTAAGACAGGCGCCATTATAGCGAATTTCAAGATACCGTCAAGGCTAAATGACAACCTTATTACGCTTTTATTTAGCTTTTAGTTTGGGTAGTGCGGCCTTCATGTAATAAGCCATTGATAGCAATGTCAAAAATGCAGCTATATCAATTAACACATGGCCAATAATTTTTGTTTCAATTATGCCAAGTACCGCCCAATCAAGCTTATCCCAATACAACAAGAATAATATCGCCACCATTTGGACAGCCGTTTTCACTTTACCTATCATCGCTACGCCTACGCTACTGCTATGACCTTCACCTGCCATCCATTCACGAAGTGCACTAATAGCAATTTCGCGGCCGATAATGATTAAGGCCACAATTGCGCCTACGCGCTCAAATTCAACCAGCACAATCAATGCTGCCGCCACCATCAACTTGTCAGCCACAGGATCTAAAAATGCACCAAATGAAGATGTTTGATTAAGTCTGCGTGCTAAATAACCATCAAGCCAATCAGTGATCGCAGCAATAGCAAAAATTGCTGTTGCTGTCAGATTTACCCAATGCGCGGAAATCACACCTAAGCTATGTGACTCAGTAGGCAAATAAAATACCCCGACAAACACAGGGATCAATAAAATTCGTAGCCAAGTAAACATGGTAGGTACATTGCATGTCATTTAGGGGTACTCACTTTCAATGTAATTCTCCGTATATTTTCTCGGCCAAACTTGGGCTAATGCCTTCAACATTAGCGATTTCGTCAATACTAGCACTCTTTACACCATCTAAGCCACCAAAGCGCGTTAGCAATGCTTTACGCCGCTTCGCTCCTATACCCTCAATATCTTCCAAGCTAGAATGCATACGCGCTTTGGCGCGTCTAGCGCGATGCCCTGTGATGGCAAAGCGATGTGCCTCATCTCGGATTTGCTGCAATAGATGCAAACCCTTATTGTCTTTTTCCAGATTGAGCATTTCACCGGTATCAGAAAAAATCATAGTTTCTAAACCTGGTCTGCGCTCCTCACCCTTAGCAATACCAACGAGCAAAATATCTTGTAAACCTACTTCGGCCATCACCTCAACCGCCACGCCAAGCTGACCTTTGCCGCCATCTATAAATATTAGGTCGGGTTTGGCACCTTCCCCAGCCGCTACTTTTTTGTAGCGACGCGTCAGCACGTCGCGCATAGCAGCGTAGTCATCCCCTGGCGTAATGCCGGTAATGTTATAGCGCCGGTATTCACTATTTTGCATATCACCTCGATCAAACACCACACAACTGCCAACAGTTGCTTCACCCATGGTATGGCTAATGTCAAAACATTCTATGCGCTGGGTATGATCTGGTAAGCGCAGTGCCTCACGGAGAGCCACCAACTTAGCTGACTGATTGGCGGATGTTGCAGCACGTTGACTGAGGGCCAATTCGGCATTTGTTTGCGCCATCTTTAGCCAAACGCGCTTGTCCCCGATAGCACTGGTATTAATTTTAACTTTTCGCCCTACTTGCTCGCTCAATACTTCTTCTAACAACTCAGTTTCTATTTTGATGCCTACCACGATAAGTGGCGGTGAGTTTTGTGCTACGTAATGCTGCGCTAAAAAAGCCTGCATACTGTTTTCTAAGGTTTCGCCCTCAGTATTCTTAGGCATGTAACTTCTATCGCCTATATGCCGGCCGCCGCGAATCATTACAAGGTTAATACAATGCTGACCTTGCAGCTCGGCGCAGGCCACCACATCGGCATCAGATACATTAAAGTCGCTAACAAACTGCTTGGCTTGCACTTGGCGAAGCGCTTGCATGCGATTTCTAAACACGACCGCCAGTTCATAATCTTGGCTAGCAGCAGCAGAGTTCATTTGTGCGCCCAATGCATCAATCACCTCATTGGTTTTACCTTGCAAAAACATGGCGGCTTGGTGCACATCATTGCGATAGTCGGAATCGGAGATTAAACCCACGCAAGGCGCTGTGCAACGCTCAATTTGATGCTGTAAACATGGCCGACTTCGATTGGAAAATACTGTATTTTCACAAGTGCGTAGCTTAAATACTTTCTGTAAAAGTTGAATACTCTCGCGCACCGCAACTGAGTTTGGAAACGGACCGAAATACTGATCATTACTTTTAGACTTATTACTTGCACGAGGTGTACCTCGATGAAACGCTAAACGAGGGAACGCGTCATTAGTAAGCGTAATGTAGGGGTAAGATTTATCATCGCGGAATAACACGTTATAACGTGGCATCAAGCTTTTAATTAGATTATTTTCTAACAGCAACGCTTCAGCTTCATTGCGGGTTACGGTGGTTTCAATTCTAACGATATTGCTCACCATCATGGTGGTGCGGGGACTAGGTAGGTTCTTATTAAAATAGGAAGAAACACGTTTCTTTAAATCTTTGGCCTTCCCTACATAAATCACCTCATCAATGGCATTGATCATCCGATAAACGCCAGGCAGATTGGGGAGATTTTTTAAAATGGGTTTAGCGTCAAACATGTGGTTATTTTATCAGTTAACAATGAGAGGTTACTTGAAGTTACAAGCTGGCGCAGATGGACTATGCCAGTTAAAATTTAATTACTCATCCAGCAACCTACCTCCTATGGCCCAGTCTTCATAAGCGACTTCCTCAAATGTGATATAGGTGTAAGACTTTGGCTTATGTGCCACGCGCTCTAAAGTCTCGGTAAATTCTTTAGCAATTTGTATTTTTTGCTCGCGTGTCACTGATCCGGCAAGTTTGATATTTACATAGGGCATATAAGTCTCCTTAGCATCACTAATGTGAATGTGTATGTTGCACCACACTAGCACCACCACGCAAGGTTTGCCATATGTCGCGCAACAGGTTTAGCGTAAATAACAACAGTAATATAGAAATAAACAAGGAAAGTATGGGGTCAATTAGCATCCAGCCTGTGAAATAAATCACCACACCAGCGAGCACCGCCGCCAAGGAACCCAACAAATCACCCACCACATGTAAAAAGGCTGCACGGGCATTTAAGCTCGCACCTTCGTGAAGTGCATGTTGATGCATTAACTTAGCCACAACCACATTCACCACTAAACCCAAAGTTGATATAAGCATTAAACCAAAACCCTGCACCTGATGCGGGTGCTTAAAGCGCGCAATCGCTTCTAAAGTTACCCAAACAATGACCATCAACATGGTGATTACATTCACAATAGAAACCGCCAGCTCTGCGAAACTAACGCCTGAGCGATGACGCACTGCGGATGACTTATGGGCAATCGCCGACGCCAACCATGCTAATGCTAGCGCACCAACATCCGAAAACATGTGCGCAGCATCGCTTAATAAGGCTAAAGACTCTGTCCACAACCCCCCTACTACTTCCACAATCGCAAATATCAAGATCAATAAAAATGGGAGAAAATAATGCGGATGCTGATGATGGTCGTCGTGCGTGTGCAACGTGTTTTGATTGATATTCGTCATAGTATAAATGCTAACCGAAAAGCACTAGAATCGAAGTAATTGTTTGGCATTTTTTTATAAGCTACGGATGAAAGCTATAATGTGGCATCTATTTCACGCCACCTCATTATCTATCATGCTTAGTTACCGCCACGCCTTTCATGCAGGCAACCATGCCGATGTTTTAAAACACTATGTGTTAGGGTTAGTGTTAGCGCACGCTGCTCAAAAAAATAAACCATTTTGGTACATAGACACGCACGCTGGCGCTGGCATGTATAGCTTAGATGACGGTTACGCCACCCAGAATAAAGAGTTTGAACAAGGGATAGATCAACTGTTGCTTGCTGACAATCTACCAGAACCACTCGTCAACTTTGTGACCCAGATTAAAAGCTTTAATTCCGATACAACTTCACTCTATCCTGGCTCACCCATGATTGCGCAACAGTATTTGCGTCCTGACGATAAAATGCGTCTATTTGAGCTTCACCCTAATGATTACAAAATACTATTAGAAAATTTTTCTGGCGCAGGGCGCCAAGCTAAAATTGAAATGCAAGATGGTTTTGCAGGACTTAAATCCTTATTACCTCCAACAACACGACGCGCTGTGGTTCTGATTGATCCTCCCTACGAAGATAAGCAAGACTACCAACGCGTGGTGCAAGTCATTAGCGACAGCCTAGAACGCTTTGCCACAGGTACTTATATTGTTTGGTATCCTTTACTGCAACGCCCTGAGCCGAATGAAATGATTGATGCGTTAATTGCCCTAAATGCCCCTAACTGGCTACATGTAGCTATGACTATAGAGGAGCCATCCCTAGAGGGTTATGGCATGTTTGGTAGCGGCCTGTTTATAATCAATCCACCATGGACCTTGCCTGGAATACTGAACGCTACCATGCCAGAATTGATGCGAGTATTGGCTTTGGATGAAAGTGCCGAGTTTACGTTAGACAGCCAAATAACATAAAAATTTAAATGCATTAAATTAAATAACAATATTTAATTTAGATATCATATGAACTATAACCATAGGTTAAACTCTTACTTGTAAGGTTGTCAAAATTGCACAATCTAATAATTAAAAGGATTTCAAATGAAATATAGCTTGTTAGTTGCTTCGCTATTAGTTGGTGCTACATTTAACGCGGTTGCAGATGAGGCAAAAATATTATCAGCACACGAAGAAGTGACAATTAATGCCCCTGCCGCCAAGGTGTGGTCTTCAGTAAGCAACTTTAATGACTTAGGTGCTTGGCACCCTGCAATTAAAAAGACGGAAATTGTTACTGGCACTAATAACAAAGTAGGCGCCGAACGCTTATTAACATTGCAAGATGGCGGCACTATTAAAGAAAAATTACTGGCTTACAGCGCAAAAAAACAAACCTTTAAATATTCAATTATTGAAGGTGTGTTACCAGTGACGAGTTATGCGTCGACTGTAACTGTTAAAGCGCAAGGCAAAGACAAGACTTTAGTGGTATGGCAAGGTACTTTTAAACGTAAAGATTTAGCGGCTATGCCAGCTACTGGTCAAGATGACGAAACTGCTATCAAAACCATGACCAGCGTTTACCGTGGTGGTTTAGATAATCTGAAAAAAATCTCAGAATAAGTTTCAATTAAAAAAGGCGTCAGATTAAATTAATCTGACGCCTTTTTTGCTAACCAAAATTCAGCCTAAATTAATTAATGTTTTTTTAAGCTGACAATTTCATCACTTATGATCTGTCCTTGTTCTTCATTTAATTGATTGATCCCAACCTCAAGTTTTTCTAAAGTTTTAAGGTCACTTTCTAAATAGGCAATTTTGGACAACGCCACCATCGCATCTAAATGCCTCGCATTTAACACTTGGGCATGATTAAAATGCTGTTTTGCCAACACCATATCCTGGACACCCGCTTCAGCCAAGCCTAAAAAATACCACGAGTCAGCAGACTTAGGTTCATACTGAGTCCATGCTGTAGCAATAGTTTTTAGCTGATTCCATTCATGATTCTGGTATGGGATGACAACTTGCATAAAATAGGGCCTTTGCTCTAAAGGCAACGCCCAAAATGGAATCTCATGGGTTTCTAAGCTGATGAGATCCGGGCTATCAAACAAAGCTTTAATCCATTCTACCGGCACACTATAGAAAAACCCCTGTGGTCCAGGGCTTTTGAATGTGGTGATACCAATGAGATTAAAATCCTGATCAAATAAAGCGCCTCCACTAGAGCCTAAGCCAAAGGCTGCATCCGTTCGAATAATATTGGTACCATCCAAAGCATAAGTAGCTTTGATACTACCAAAAGAGGGTTGCGGCACATTATTGCCTATAGGATACCCGAGACTAAACACGTCTTCTTCATATTTTAAGCTTGAGCTATCACGCATGGGCGCTATCTTAAACGCAATATTATCGAATTTAAGTAAGCATAAATCATGCTTCCAATCCGCTTTCATGGCGATAGGCTTATATGCATCTCGGTACTTGATAATATTAGCACCCTTGGCATTCGCTAATACATGGCAGTTCGTTGCCACGTATTCTTTACTCACCACAACCCCAGAACCATTGCCAGTATTTCCATTAGGCAGTGCGACGGCAATCTGGACCAAAGAATCACTTAATAATAATAGCTGCCTAATATCTGGTTGCGCCAAGGCAATGGAGTGATAGCTATAAATAGCTAACATTAAGCATAATTTTTTCATTTTTTGCCTATCCAATAGCTGATTTGTTTATTTTGTTCACTAAATATCGCCATATCTTTCCTGCGCATGGTTTCTAAAGCTTCGCTAATAGATATTTTTTGTTGCTGGGCTATGCCAACTGCACGTCGCTCTGCACCTGTGCGCCAAGCGGGGTTTTCTATGTAGCCTCTATCAATCATACAGCGAGAAAGCACATAGGACTGACGACTAATAAGTTCAAGTCTTTGATATTCAATAATCGGTGTTACTGTGGCCACTGAACGCTCAGATAAATCTATGCACTTGGCGCCAACTGTTTCTAGCTTAGAAGGCTGATGCTCAATCAAACTACTCTCTGATCTTGAGTTTTCATAAAGCCAAAACACCAACAGCAGAAAGGGGAAAACTATAAATATTTTTTTTAACATCATTTTAGTCACTAAATAATATATAAAATATCTGAAAGCTTTACCCAATGTTAGTTCAATCTAAACTAAAAATGCCTCAACTTTACAATAAAGGCATGTCGAGATTAGGTTGATATGGTTTTTAGCGAGATACTAAAGAACAAACAGCTGAACTACTAGTCTAAATTAGCAAGAGAGTAATTATTATGGAGTCATATCATGAGTCAAGAAGAAATCACTAGCAATCTATCTACTAGCGAAGTAACAACGTTGGAACAAATGGTAAATAACACCTGCTTTTGCAAGTTAAAAGAATTCTGTATAGACAAAAATGGTAGCGAATGTATGCGCCACCGAAATATTTATCAAGAATTCATGGCTACTAAATAACCAGCTATCCATCAGCCATTTAAACCCCTCTTTTAGGAGATGCAAGCTTTAGTATGAGTATTAGCCTAGCTTCACTACTGAATAAACTTAGTCCCGTTTTGGCAACATACGCAACAACGTATTATCGCGCATCACATAATGATGGAATAAACCAGCAGTTGCATGCAACCCAATCAAAAAGTATCCAACATTCCCGCCAGTTTCGTGAATTTCTTTGATTGTTTTAGCCCAAGTTTTGCTCTCACCAACTAGCGCAGGTAACTCCAGTCCAAAAAAGGGAATCGACTTACCAGAAGCGCTTAACAACAACAAACCAAGAAGCGGCATTGCTAACATTAGCAAATACAGCAGGCCATGGGTTGCTTTAGCCGCTAAGGTTTGCCAATGAGGTGGCTCAGGAATAATTTGAGGGATTTTACTTAGAGCAACTGCCGCTAAACGAATCCAAACCAATGCAAATACCGAAAGCCCCAGCATAAAATGCCAAGTCTTTAAAGCATTACGAAGGTCGCTCCCTTTAGGGAAAAACTCGCGCAGCTCAATTGTGGCGTAGATTGCGACTATCAGTAAAAAAACTATCCAGTGCATCCAAATCGATAACGAACTATAGCGCTGATTACTATTACTTAAACTCATGACCTTCTCCTCATAAATCTTATTGACTTAGCCTCAACACCCAAATATTTTAGAGAATTCATACAAGTCAATTAAGGGCTGTTAGTATCAACATACACCTAATAAGTTAATCGCCTTCTGACCTAGATCAAGATAACGCTTTTAGCACCCGAATCTCCGCCATAAATGACGAAGCTTTTCGCGCAAAAGTGGTAAAATGTCGCATTCTTGAATTCCTGATTGAAAGCCCTTTATGTCGCTTACTACACTCAATGCACTCTCTCCACTTGATGGCCGTTATCAAACAAAACTTGATAGCTTACGCCCTTATTTTAGCGAGTACGCGCTGATTAAGCACCGCGCTTGGGTAGAGGTAGAGTGGCTTAAAGCTTTGGCTGCAGAGCCAAGTTTAAAAGAAATAGCAGCCTTTAGTGTGGATACTATTAAAGAGTTAGATTTAGCTATCGCCAGCTTTAGCGAAGTTGACGCCATGCAAGTAAAAGCCATTGAGGCACGTACCAATCACGATGTTAAGGCTTTGGAATACTGGCTTAAAGAGAAGTTTGATGGCAACCCAGAAATTAAAGCGGCCAGCGAATTTATCCACTTTGCGTGCACCAGCGAAGATATCAATAATTTATCGCATGGCTTAATGCTTAAAACTGCACGTGACAGCGTCATGCTTCCATTTTTAAGTGAGCTAATGGCGCGCCTAAGCGAACTTTCTCACCAATTAGCAGACCAGCCTATGTTGGCGCGCACCCATGGCCAAACCGCTTCTCCAACCACAATGGGTAAAGAAATGGCGAACGTGGTATATCGCTTACAACGCCAACAAAAACAACTTACTGAGAATGAAATTCTCGGAAAAATTAATGGTGCAGTAGGTAACTTTAATGCTCATTTATCTGCATACCCTGACTTCGACTGGGCTAGCTTTGCAGAAAAATTTGTTCGACATTTAGGTCTCACTTACAACCCAATGACCATACAAATAGAGCCACATGACTATATGGCTGAACTTTATGACACCTTAGCGCGCATCAACACTATCTTAATTGATCTTAACCGCGATATTTGGGGTTATATTTCAGTGGGCTATTTCAAACAAAAAGTAAAAGCAGGCGAAATTGGTTCATCTACCATGCCGCATAAAGTCAACCCCATCGACTTTGAAAATTCAGAGGGCAACCTTGGGCTAGCCAATGCAGTATTGCGCCATATGGCAGAGAAGCTACCAATTTCTCGCTGGCAGCGTGACCTAACAGACTCCACCGTACTGCGCAATATGGGCGTGGCTTTTGGTTACACGCTATTAGGCTATGACTCATGTCTTCGCGGTTTAAATAAACTGGAAATCAATCCAGCAAAACTTGCTGAAGATTTAGATAATAGCTGGGAAGTATTGGCTGAGCCAATCCAAACCGTCATGCGCCGCTACGGCATTGCTAACCCTTATGAGCAACTCAAAGAACTAACACGTGGCAAAGGTGGCATCAATCAAGCCTCACTACATGCATTTATTAACGAATTAGCCATTCCTAACGAAGCTAAACAAGGCTTACTAGCCATGACGCCAGCTAGTTATATCGGCAAAGCCGCTGCGTTGGCAAAAAGCATCTAAAGATGACTTACCGAATCTTGTCATGAATGAAATCTTAGTACTTTATTATTCACAAGGCGGCGCGGTGCGCGATATGGCGCAACTGATTGCGCGCGGCATTGAGTCTGTGCCCAATATCAAAGCACGTATACGTACCGTACCTAAGGTTTCAACTAATTGCGAAGCCACTGAATCAGACATTCCAAGTAGTGGCGACCCATATGTAGAACTTGCCGATTTAGAACAATGTGCAGGCTTGGCATTAGGAAGCCCTACCCGCTTTGGAAATATGGCGGCACCAATGAAGTACTTTTTGGACGGCACAACAGCGTTGTGGCTTAAAGGCGCATTAGTAGGAAAACCTGCGGCGATATTTACCAGCAGCGGTTCTATGCATGGCGGTAATGAAACAACCCTTCTCACGATGATGCTACCACTAATGCATCATGGCATGCTTATACTCGGACTGCCTTATTCAGAGTCAGAATTATCAAGCACTCAAACTGGTGGCACCCCTTACGGCGCTAGCCATATCGGCGGACCTATGAATGACAAGCCACTGAGTGCTGACGAAAAAAAATTATGCATAGCACTAGGCAAACGCTTAGGACAAACTGCGCTCAAACTCGCAGCATAAAGTGGCCGACCTTAATCTAGCCACCGAGGCTCGTCAGTTTTTACGCACCACGCGTAGTGGAATGCTTTCAACCATATCAGTCAAATATCCAGGTTATCCATTTGGCTCAGTCGCCCCATTTGTTTTAGATCATAGCGGTCAACCAGTCATTTTAATTAGCACGATTGCCGAACATACCAAGAACATTATGAGCAACCCGAAAGTCTCGCTCATGGTATTCTCTGGAGATGATGACTTACAGGCAAGCGCGCGCTTAACCTTAGTTGGGGTGGCAACTGTGATTGATAATGTTGATGCCAACCTACGCGCACGTTATTTACGCTACTTACCGCAAGCAGAAAGTTATTTTTCAATGCACGATTTTAATTTTTACCGCATCAACATTAAGCAAGCACGCTACATTGCTGGTTTTGGAAAAATGGGCTGGCTGGCGAGTACTGAAATTGCCAGCACTCACTTAACCACTGAATCAAAGTTGGCAAGCCATGAAACGGCCATCATTGACCATATGAATTTAGACCACGTCCACAGCCTTATCGCATATTGCAGACACTACCATGGCTTAGACGTAAGCAATCCAGAGATGGTGGGTATAGACAGCGAAGGTTTTGATGTGCGCGTGCAAATATCACCAATTGGTACGCACCAAAATGTGCGCTTTAACTTCGAACAACCCATACATGATGCGCAATCAGCCAGAATGGCGCTAGTCGAGATGTCCAAGGCAGTAAACGCATGATCAAAAATTTACGCTTAGGCGCAACAGTCAGTTTAATCGCGCTAATCTTGCTGTGCTTGGCTTGGGAAGCTGTATTAGCGCCTCTTAGGCCCGGTGGTAGCTTATTGGTGCTAAAAGCCACTCCCTTACTACTCCCTTTATTTGGTATCCTGCGCGGCAAGCGATACACCTATCAGTGGTCCAGCATGTTTATCTTGCTCTATTTCACAGAAGGTGTGGTGCGCGCTTGGTCTGATGTTGGGCTTTCCACACAACTGGCTTTACTTGAGATCTTATTAACCCTGCTATTTTTTGTGTGCGCAATTTTTTACGCTCGTCTTACGCGGAGTAAAATTTAGTTGTGTCTACTTTAATGCAGAATACTTGCGCAAAATTACGTCAAAGCTCAGTTATTAGCACCTTTTTTAGCTAAGCCACATACTAAACACTCCGTCTTCTACTATAATTTAAGCCATGAAAATATTACTCTCCAACGATGATGGTTACTTTGCCCCTGGCCTCAATGTACTCGCAGAACATATCTCTAAAATAGCTGACATCACAGTAGTGGCGCCAGAACGTAATCGAAGTGGCGCTAGCAATTCCCTGACACTAGACCGACCTCTAAGCGTCAAGAAAGCTAGCAATGGCTTTTTTTACGTAAATGGCACCCCTACTGATTGTGTGCATATTGCTTTAACGGGCCTGATGGATACCCTACCAGACATGGTCATTAGTGGCATTAATGATGGCGCCAACATGGGCGATGACACAATTTACTCAGGCACGGTTGCTGCAGCCATGGAAGGTTATTTACTTGGAATTCCGTCAATCGCAATTTCGATGTCGCAACACAACTCAACTTACTTTGAAACTGCTGCACGTGTTGCGGTTGAGTTGGTACAACATTATCAAAAAATTAGCTTTAAAACCGCCACCTTACTTAATGTAAATGTACCGGATATTCCTTATGACCAATTACAAGGGCGCCGAGTAACACGTTTAGGCAAACGCCATAAGGCCGAGCCAGTCATTCAGTTGAAAACACCACGTAATGAAACCGTGTATTGGGTAGGCGCTGCTGGTCAACCCAATGACGGCGGCTTAGGCACTGACTTTTTCGCTGTTGCCAACCGTCAAGTGTCAATATCACCGATACAGGTAGATTTAACGCACCACGCGCAGCTCGCAGAAATTCAAGAATGGCTAAAATGCTAACAAGAATGGAGTTTTAGGTTGGCCATTATCAGAAATTCCCAGTCTGGCATTGGGATGACATCGTTGCGGACGCGCGAACGTATGTTAGGGCGTTTGCGTGAGCAAGGCATTAAAGATGAAGTGGTGCTGTCTGCCATTTCTGCCACACCACGTCATATCTTTGTTGATGAGGCATTATCAATACGTGCTTATGAAGATGTTTCGCTACCTATTGGTTTCGGGCAAACAATCTCTCAGCCTTATATTGTGGCACGCATGTCAGAACTCTTACGTAATGGCAATGTATTACAAAAGGTGCTTGAAATTGGCACAGGATGTGGCTATCAAACTGCTGTATTGTCAAAGTTAGCGCAAGAGGTTTACTCGGTAGAACGTATACGCCCATTGGTAATGAAAGCACGCGGGCATCTACGCGAACTTAAATGCGCCAATGTTAAGCTTGATCATGCAGACGGCAATATGGGGCTCTCGGAAGTTGCTCCCTTTGACGGCATTATTGTAACTGCTGCTGCCAGCCATATTCCACAAGACTTACTGGAACAGCTTGCCATTAATGGCCGACTGATCATTCCAGTGGGGACCGAAGAGCAAATATTACATTTAGTGGAGCGTGTTTCACAACTTGAATACCGCCAAACTAAATTAGAAGCAGTCAAATTTGTTCCATTATTAGGTGGGACCAGTTAAACATGCGTAACATTCATTCATGGGTCATTTTATGCTTTGTGCTAGCTATGGCGGCTTGTAGTGAAAACCCACCTGCGCCAGTAATTGATCGCATGAGTTCAAGCGCAAGTAAGGCAACAACCAATAAACCATCTGCATTGAGCAAGCAAACTAAACAAAAAACTGATGCCAAATCTACCGATTGGCGCCCTGATTACTATACGGTTAAAAAAGGTGACACGTTAATTAGCATCGGACTGGAATATGGTTATGACTATAAGGAAATCGCACAGTCCAATGACCTTAATGCACCTTACAATATTAAAGTAGGACAAACACTTAAACTCAAGCAGACTAAAGACAAGTTGCCGGCAGCTGAAAACAAGTTAGTGCAAGAAAATAGTGATGGCGTGAGTACTTATGCATTAAATAGCGACCCTAGCGCTAGCGCAACCAATAGTGTAAGTCCTGTGGCGACTGTGCTTAACAGCCCTAAGGCCATACGTGAGCCCTATAGTGATGCCGCGTTTAATAAAGCCCCTCCACTAGGCCAACCCTCCACAGATAAAGCAGCCACCAATGTAGCCGCGACAAAAAATGTGCCAGCCACCCTAGCTGATAACGTAGCCAAAGCACCTGCCGATCAAAAATCAGATAACAAGACCGAGTCAACAGATGATATTGATTGGGCATGGCCAACCAAAGGCAAAGTGTCAGCACCATTTAATGAATCCAGTAACAAAGGTATTGATATTGCAGGTAGCGCAGGTCAAGCAATAAACGCTGCAGCCGGTGGCAAAGTCATCTACAGTGGGTCAGATTTACGAGGCTATGGAAAATTGGTGATTATTAAACATAATGCCAATTATTTATCGGTTTATGCGCACAACAGTAACTTGCTGGTCAAAGAAGGTCAGCAGGTAGTGAGCGGTCAGAAAATTGCAGAAATGGGTAGTAGCGATAGTGATAAAGTGAAGTTACACTTTGAAATTCGCAAGTTAGGTAAATCAGTAGATCCGAGCAAATACTTAGCAGCAAATTAGCAGAATCTAGTTAAAACTATTAAAGCTCCGTAAGATGTTAGCCGGCGCTAGTTATTGAGTCAAACAATCAGCACCGGCTATTAAATACACAGCCTACTTATTACATTAGTTAGCTTTCTTAGCTTCTTGCTTGTAATACTCACGCACTTGAGTCAAATCAAAGTCACGCGCCCATTTAATAATTTCAGCTAACGCCGGACCACCAATTTCACCCACTTGCGCATGAATACCAGCCTGCTCACGAATTACCAATACACCTGGAATTTGGTTCACTTCAAAGTATTCACCAATGCTAGGGTCCGTTTCAGTATTAACCATACCAAAAACGATATCAGGGTTAGCTAGTGCTGCAGCTTCAAAAGTTGGCGTAAAGTCTAAGCAAGGCTCGCACCAAGGCGCCCAAAAATCCACAATTACGAAGTCATTCTTTTCGATTACTTCTTTGAAATTATCTTTATTGAGTACAACTACGGCCATAGCAATATCCTAACTGGGTTGATTAATTTAATAATGGTCGTGAGTTTAGCAGAGCTAAGGCTTTAAGTTAAGCGCTGCGTTGGCAGTTGCAACAATTGTCGATAAAAACTCGGCCTAAATCCAATAGAACTATTCTAAAGCCCGACCCCAGCTAGAGGCAAAAATCAGCTCATTTAAAGGCTTTCGTTTACGCGCAGCAGTCTCACGACTCAATATATCTGGCGTTAAACTTGCACTATCTGCGGGATAACCTATAGAAATGATTGCCATCAACGTGAATTGATCCGGAATAGCAAAAGCGATGCGCGCGTCAGTAGCATTAAAACCACCCATCTGATGCGCCATTAATCCCATACTGCTGGCTTGCAAACATAAGTTCTCGCTTGCCGCCCCCGTATCATATTGCGCCCAACGGTTAGCTTGCAGATTATGGCTAAACAGATTGTCGGTACAAACTACTAATAATAATGGCGCATCCTTGGCCCAGAGTTGGTTACTCTCCGCTAGACATGAAAATCCCTGCTGCCAAGATTGCGCATCGGTATTTTTATTGCAAACAATAAAGCGCCAAGGTTGATCCCCAAAACAAGAAGGCGCCCAACGTGCCGCTTCCACCAAGGCAATTAACTGATCATGGCTCACCATTTTCTCTGGATTATAAGCACGACCACTCCATCGCTTTGCGATGGTGTCGTTAATAGCCACTTGCGTAATCGCAGGCTTATGCATCATTTTAAGCACCTAAAAATGGATAGTCGGTGTAACCTTTTTCATTGCCGCCGTAAAATGATTTTGAATCTGGCGTATTAAGCGGCGCATCAATTCTAAAACGCTCAACCAAATCAGGATTAGCGATAAATGGTACACCAAATGCAATAGCATCTGCATGACCGCTAGCAATCACCGCATTGCCACGCACCTTATCAAAGGCAAGATTGGCGATATATGCGCCTTTAAAGTGTTTACGTAATTCATCAAAATTAAAATCTACAGCGGTCCCGCCCATTCCGCCCTCTATCACGTGCAAGTAAGCCAATTTAAAAGCGCTCACTGCAGAAGCCACATGGTTAAACAACGCCTGCGGGTTGCTGTCTTGCATATCATTGAATGGATTGACTGGTGACAAACGCATGCCAACTTTATCTGCACCTATAGCATCCACAACGGCTTTAGTTACTTCTAGTAAAAATCGTGTGCGATTCTCTATGCTACCGCCATAACTGTCCGTGCGTTTATTGCTACCATTACGCAAAAATTGGTCTATTAAATATCCATTGGCGGCGTGAATTTCAACTCCGTCAAAGCCTGCTTTGAGAGCACATTGGCTTGCATGCACGTAATCGGCTACGAGAGACGGCAACTCACTCAACTCTAGTGCGCGCGGCTCAACGTAGTCCAACATGCCTTGGTAAGTAAACGCTTGACCTGCGGGTTTAATCGCTGAGGGTGCCACTGGCAACGCACCATTAGGTAATAAGCTAGGATGCGAAATCCTGCCGACATGCCATAACTGGATGACTATTTTTCCGCCCTTAGCATGCACTGCATCCGTAATTTTTTTCCAGCCTGCAATCTGAGCATCCGTATAAATACCGGGCAATGCTGGGTAGCCATGCGCCATAGCAGAGATTGGTGTAGCTTCGGTAATGATCAAACCTGCCGTTGCACGTTGCTCATAGTAGGTAACATTGAGGGGTTGAGGAACACCACCCTCACCGGCCCTATTTCTAGTAAGCGGTGCCATCACCATGCGGTTTTTAAGCGCGATAGCGCCCAAATTAACCGGACTAAATAAATCTAATGTTGTACTCATTCCATGCTCCAGTTTATCTAATTTTAAAATTCAGTTTAATTACAGACTTACTTAATAGGTCACTCTTAAGGTAATTTTGCACGTTCAATCAAAACTACCAATCACAATTTCTGGCAAGCCTACGCGGGTAAATCAAATAATAGTAATTCAGTTTGTGTGCCAGCTTTTAGTATGACTGAATTGTCAAGGGAGCCTGCATCAACCATCAAAGCATCACCTGTTAATAATTGCTGTCCGTTAATTTCGAGTGCACCACTAGCCACTTGGATATAGGCGCTACGATTGGCTTGCAAGAGGTAAGTAAGATTGTTACCAGCACTCAAAATCGAGGCATATAGTGCTATATCCTGATGCACTAACAATGATTGATCACGACCATCTGCTGAAGCAATTAAGCACCAGTTATCTTGTTTTTGCGCCAATGTAAAGTGTTGCTCCTCATAAGATGGCGCTAAGCTAACACGCTCAGGCAAAATCCAAATTTGCAGCAAATGTGCGCTTTGCGAATTCGAAGCATTAAATTCACTATGAACTATGCCAGTGCCTGCAGTCATCCGTTGCACATCACCCGCCCTAATCACCGAGCCATTACCTAAGCTATCCTTATGTTGCAAATCGCCTTGCAGCATGTAAGTAATAATTTCCATATCTTTATGCGGGTGCATACCAAAACCTTGGCTAGGGGCGATGACATCCTCATTAATCACACGTAATACCGAATACGCCATGTGAGCTGGATCATAATAATTCGCGAAAGAAAATGAGTGATAGCTATCTAACCAACCATGGTTAGCATGACCGCGTTCAGCAGACCGTCGGATGTGTAAATTAGAAGCATTCAAACTAAAAACCTTTCATTGAATTCAATTGAATTAGTTATTTCAACTTTTATTATTATAATTCAGAATATTATCCAAATTTAGAGGCTTCATCGTTTAAAACGAGGTATTTTACGTACCTACAAGAAGCCGCCTATACCCATATAATCTGGTGCATTTTTTTGATATGCACTGGGTACTTTAATGTTGCTATGATCCTTATCATAAATCATTTCGTCAGACATTCGCTATTTAAATGGAAGCAAACTACTGGTAGACACTTTTATTGCGGTGGCGCCTTTGTATTAGGGGTAATATAGGTACTAACTCGCTGGAGCCAACGGCAAACGTAACATGAATAACTTAGAAATGATTGATCAAGAATTTATGCAGATGGCTTTGCTATTAGCCAAAAAGGCAGCCCTTGCCGGAGAAGTGCCCGTAGGCGCCATTGTAGTTAAGGATGGAGTGATTATTGGCCGTGGCAGTAATGCGCCTATCGTCAATCACGACCCCACTGCACATGCAGAGATTCAAGCAATGCGAGCAGCCGCGCTACATATAGGCAATTACCGCCTAGTCGATTGCACACTGTATGTCACGCTAGAGCCTTGTGCGATGTGTAGCGGCGCCATCCAACATGCTCGTATTGCTCGATTGGTATATGGTGCTAGCGACGCAAAAACTGGCGCTTGTGGCAGTGTCATTAACTTGATGGACGAACCTAAGCTTAACCACCATACACAAGTAACAAGGGGGGTGTTGGCCGAACCCTGCGCGCAGGTGTTATCTGATTTTTTTGTAGCTAGACGTAAAAAGTAACCCCAAAAAAACTAGCAGTGTCGAAAGATATAAAAGGGGAAAGTGATGTGGGATGAAAGATATCGTGCAGAAGCGTATGCATATGGCAAGAATCCAAACCAATTTTTGGAGGAAAATTACAAACTTATTCCAAAAGGTAAAGTGCTTAGTTTGGCCGAAGGTGAAGGTAGGAATGCTGTCTTTTTAGCGAAACAAGGCTATGTTGTCACTGCCGTAGATTCCTCTCAGATCGGATTAGAGAAGGCGCGAAAATTGGCTGAAGAGAATGAGGTTTCTATTAAATTAATTAAGGCTGACTTAGCTGACTTTGATCTAGGCGATCACCAATGGGATGGCATTGTTTCTATTTTCTGCCCATTGCCTTCTGCACTAAGAAAAGAATTGCATAAAAAGGTAGTTGCTGGACTAAAAACAAATGGTGTATACCTTATTGAGGCCTATACCCCAGACCAGTTAAAGCATGATACAGGCGGCGGGAAATCGGTGGATTTAATGACCACTAAAGAATCGTTAAGTCACGAACTAATTGGCTTGAAATTTAAACATCTGATTGAGCTTGAGCGGGATATAGTAGAAGGGATTTATCACACGGGTCTTGGTGCGGTTGTTCAAGCCATTGCATCAAAATAACTATTGCACGTCAATTCAAAAATAATATTTATGCCAGCGACTTAAATGCAACTACCAGCAAGCATCTGCACCAGCACATCCTCGACATTAAATTGATTCAGTACTATTGGTGCAGATAACAAATTTCACTTACAAACACCGAACATGTGTGTGTGGCATCTATTTTCTGAATCTGAAAGTAATTCTCTTTACCACAATAAGGGGATTTAATTTGCATCGCTTACTAAGTGCTAACGACTAATTAACCAAATGAAATCATTTGAGCCAAAATTGATACATATCAACATGCTAGGAATTCATAAGCGCAAACTGCAATTTCTTTAGAGGAGTTGATGATGAATAACCTACAAAGTCTAGATCGTGCTGAGGAAAGTGTTGATACTGCTGGCATTGTGGTTGAGTTAAATTTATGCAGAAAAGCGAGTCACTCTATTTGCAGAATACCTGAAAATGAGCGAAGAAAATTAATTGCCATTAGTGCATACTTGTTAGCAGAGAAAAGAAGTTTTGCCGTTGGTCATGAAGACGAAGACTGGCTTGCTGCAGAGCTTATGATAGACGAGTGTGTTTATTAAATAGGTCAGCATTACCAATAGTCTGTTAGCTTCTAAGCAGACATCCACAAGAAAAAGGGCTGGGGTTTACCCCAGCCCTTCGTGACATTTTTTTATCTTGGATAAAATTTATGCCATACCCATCTAACAATGGGGCTAAATTTTCAAGGCTTAATCGTTACTACCCATAGTACCCATCAACAACTGCAATAAGCTAGTGAACAGATTGTAAATGCTCATGTATAGGCTTAATGTAGCCATTACATAATTAGTCTCACCACCATTCACAATTCGGCTGACATCATACAAAATAAATCCAGAAAATAAGAGCACGCCAATAGCAGACATCGCTAAGGTCATGGCTGGAATTTGTAAGAATATATTTGCCATTGAAGCCACAATCATCAGAATAATACCCACCATCAAGAATTTACCCATAAAGCTAAAATCTCTTTTAGTAGTAGTGGCAATACTGGCTAGGGTTAAAAGAATAATGCCAGTTCCACCTGCTGCCAAACCAACAATTTGCCCGCCATTACGTAAATGCAAAGCATGTTGCAGAATTGGACCAAGC
This sequence comes from uncultured Pseudomonadota bacterium, assembly GCA_903838125.1. Classification (GTDB taxonomy): domain Bacteria; phylum Pseudomonadota; class Gammaproteobacteria; order Burkholderiales; family Methylophilaceae; genus Methylotenera. The sequence goes on along the minus strand of CAILXF010000024.1, from coordinate 68,994 downwards.
ATTAAGCCTAACAAGAACGTCAGGGCCAGCAATAAAAACACACCTACGCTACTGTTACGATTTGCTTCAATAGCTGAAAACATTCCGAACAACACTGCCATAGCACCAATCGCAAAAATAAATGGATGCTGCTGTGCAAAAGAAAAACTCATGTTAATGGCAATAAACGCACCGAGCACGGTAGGGATTAGTGAAAGACCTAACAGCGCATAAGTGTTGCGCAAGACCTTATTGGTGACTTCCTGCGCGGATTCCGAACGACCTAGTACTGGGGTGTTATCAAACATCGTTTAATTCCTTAAAGTATTAAAAAAACTAAAACACTTGCATTACATAAGATAGCGACTAAGGGCGTAAGTTTCAAGTGGTAAATTGTTACGAATTAAATATTTTGTCGCTTAACCAAACAATTCACCTTCGCTTAAGCCAACTTTTGCTAATTGATGAACTGCATGCACAAAATCGGCATCTTCATGCAAGGCATCTAAACTTGGCGGATGTTTGTGCCCATGCATACGCGCCAAACGACTTAAACTTTGCGCCGAAATGGTCCATTGAAGGTTTGCTAGCAATTCGTCTGCCATTGCGGGTTGGTTGCAGAGCAACACCATATCACAACCTGCATTAAGCGCAGCTAAGGCACGAGTGGTGACATCACCGCCTACACTAGCCGCTTCCATGCTTAAATCATCACTGAATATCGCACCGTTAAAGCCCAGACGCTCTCTCAGGATCTTCTGCAACCATCGGGCTGAAAATCCAGCAGGCTTATCATCCACTTTCGGATAAATCACATGTGCGGGCATGATTGCAGGAATGCCATCATCAATTAACATTCTAAATGGCTGCATATCATGTTGTGCAATTTGATCAAACTCACGCTCATCCACCGGCATACTCACGTGTGAATCTGCCACGACAAAACCATGTCCTGGAAAATGCTTACCCACGGCCGCCATACCCGCTTTTTTTAGACCCTGCATTAAAGCAAAAGCCAAATCACTAATAGCACGTGGATCTAAATGAAAAGCACGGTCACCTATCACTAGACTATCGCCATAGTCCATATCTAATACTGGGGTAAAGCTAAAGTCTACGCCATGGGCGCGCAACTCTGCAGCCAGAATCCATCCAGCATCTAACGCCAGAGCTTTGGCATGCTTCGGGTTTTGATCCCAAATTTTCCCAAACTCACGCATTGGAGGAATTTTAGTAAATCCATCTCTAAATCGCTGCACACGACCACCTTCATGGTCGACCGCAATCAACAACGGAGGTTGCCTGATTTGATGGATACTGGCAGTAAGCGCCTTCAACTGAGCGTTAGTGGTGTAGTTGCGTTTAAATAAAATCACACCGCCTACCAATGGATGCTGAATTCGACGGATATCGTCCGCGGTCAATTCCGTACCGACGACATCTAACATAATCGGACCTAATGTCATGTGAGCCTTTTTTATTGATTAATGGTGCGCTGATGACCTATGCTGCTTCAGCCTGAACATTGAGCGCGGCGCGAAGATAATCACCACCTAGATTAATAGCTAAAATCAAACTCATCAAGCTGAATCCAACCACCAACACATAATGTGGCGCTACTAGCATATAACGCACTCCATCCCGAAGCATAGCACCCCAAGAAGCATTGGGTGCTTGTATGCCCAAACCGAGAAACGACAAGCTAGCCTCAGCAATGATTACGCTAGCAATACTGTAGGTAGCTTCCACCACCAAAACAGAAGTCAGCAAGGGTAGTATGTGGTACGCAATTAATCGCGGCGCCTTTGCTCCCAAGGACTCGGATGCCTGCACATGCTGACGGTTGCGTAAACTCAACGTTTGACCTCGGGTTAACCTTGCATAGCTGACCCAACCAGTTAAGCACAACGCAATCATTAAATTGATGATACCAGGCCCCAAAACTGCAGCAAAAGCAATCGCCAATAAGATACCAGGAAAAGCCAAGAAAATATCAGTAATTTGCATCAAGAAACGATCCACTTTACCGCCATAAAAGCCAGCAATCACACCAACCAAAACGCCTATACACATCGTAACGGTAGTCACCGTAATTGCAACCAGAAAAGAAACCTCTACACCGCGCAATAACCGCGCTAATAAGTTGCGGCCTAAATCGTCTGCACCCAACCAATAATGCGCACTAGGAGCCCTTAGAATGGCATGCAGGTCGATGAAATCTGGGTTTAGGTGCAAGACTCTCCCTAGCACAACGGCTACTAGCCAAAATAGCAATATAAAAACTACAAAAAATTTCATAAACTTTAATCTTCCAAAGCGAGCTCTTCTGCTAGCCCTTAACTCGCGGATCTGCCAAACGATAGACTAAATCAGTCACCTGATTCACCAACACGTAACTGAGCGCCACTACTAGCACACAAGCTTGCGTAACAGGATAGTCGCGTTTTTCTATACTTTCCACCAACAAACGCCCAATGCCATCCCAGCTAAATATAGTTTCAGTAATCACGGTGCCTGCTAACAGGCTGCCCATTTGCAAACCAACGATCGTGATAATAGGTAATAAAGCCGCACGTAATGCGTGACGTAAAATAACGGTTGATTCACTTAAGCCTTTGGCTCGTGCAGTTCGGATATAGTCGTCATTTAGCACTTCAAGCAAACTAGTGCGGGTCATGCGCGTTAGAATTGCACTTAAACCCAACCCCAGCGTTAACGCAGGTAAAATAATTGAGGCGTTAGACTCCATTCCACTCACTGGAAACCAGCCAAAATACACAGCAAACACTAGCATTAATATGGGGCCAAGCCAGAATGCTGGCATTGCTGACAGGCGTACCGAGACCAAAGTCACGACCAAGTCCTGCCATTGCCCCGCTTTCAGGGCTGCATAAATACCTAGCGGCACCCCTATAGTCAAACCAATCAGCAAGGCTAATGTGGCAAGCTTTAAGGTCGCTGGATAACGCGTTTTAATTAGATTGGCAATAGGGGTTTTAGTATGGATAGACTGCCCGAAATCGCCTTGGGCAATCTTAGTGAGGTAAATTGAAAACTGCTGTGCCAGAGGCCGTTCAAGCCCTAGCTCGATTCGCAATTGCGAGCGGTCTGCCTGCGTTGCAGAATCGCCTAACATGACCTCGACTGGATCACCCGGCACCACATGAATCAATAAAAATGTAAGGAGTAAAACGCCAAAAATGACGATAAATAAACCGCTTAAACGCTTAATCATTACTGATATTCACTGAGGTGCCTACTTGAACTAAATCAAATAATGCAACAACATCAGCGTTGCGCATACGAATACAACCATGCGAGCCGATCTTACCCATGACGGTACTGTCAGGTGTGCCGTGGATATAAATATAACGTTGCATGGTATCCACTTGACCCAATCTATTTTGGCCAATTTCCGTGCCTGATAGCCATAATATTCGAGTCAAAATCCAGTCACGATTAGGGTGAGTAGCCATCAATTCTGGTGTGCATATTTCACCAGTCGCTCTACGCCCGACATACACAGCATTTAATTTTTCGGCAGCCCCTATCTTAGCGCGAATAATATGTTGACCCGTCGGTGTACATTCGCTATTTTTTATACAACCCGCACCCTTCGCCGCAGTGGAAACTTTGTAGCTAGCGACTAGCACCCCATCTATATCAAATAGATTTAGCATTTGCAGCGGAATAGAGATTTCAATGTGCATAGTTGCTTATTGTAGCTAAATCATCCCAGTTACCGTCAGGCTTGGGAGAATAATGTGTAATATTTTTAGCCATAGCCGCAAACTGACCTTCATACCACAGCGGCACATAGGGTAATTGCTGATGAATACGTGCAGTCACTGCTGACCAGTCTTCTTTCGCCAACAGTTGATCTAGCGCCTTATCCGCATAACGTCCACGATTAAAACCATTAGGCGGTATGCTATTAGTGGCAAAAGACTTTGCATAAATCTCAGGGGTTTTAATGCCTACCCAAGTCAGTCCATACAACTGGAACTGACCTTGTTTTACATCTTCAAAAAACGTACCCCAATCTAGACTGCGTATTTCCAAGTCTATGCCTGCTGGAGCCATTTGTGCTTGCATAATCGTCGCAAGGCGTACCCTCTGCGCATCGGTGGAAGTTTTATAGACCAGCTTTAATGGCAATTTAACACCAGCTTTTATCAGCAATTCCTTTGATAACGCTGGATTGTAGTTATAAGAGACTAAGGCGGCAGCATCCTGATTGGTGTAATGTTCAGGTGGCAAAATAGCCGCAGCCTCTCGACTAGCACTCACTAATGCAAGCTTAATAATCGCAGCGCGGTCAATAGCGTGAGCGACTGCACGTCTCACTAAAGGGTTTTGGAGTTGAGCATCCTCGCAGTTAAAACCAAGATATGAAAAATTACTGCCGACACTAGTTTTAATGACTAACTGCGGCTTGGTTTGCAGGTATCTAACCAGCTCCGGTTGCAAATCACCTTGCAGCAAATCCACCTCCCCGCGGAGTAACTTTAACACCCGTACTGTTGGGTCTTTCACTTCAATCAAACTGATGCGTTGCTGATCAGAACGGCGCTCTAATATTAACTGATGATTCCAAGACACAAGTTTGAGTGGGCCACTTCCCACGGGCGCATGTGAAAAATCATGGCCTGCAACAATGAGTGGTGCTGGTAAAATTCCGATAATTAACTTGGCAACAAACTGTGCATCCGGCTTTTGTAGATAAAAATCTAGGGTGCGATTATCCACCACTACTATTTGTGCAATATTGGCAAATTCTGCAGTGTGCGCGGAGTCTTTCAGTTGTATGATGGATTGATAGGTCGCGGCGATATCGTGCGCAGTCAGCGTCATGCCATTATGAAACTGATCAGGGGATTTAATTAACGTAAATCTATATTGGGTGATACTGACTTTTTGCCAACTCGCTAACTGGGCAATAGGTTTAGATTGCGCATCAAAGTCTATTAATGCACGGTATAAGAGGCGATTAACGCGCTCCGACCCTGCGTCAGTGGCATAACGAGGATCTAAATTGAGGGGTGCCTGCGCAATAGCAAAGACGATAGATGGCATTGATGGATGCGGCTTCTGCTGGCAAGCTTGCAAGCTGCACAATAAGGCTAAAACATATAAAAGCTTCATGCTTTCAAGTTTACTAGATAATACGATTACAGAAGCGCTATCTTCATTTAATTACAGCGCTAGTAAGCACTGATAACGATTAAATTGAATCGGATTTAAATAAAATACCAATCCTTTTAAGATTTTAATTATAAAAAAATCTACAATCCAACTTTTTTATAAAACCAGCGCTTTACCAACTCCACCATTACCAAATAAGTCATGCCCATCGCCAGCAAAATACTGAAGAAAATTAATGGTAATGGAATAAATCCAAAGTATCTACCCGCAGAGGTATAAGGCAAGACAATAGCTATTGCAACCACCATTAAGGAAGTAATGGTGAGCCAATGATTAGGCAGGCTCTTAAAGGGGTTACGCTGTGTGCGGATAACAAAAATGACCAATACTTGAGTCACAATTGATTCAACAAACCAACCTGTTCGAAACAAGTCCTGATGCGCATTTAGCAGCACCAGCATCACATAAAAAGTGAGGAAGTCGAATAAAGAACTGATAGGACCCACAATCAGCATAAAGTTACGAATCATCGGCATAGACCACCGTCGTGGCTGCTTCAAGTATTCTTGGTCTACATTATCAAATGGAATAGTCACTTCTGATAAATCGTAAAGTAGATTATTAAGGAGTATTTGTATGGGCAACATGGGCAAAAACGGCAAAAATAAAGAAGCCCCTGCCATACTGAACATATTGCCAAAGTTCGAACTGGTGCCCATCATCACGTATTTCATAATATTGCCAAAGGTGCGCCTGCCCTCCATCACCCCTTGATGCAATACATTCAAGTCCTGTCGCAATAAAATCAGGCTAGCTGCGTCCTTAGCGACATCAACAGCACTGTCTACCGAAATGCTGACGTCGGCCAAATGCAACGCTGGTGCATCATTAATACCATCACCCAAAAAACCTACAATATGGCCACGCTGCTTTAATGCCAGTAAGACGCGACTTTTTAAAGCAGGGGTTACACGACAATAAATATTCACAGTTTCAACCCGCGCTTGCAATGCAGCATCATCTAATTGTGAAATTTGACTGCCGGTCAACATACCAGTCACAGTAAGGCCGAGTTCGTTACATACATGCTGAGTGACCAGCTCATTGTCGCCAGTCAGCACCTTAATTGCGATACCGCTTTTTTGTAGCTGCGCTAGCGCTGAACTGGCACTGGTTTTCGGCGGATCAAGAAATGCAGCGAATCCCGCAAAAACCAAATTAGACTCGTCGCTGATATCGGCATGCTGTCGCGTCTCTTCCACTTGCCGCCAAGCTATCCCCAATACCCGAAAACCCTGTTGAGCCAATTGGGCTGCCTGCTCATTTAGAGCGTGAAGCTTAACTTCAGTAAGTGCTTGCATCAGACCTTGTTGATGCTCATAGCTACTACACAATTTCAGTACATCTTCGCAGGCGCCTTTTACAACCAAATAATCGGCGCCTTGGTGCTTGAGCAATACCGAAACACGCCGTCGCTCAAAGTCAAACGGCACCTCGTCCACCTTGGACCAAGCACTTACATCAAGATGCTTATGGTTCAATATAGCTTCGTCTAACGGACTCTTCAGGCCAGTTTCAAAAAAACTATTCAGATAAGCCCATCGCAACACGTGCTCGCTATCGTGCCCCGTACAATCTAAATGCCGCTCCAACCGTATTTTAGCTTCAGTGAGCGTGCCAGTCTTATCAGTGCAAAGCACATCCATACTACCTAGGTTATGGATCGCTGATAGCCGTTTCACAATCACATGCTGGCGACTCATGCGTATTGCCCCACGTGACAGTGTTACCGTAATAATCATTGGCAACAATTCCGGGGTCAGACCAACGGCTAATGCCAGCGCAAACATAAAAGATTCTAACCATGGGCGATGTTGTAGCAAGTTGACTAGCAACACAAACATAACAAGAAAAAATGTGATGCGCAGAATCAGCATACCAAAACGATAACTACTCGTTTCAAATGCAGTAGCTGGCGTACTAACATTTAAAGCCCCAGCAATGCTACCCAGCATGGTCTGTGCACCAGTTCTACAAATCAGAACCCGCGCCGAGCCACTCACAACATGGGTGCCGGCAAAAACTGTATTAGATGCACTGGTTAGATCAATATCTGCTGAGTTTGTTCGTATACTTTCTGGGGAACTCTGCACTAGGCTTTCTAAAAACTTCTCTACTGGATATGCCTCACCAGTCAGCAATGCCTGATTAACAAAAAAATCATCAGCTTCAATCAAACGTCCATCGGCGGGGACTAGGTCGCCGGCACTAAGCAACACTATGTCACCAGTGACCAGTCGCTCAACAGGAATTTCGACAATCTTTTGATCTCTAAGAACAGTGGACTTCACTGCGACCAGGTGTCGCAGAGCATCAACTGCCTTTTCTGCACGGTACTCCTGCACAAAATCTAAGCTTACGCTTAGTACAACCATAGTAACAATGATAACAAAACTGGTTATATCTGCAGTAAAGGCAGACAATACACTGGCAAACAAAAGCAGGATAACCAAGGGATTGCGAAAACGTGACAAAAACTGCAAGAGTAGATTTGTTTTTCTTATGTAACTTATAATATTGGGGCCAAGTTTAATTAGGCGTAACTTTGCCTTAGCGCTGGTTAGTCCTGAGGAGGAGCTTTCCAACTCTTGCATGATTATAGATATGGGGTCTATCCACCATTGGCGATTCAAAGGTACCTTCTTTATATTAGGCTAAAAAACTCAAACCCGCTTCCTATTAAATGGCTAAGTAAAATGAGTGATAAATACAATATAGTGATGCTAAAGAAGCTTAAATTAATAAAATCAATTTAGCTGTTCAATTTGCAGTGCATTTGACCTACATCAAAAAAATGATGACGGTCTAAATTTAACATTAGACTTGTGTTATAAAGTTTTATTATTACCCCCTATTAAATGCATTTAATGAAGTCGCTATAGTCAATCTCACTAACCACTGAAAGATCCAAAAAATGACGACCTTAAAGAAAACAGCAGAAAAGAAACCGGCAGCGCAAAAACTGGTGACGGAAAAGAAGGTGCTAGCAATTGGTGTAATTAAAGAAAAAAAACCAGTTGCCGCCAAGCCGCGTGCATCAAAAAAGGTAACAGCAGCTTCTAAAGTGAGTGAAGAGGAGCGCAAGAAGATGATTGCCGATAACGCCTATTTCAGAGCGCAACGTAGAAACTTTAGTCCAGATGGCATTGAAGAGGACTGGCTAGAAGCTGAGGCTGAAGTGACTAAAAATTTGATTTAGCCTTGGATTAAAGTCATCAATGCGTACTTAAATTAAGTCAAAGAGAAAAGAAAATGCATTCAATTCTGATGCCAATTGATGGTTCTGAGCAAGCACGCCATGCTCTAAAGTATGTGATTAAATCAATCGCAGAAGGCCTGCAAGCAGAAATTCATGTCCTTAATGTACAACCGATCGTACTGCCACTTGGAGAGCTACCTCTGATTGACGCTGACCTGATTGAAAAAGCGCAACAAGCGCAGGCCAAAAAACTACTCAAATCAGCTTGCGCCCTGCTGGATAAGGCTAACTTAAAATATATCCAACACGTTGAAATTGGCCCTATCGCTACCACCATTGTCGACTATGCTAAGACGCACGCATGCGATAGCATTGTGATGGGTAGTCGCGGCATGGGTGCTTTGGGAAATTTAGTATTGGGTTCTATTGCCAATCAGGTTGTACATCTAACGGACATACCTGTAACGTTGGTCAAATAAATACAGTTTGTGGATTAACACGACCTTCCAAAGCATCGATCTCCTCCTGATCTAGCACTTCGTTAGGATTAAGATGCAAACTATGTGCAGCAACACGCACAATATGCCCCCACGATTGTCGATTGACGAACAACATGCCCGCTGTATCTAGAGTGCCACCATGATTGGTATATCCAAGAAATACTGTGTTATCAGCAGTATCTAATGGTCGCAATATGCCAGACATAATTTCAGGATGGGTATGGCAAACAAACACTCGAGTTAAAATATGTTCAGGAAAGAGTGCGTGACGCAATTCAATGTGCGCACAGTATGCCAATTCACGCCGCCCCCTTGCTTGCCTGAAGCGACCAGGTTCAATTAAATAATTAACTGCGACCTTAACACCTCGCTGTTCCAGCCTTTGCGCAGCTTTAATAGTTTCCATCAATTGAAAAGCGCCGATGGCCGTTAAAATCAATTCAGCTTGATCAAGTTTAGCTTGATCCAAAGTGATACCACCCTGGGAAACGAGCAACTCAGCTTTACTCTCGCTAAAAATATCAGCAATCCCAAATGTCTTAGGAATGACGCAGGTATAAATATTGCCTCTCGTTTGATAACATGCATCAAGCGTTGCGACTGTACTATTAAAATCAGCAGGAAATACGACGCGTGAAATATCTGCAGGCTCGCTCAGTAGGGCTTCACATAGAGATGGATCCTGATGCGAACGCTCATTTTTTCCATTTTCATAGGTGTTAGAAGTCAATACAACTGGCACAGACAACCAGCCAGCCTGACGTCCACGTGAGGCCAAATGATCAGACCAAATAATTTCTTGGCGCAAAGCACCCAGCATTTTGGGACCAAATGCCTCGTATGTTACCGCTAGATTAATGCCCCCTTTATTACCTAAGCAAGCACAAATCACAGCCTCTTCATTGAGCGCTGTAATGACCGCACCTTGAACAGATTCAGCAATCCCCAATTCAGTTTCGGTCACCCTGTGCTTAAGGTGGTCGAGGGTTTGGTTCAGATGATTAGAGCGGATTTCATCAGGATTACCCACACGAGGCCGCAAGCTCGGGTTGGCTTGCACATAGGCTAGGAAAGTCTGGTCTACCGCCTCCATCACACAGCTTTTTCCATAGTGATTTAGATCAAAACCATCTCTGACGACTTCCTTGTAAGTGAGCTTAGGGAAGCTTTGTACATAAACATCACGATTTGCAATCGGGTTATCACGCTCCAAGACACGACCATTCTGTAGGTGATTTTGCATGATAATGCTAGCTTCCTGCAAGCTAGCAAAAGGCACAAAGAGCTTACCTGCGTAGGCGTTGAAGTGATGCATAGCCTCTTCATTCTCATGAGGATTATTGCCTAATGGTAAACTGTGCGCGTCATTAGTCCCTGCCGCATAAAAACCTGCGCCTTTCTTTGCAACAGCAATCCCATAAGGCATCAGTAAGGGATAGTTCCGCATTTTTTGTGTTGGTTCTGCCCGGGAACGGAGCATCTGCTCCCCACGTAGAATCATGCACGCAAACGCTGCAGGATCAGTACCATCAAATTCTACAGGTTCAAATGAGTAAGTTTCCAAATGCTTCTTAAACCACTCTAAACCCTTTCCTTGAGACAAAGTGGCACGCTGATCTATCCGTCGTCCATTAAAAATCATAATTGGCACCACTAAACCGCTATCCTCTGCACGCCACCATCGTGGCACCCAATCGGCACCTCGTTGCTCTTCGAAAGCACCATCAGACAGAAAAGCGACTAAGCGCTCTCCAAGGAGTGGCATATGTACATATTGCAAATCAGCAAATCCAAGGTAACCACCTTCTAGAATCCCGCCGGCTGTATTGATATTAACGTGACTACCCAATGGTGAATCTTGATTGCCATTATCATCCAATTTGTACGAGTAAAAATCCTGTACAAATCTAGATAGGCCAACTTCAGTTAAGGCATACCTCTCAGCATGCTCAGTACGCATATTGTTGAGCAGTAAGTTAACAGCATCAATGGCAGCAACTGCATGACCTTGACCCATCAACCAGCTTCGTGTAACACCACTTAATGCATTGGCCAGCATATAGCCTACATAGGCCGGCACCATATTGAGCGCACCCCCAGTATGGCCTTGCGGATTTACTTTAAAATCTTTAGGCATTAAAGCCTCGCCATCCAACTTCACTTTATTGGCGTAAGTCATATGCACCACTAGCCACATTGCAGCATTTGCTAACTTATCTGCCGCGCATAACAGCGAAAGTAGGCTATCTACATTCACCCCGCGTGACTGCTGGGAGTAAACCACTTCCCTTACAGCCTGCGCAGTGCTTAGGCTGTGTTGAATAACGCCATATCCATTGGCCCAATGATCTAATTTATCCTGTATCAACATAAACGAAGCCACATGAGATTCACCTCTTATTATCAACATGATTTTTCTCTATAAGTGAATAGATGTTAAAAGAGATTCCAATACTAATTTTGATATACATCAAAAATTTTAGATCTGCGTTCACTACACTCTTTTTTATCTGTTTCGTTCACTTGCGAACACCAATCCGTTGTTAAGTTAATATTTTAGGGTCAATATGCTTGAGGAATTTATCCATGTTCCACGCGTCGCTTACTTCTCAATGGAAGTTGCACTTCGCAATGAAATTCCTACCTACGCAGGGGGTCTTGGTGTATTGGCTGGCGATATGGTGCGTTCAGCAGCAGATTTGATGTTACCCATGGTGGCGGTTAGCTTAGTGAGTCGATCGGGATATTTTCGTCAGGAAATTGATACTCAAGGACTGCAAGTTGAACTTGCCGAATCTTGGGAACCCCAACTTTGGGCGCAATCCCTTGATGCTAAGGTGGCAGTCACCATTGAAGGTAAGCCGGTTTGGGTAAGCGCATGGCTGTATGTGGTTGAGGGTCACAGTGGTGGCAGGCAACCAGTTTTGTTGCTAGATACGGATCTGAATGAAAATGAGCCTAAAGACCGCGAACTGACCAACTGCCTGTATGGCGGGGACCCAGCCTATAGACTCAAGCAGGAAATCGTTCTTGGCATCGGTGGTGTCCGTTTATTGCAGGCATTAGGCTTTGATATATTTCACTACCATATGAATGAAGGACACTCAGCACTTTTAGGCGTCGAACTATTACGCAGATACACTTACCCTGCCGAAAATATTCGAGAGGGTGACTCGCATTACGACATTCCAAGAATTAGAAAGATGTGTAGTTTTACTACGCATACACCAGTCTATGCCGGACATGATAGTTTTGATTACACCTTAGTCACTGCCATTTTGGACGGCACCATAGATTTAGTTTTAATTAAACAGTTTGCCGGCGAAGATGGGCTCAATATGACACGCTTGGCTTTAAATCTAAGTGAGTATATTAATGGCGTAGCTAAAAGCCATGCAGACGTCTCAAGTAAAATGTTCCCTGGTTACAAAATGCATGCCATTACCAACGGGGTGCATCCCTATACTTGGGCTGCACAGAGTTTCAGCACGCTTTATGACACACATATTCCTGGTTGGTGTCATGAGCCTGAGCTTCTAACTCGCGCGGAATGTTGTGTCTCAGACGAAGACATTTGGAATGCACATCAACAGGCCAAAATGCGGCTAATAGAAAGAGTATTCGCCTTAACTGGTGTTAGTCTCAATCCAAACATTCCAATTATCGGCTTTGCACGGCGCATGACAGCCTATAAACGCCCTGATATATTATTTGCTGATATAGAGCGATTAAAAAACATAGCAAACCATCAGCCTTTTCAAATCGTGATGGCAGGCAAGGCCCACCCAAGCGATAAGGAAGGTAAAGCACTTATTGGTGAGTTGCATCAGCATCTACAAAGCTTAGTCGGCATAATTCCAAGCGCCTACCTCGCCAATTACGACCTCACTATTGCATTGGACTTAATTTCAGGTAGCGATATTTGGCTCAACACGCCATTACGTCCTTATGAAGCTTCTGGTACCAGTGGGATGAAAGCTGCTCTTAATGGCGTGCCTAGTCTATCGGTACTAGATGGTTGGTGGATAGAAGGATGTATTGAAGGGGTAACGGGCTGGGCAATCGGAGACAAGGATACCCAGAATGGCGGCACTTCGATTGCTCTCTACGATAAGTTTGAACAAGTGGTGCTGCCTCTATATTACCAAGAGAACAAAAGTGGCTGGATTAAGGTAATGAAAAGCGCTATTAGCAAAAATGCATCTTATTTCAACAGCCATCGGATGATGCGGCGTTATTTAATCGAAGCTTATACGCGTTAACCGAGTAACAGATTGATTGCAAATATAACTTTTATATTAAATTTTCTGGATAACTCATCAAGACGGCCCTTGCCTCCTCCGCAATGACTGCCTCTTCACTCACTGCAATGACATAAACGCTGATACTTGATGAGTCAGACGAGATTAACGTTGCATTTGTAACAGAAGTGGCCTGTTGATTACGCGCATCATCTAGTTGTAGGCCGCACCAATGCATATCAGCACAGATGCGCTTTCGTATTTCTGGTGAGTTCTCTCCGATGCCTCCGCCAAACAAAACAGCATCAGCACCCCCTAAAACAGCCATGTAGGCGCCTAAGTACTTGCGCGCTCGATAACAAAACATGTCGACAGCTAGCTTTGCATCAACATCGTAAACTTCTCGCGCTAGTAACTCTCGCATGTCGTCACTAGATTTTGACAAGCCAAGTAAACCAGAATGATGATTAAGTTTTTGTTCTAGCTCATCTAACTGATGTCCGTTTTTCAAAAGATAGATCAGTATCCCAGGATCGATATCGCCTGCGCGAGTTGCCATCACCAAACCTTCTAGTGGCGTAAATCCCATACTAGTATCAAGAGGCTTACCATCGCTAATTGCAGTCACTGAGCAGCCATGACCGAGCTGAAAAGAAATAATGCCATGATGACTATGCTGGCGTGGGTGAAGTTGATGGAAACGTTGCATCATAAATTGATGCGCCAATCCATGAAAACCGAAACGTTTAATACCATGCGCGTGGCTAAAACTTTCAGGTAAAGCATAACCGGAATGTTGAGGTAAATCTTGAAAAAATGCCGTATCAAAAACGGCTAACATCAATAATTTTTCATGCAACTTTTCCTGAGTTGCCCGAATCACAGAAATTGCCTGCGGATTATGTAAAGGCGCTAGGGGCGTAAGACTGTCTAATTTCGCCATCACTTGCTCTGTAATGACAACAGGGTTATAAAAAAACGTACCTCCATGAACAACACGGTGCGCCACCAATACAAGACCTTCAAGCAAGGAACCGAAAGGCCATAAATGTTGCAACCAATCTAGTACCCACTCAGCCGCTTGTTGATGATTTTTAGCTTCAACAATAATATGCGCGCCAGTAGTACCATCGTTCCAATACAAAGAGGCCATGGCACCAATATGACTTACCACACCCCTGATAACCAAGCGCATATCCCCTACAACCTTCGTCTCATAAAGCGCGAACTTTAATGACGAACTGCCTGCATTAAACACAAGTACAGAAAAATTTAGCATTTTAAGGATAACCAATTCATTAACAACTTAGGTGAGTTAAGCGTTAGATAAACTCAGGATTTTTAAGCAAACTACTCGGAAAATTAATGGTTGATAAAGATTATGAATATCATTTACTCTGAGAGAAATTAATTTTTGACCTGTATCAAATTAAGTCAAAATTACCCAATCCACTGAATTTTAATGATCTGATTTGAAAAAAACTTCAATCGCTATGGCTAATTTAACTAGCCATTTACTAACCATTTAACCTCCCAATATAAGTAATTGCATGCAACCGACTCCTCTCGTAAAGTGGAGTAGAGAGTTGAGTAAGCGATTAAGGAGATTAAAATTAATAAAATCAATGTATTCAAAAGCGAGGTTGAAATACATGAAACTAAAATCGCCTGCTCTAACTGTAATGTGCATGCATTATGTATGCCGGCAGAAGCTGCATCTGATTTCATCAAGAAATTAGATGAATTGGTCTATGTAAGAAGGCGGTTAAAAGCTGGTAACAGTCTGTATCATAGCGGCGATCGCTTTCAAGCATTATATGCCGTTAAAACTGGATTTATTAAGACTGAAAGCTTGCATGATGATGGTAGAGTTCAGATTACAGGCTTTTATATGGCGGGCGAGATTTTTGGTTTTGATGGTATTGCAACTGAGGAGCATATGAGCACCTCTGTTGCACTTGAAGACTCGGAAATTTGCATCATTCCACTAGACAGAGTCAAAAATTTCAGTCGTGAATTTAGCCAAGTTCAAAATCATTTTTTCAAACTAATGAGCCGCGAAATTGTGCGCGACCACACGATTATGATGCTTTTAGGAAGCATGCAGGGTGAAGAGCGTATAGCAGCCTTTATGCTTAATTTGTCACAAAGATTTTATGCGCGCGGATACTCCCCTTTCAACATCGTTCTTCGTATGAAACGTGAAGAAATTGGTAGTTATCTAGGAATGAAAGTTGAAACCGTAAGTCGAATATTTACAAAATTCCAAGACCAAAAACTACTCAGCGTACATCAAAAAAATATACGCATTCTAGACGTGGAAGGTTTACGCAAGCGCATCGGCCAACACCCAAGCAAGTAGAACAATTGCACGGTTAATGCTTACCATGCATTAAAAGTATTTATGCACATCCTTCTCGGCCGCATACCAGTATTCTTCAGGGGGTAGCCTAAACCCATCACACACAGCTCGAAAATAAGCCTGCTGTTCCACCAATCTGTGAAGTTCAACCTCATAAGCAACTGGCACTTTCGCCTTTACTTGATTTTGCTTACTTCCGCCAGCCTGTGCTTTTTCTTCAGTCCTTTTCATCACCAATACTCCTTAACATTTCCTTAAATTTAAGAATACTCGTGACTACTGATGTTAAATTGATGTAAATCAATTATCTGCAAAGCTAAAAAAATGGCTACCGTTGTTTTTTTAACAATCTATTAACATTTTGTATTTATAATCTGCAAAATGCAAAACTAATTGGTTCAATGTTTGGTCAACAACACAGCAAGATCATTTATTTCAGCCGCTTTCTTTAAGCACCTAATATTTTAGGCGTTAAATTTAAGCGGGCTCTCTGAAAGTCAACGACTTGTATAGCTTAGGGATGGTAGTTAAAACCAAACCCTTTTTGCTTGACTATTGATTTGGATCAAACAGTATTTAGTTTTGCTGCGTCAGAATGTCACGTGTGAAACTCACAATAAAAATGGGGTAACGAAATGCAATTAACAAATACACAATCGGCCACGTATAACGATGGTGTGATACGGCAATTTTCTATTATGGCGGTGGTTTGGGGAGTGGTTGGCATGTTGGTAGGCTGCGTTATTGCCGCCCAACTGGTTTGGCCTGAACTTAACCTAGGTTTACCTTGGACAAGTTTTGGTCGTTTACGTCCACTTCATACCAATGCGGTCATTTTTGCTTTTGGCGGATGTACATTGTTTGCTACATCTTATTATGTAGTGCAACGGACCTGCCAAACGAGCCTGTTTTGCGGTAAGTTGGCCTCATTTACATTCTGGGGTTGGCAGGCTGTCATTTTAGCGGCTGCAATTTCTCTGCCACTAGGGTTTTCACAAAGCAAAGAGTATGCAGAACTAGAGTGGCCAATTGATATCTTAATTGCAGTCGTTTGGGTATCTTATGCTGTAGTCTTCTTCGGTACTATAGCGAAACGTAAAGTGAAGCACATCTATGTTGCCAACTGGTTCTTTGGTGCTTTTATCCTGACTGTAGCCTTACTGCACATTGTAAATAGTGCTGCAATCCCAGTCGGTTATATGAAGTCTTATTCAGCCTATGCTGGTGTCCAAGATGCGATGGTGCAGTGGTGGTATGGTCATAATGCGGTAGGATTTTTCTTAACTGCTGGCTTCCTTGGCATCATGTATTACTTCGTACCTAAGCAAGCCAATCGTCCGGTTTACTCTTATAGTTTATCAATTGTCCATTTTTGGGCATTGATTTTTACTTACATGTGGGCAGGTCCGCATCACCTGCATTACACTGCCCTACCTGACTGGACTCAATCTCTAGGCATGGCTTTCTCATTGATTCTATTGGCTCCAAGCTGGGGCGGCATGATTAACGGCATGATGACCATGTCAGGCGCATGGCACAAATTACGCTCTGACCCTATTCTTCGCTTTATGATTGTTTCATTATCTTTCTATGGTATGAGTACCTTTGAAGGCCCGATGATGGCAATCAAAACTGTTAACTCACTTTCTCATTACACCGACTGGACTGTAGGGCACGTGCACTCTGGCGCTTTAGGTTGGGTAGGGTTGGTGTCTATGGGTGCCCTGTATTACATGGTGCCTCGCTTGTTTGGTCAAAAACAAATGCATAGCATGAAGGCTATTGAATTGCACTTCTGGTTAGCTACTGTAGGTATCGTGCTTTACATCGCATCACTTTGGATTTCTGGTGTGATGGAAGGCTTAATGTGGCGCGCTATCAATACTGACGGCACACTCACTTACACTTTCGTAGAAAGCGTAAAAGCTAAACATCCCTACTACATCATTCGTCTGCTTGGTGGTCTGCTTTATCTGAGCGGTATGGTTATCATGTTGTGGAATGTAATTAAAACAGCTACTAGTGGTAAACCTGCTATCGCTTCTATTCCACCCGTTGCAGCTCACGCTTAAGGAAAACCATTATGTCAAATGATGATAAAAAAACTGGCTTCAGCCACGAGAAAATTGAGACCAGTAACTTTCTCATGATTGTGCTGATTTTATTTGTGGTGGCCTTTGGTGGATTAGTGGAAATTGTGCCACTATTCTTTCAAAAATCAACGACTGAGCCAATCAAAGGCTTAATGCCTTACACTTCATTGCAGTTAGCTGGACGAGACATCTATCAACGTGAAGGATGTTTTAACTGCCACTCACAAATGATTCGTCCATTCCGTGCAGAAACTTTGCGTTACGGTCATTACTCTGTTGCGGGTGAATTTGTTTACGACCATCCATTTCTGTGGGGAAGTAAACGTATCGGCCCAGACTTACATCGTGTTGGTGGCAAGTACAGCGATGAATGGCAACGTATCCACTTAAGCAATCCACGTGATTTAGTGCCTGAATCAATTATGCCAGCTTACCCATGGTTAGAAAAAACACTTGTGGACGCTGAGGTTATGCCAGCTCATATGCGCGGACTGCGTACAGTGGGTGTGCCTTATACAGATGCTGATATTGCCGGCGCTAGCGAAGCCGTAAAAGGTAAAACTGAGATGGATGCTGTGATTGCATACCTACAAATTTTAGGTACCAACCTCAAGTAAATTCATTAACTAATAGGAACATATAAAATGGATATCAATACACTCCGGATCTTGACAACCGTTGTTAGTTTTATCGTTTTTATTGGCATCTTGGTATGGGTTTGGCGCAATCGAAACACATCTGACTTCAAGGAGGCAGCTAACCTGCCCTTTGAAGACGATCAAAGTTAATAATTCTAGCGATCACTGAACGACTAGAGTTAAGAAAACCAAAGGAAAATAAAATGAGTGACTTTACAAATAATTTTTGGCCGATTTTCATCACGACCATCTCTCTGCTTGGCATTTTCGGTTGTGCCTTACTGTTGTGGCTGACCAGTAAAATTAAAATAGTCAGCGCCAACGATGACAACACAAGCGGCCATGTTTGGGATGAAGATTTGCGTGAAATGAACAACCCGTTGCCACGCTGGTGGGTATGGATGTTTATTCTTACCATTATCTTTGCCTTATTTTACTTAGTCGCCTATCCAGGGTTAGGAACTTATGCTGGAAAGTTAGGCTGGACAGAAGTGAACCAATATGAAAAAGAAGTGGCAGCAGCAAACAAAGCCTTAGACCCTCTTTATTCAAAATTTGAGGCGATGCCTATTGAAGAGCTAGCGTTAAATACTGAGGCTCGTGCCATTGGTGAACGCCTGTTTATGAACAACTGTTCACAATGTCATGGTTCAGATGCGAAAGGTAGTCGTGGCTTTCCTAACCTAACAGATCATGATTGGCTTCATGGTGGCAGTCCTGAGAAAATTCAAGAAACCATTACTGGTGGTCGAATTGGCATGATGCCGCCTATGGCAGCTGCAGTAGGTAATGCTGAAGATGTTAAGAACGTAGCCAACTACGTGCTGAGCCTTTCTGGCAGCATGTATGACTCAGGTCGTGCTGGGCTAGGCAAAGAGAAGTTTGTAGCCTGTGCGGCTTGCCATGGTCCAGACGGCAAGGGTAATCAAACCATTGGCGCCCCTAACTTGACTGATAATATTTGGTTACATGGCGCTGGTGAAGCTAACATTATCAAGCGTATCAATGAAGGTAAAATCAATCAAATGCCAGCGCAAGCAGGCCGCTTAACACCAGCACAAATACATGTAGTAGCAGCGTATGTGTGGGGCATGTCTAATAAATAGATTTAGTAGTTCCTACTATCCAATAGGAATGTATCTCGAAAAGTAAATTCACCCGTCATCTCCACGAAAGTCAAAATGACGGGACTTTTCTTTTAAAGGTCAAATGCAAAAGTTTCAGTCTAAATAGTTAGTAGTCAATTATTGAAGGTTAGTTAATGAGCGATAAGCCAGCAACAAAAAAAGTATCTGTCACGAAGATTCCCTTAGATACTGTTGTAGCGTCGCTATACGAAGCCCAGCAAAAAGTTTACCCACGTAGCATATTTGGTTACTTCACCAAATGGCGCTGGGTCATGGTTTGGATTACACAGATATTTTTCTACGGCGTTCCGTGGCTTGAATGGGGTCACCGCCAAGCCCTCTTGTTTGATCTTAACGCCAAACGATTCTATATTTTTAAATTAGTCTTATACCCGCAAGACTTAATATACCTCACCGCAATACTCATCATCTCCGCCCTATCGCTATTTCTTTTTACAGCGATTGCAGGACGTTTATGGTGTGGCTTCACTTGCCCGCAAACCGTTTACACCGAAATATTTCTATGGATAGAATCCAAAATTGAAGGCGACCGTGCAACTCGCATGCGACTAGACGATGCCGGATTATCTTCCAAGAAGCTATTTAAAAAATCGACTAAACACTTCCTATGGCTAACCTTTGCCTTGTGGACTGGCTTTACCTTTGTCGGTTATTTCACTCCAATTCGCGAACTGTTCAGCGAGTTTGTTCATCTTGATGTAAGCCCATGGGAAATATTCTGGGTCGGCTTTTACGGATTCGCCACTTACGGTAATGCGGGATTTCTTCGTGAGCAAGTATGTAAATACATGTGCCCGTATGCACGCTTTCAAAGTGCCATGTTTGATGATGACACACTCATGGTCACCTATAACGAAGCTCGCGGAGAACCTCGTGGCGGCAGATCAAGTAAGGTTGACAGCAAAAGCTTAGCGCTTGGTTCATGCATAGACTGCAGCCTGTGCGTACAAGTTTGTCCAACAGGTATTGATATCCGTGATGGCTTACAGTATGAATGTATCAACTGCGGCGCTTGTGCCGATGTTTGCGATAATGTAATGGACAAGATGGGTTATGAGCGAGGTTTGATTAAATTCTCGACTCAAAATGCAATTACCAAAAATTGGACGCGTCAACAAATTCTTCAACATGTACTTCGTCCGCGTGTGTTGATTTACGCCGCTGTAATCACTTTACTTGTGAGCGCGTTAGCCGCAAGTTTATGGTTTAGAACACCATTCCGAGTCAACATCATGCGCGACCGCGGTGTGATGGCGCGCTTTACAGATGATGGAAAAATAGAAAATGTTTATCGCCTGCAAATCATGAACGGAACGGAAAATGCACAGCACTACTCGCTACATGTGAGCGGTATTAAAGATCTGGAAATAGAATCAGAAGACATTAACCAAGATGAGAAAGCGGAGCATTCATTGCATAACAGAAGCCTGTTAGTAAACTCTACAGAATCTCGCTCAGTGATTGTTGATCTAAAAATACCAGAGGGTATAGTGGAACACGGTTCGCATAAAATTGAGTTTGAGATTACAGATCTTGAAAGCGGAGAGAAAGTCGAAGAAAAATCTGTATTTTTAGTCCCAAGGGATTAAGCGTTAGTAAATAGCGCCCAACAAGCATATTGGAGCACGCAATGGAAACAAAAGACAATAAACCCTGGTGGAGTTTTGGCTATGTATGGCTAATCATTGCCGGACCACTTCTAGTCGTTATTGCCTCATTTATTACGCTATATATAGCCATTAGTCGTCCAGATCCAGTCACCGATGATGATTATTATCGTCATGGCATAGAGATTAACAAAACACTCAATGAACAACGCGATAGCTTGGCTCCAGCGATACAAGGTAGAAACCAAGCCGCCACCGGAATTAAACCCGCACAACATTAAGTTTCAATTAAACCATGACAACAAACGTCGATATTGCAATTATTGGTGCTGGCCCTGCTGGGCTTTGTTTGGCAAAAGCTCTGGCAGATACTGGCCTACGTATTACGTTGTTAGAACGCCAAAATGAACTCTCCTTATCAGATCCTGCTTTTGATGGTCGAGAAATCGCGTTAACGCATGCATCAGAAAAATTAATGCGTACACTGGGTCTGTGGGAGCGTATAGACCCTTCAGATATTTCACCTTTAATGGATGCACGTATCTTTAATGGCAGCTCCCTACTCTCTTTAAATATCACCCACAGCGATGCTAAGCAAAGTGAACTGGGTCATCTAGTGCCTAATCATTTGATTCGTAAAGCTGCTTACGAGGCGGTAAAATCATCTTCTACCGTTAGCCTGATGACAGAAACGCAGGTATCCGGTATTAAAACGATGCCAGATTGCATACAACTTACCCTAGCTGATGGCAATGTGCTCACCACCAGATTATTGGTTGGTGCGGATAGTCGTTACTCAGAAACACGTCGCGCTGTCGGCATCGCGGCCGACCTGCATGACTTTGGCAAAAGCATGATGGTATGCGTTATGGAGCATCCTATTTCGCACCAACAAGCCGCATGGGAATGGTTTGATTACGGCCAAACCTTAGCGCTATTACCGATGAATGGCATGCAGTCATCGGTGGTCATCACACTGCCACCTGATGAAATGAATCACTTAATGACGATGCCTGAAGAAGACTTTAACCGTGAAGTTTCCTCACGCTTTAAGCACCGTCTCGGCAACATGCATTTAGTCTCCACGCGCCACGCTTACCCATTAGTGACGGTCTACGCTAAACGCTTGGTTGGTCCTAGGTTTGCCTTGATTGGTGATGCCGCTGTAGGCATGCATCCAGTCACTGCACACGGCTTTAATTTTGGCTTAAAAAGTGTTGCCACCTTATCCGAGGCTATCAAAACTGCACTAGCTTCAGGTTCAGACATAGGTTCAAGCAAATTACTACTCGCATATGAGCAAACGCATAGACGCCATACGCGGCCATTATTTTTAGCGACGCATGCAATCGCCAAATTTTATGCAAATGACAGTCTGCCAGCAAGATTTTTACGTGCAAACACTTTGCGCTTAGGGAGAAGAATAGCGCCATTTAAGCGAGCTGTTGCTGGATTCTTGGCTTAAAAGCAGAGCGTACTTAACTGCAGACTAGGCATTTAGTGTTCGCTAGAAAAAGCGTATGATTGAAACACACTTTGATAGGAGCGAACCATGACTGCCCATACTTACAAAATCATTGAACTGGTTGGATCATCACCCAATGGCACAGATGAAGCGATTCGTAATGCTATTGCTAAAGCGGCACAAACTGTAAAACACATGGACTGGTATGAAGTAATAGAAAGCCGAGGTCACATCGTCAATGGCCAGATACAACACTATCAAGTGACCATTAAGGTCGGCTTTAGAATAGAAGACTAACTTCTGCCTAAGTGGGAACTGAGTGAACTAAGGACTCACATGCACAACAAAGCCACGTTGACGTAGACGCTGGGCCACCGTTTCCAGCCACTCTGGGGCTAAGCGACTGAGCCTAGGGGCTTCTGCTTGGTAAGAAGGACGCGCTAGTCCATAAAGATGCACACCTTGCACCACGTCTTTCACTTGTTCAACCAGTGCTAAATAGGCTGAAACATCAGCTTCGGTTGGTGGTAAATCATCCATGGCAAACATGCATGTTTGTATAAATGTAGGGCATGCCTGCGCACACATCCTGAGCCGCGCTATATGCGTCTCTGGATTTAGATTCACATCATTAATGCGCGCTATTCCTGATTTCGTACCCGCATCCAACTTAAACCAAACTTCACCATTACACGTTGCTAAATGGCGGATGCTCTCAATGACTGCTGGCTTATCTATTAAACTACCATTGCTGATTAGACGCACTTTAATGGGCTTATCACGCCCCACATCTAGCAGTCCAAATTCACGCAATATTTTTTCTACAATCTGAAGCACCTGCGGAAATTCTTTAGCACTAGTAGGTTCACCATTGCCTGAAAAGGCAATATCTTGCAGGTGACGATCACCCTCTGCCACATAGCGCTGCATAAAATCACCATGCAACACTTCGCCTAAAAACATGCGTAGCTCTTGCTCTAATAGATTAAGGTCAATCGGGGGAGGCGTTCCGCGCGTCAGGTTCGGCACCTGACAATAAACACAACGCCAATTACAGGCATTATTAACATTCAGGTTAATGCCTAAGGATACGCCCTCAGCTCGGCGTGATACCACAGGGTAAATGTAGCGCAAACCGCTAACATCACGATTATGATCCGCCTCATTGAGAAAAATTGGTTTAGTCATACTAGAAGTTTAAATGGCGTTAACACTGAGACCTATCAGCATTGGAATTGGCTTAACAGTAAGTTTGTGGATTAAAGATTTTCTTTAGGGCTTCAGGGTCAATAATACGGACATAACGTTGCTTCACTTCGATAATACCCTCTTCGCTGAATTTTGAAAAAGCACGACTCACTGTTTCAAGCTTGAGACCCAGGTAGCTACCAATTTCCTCACGCGTCATTCTCAGCACGATTTCTGTTTGTGACAGACCACGGGCATGCAGGCGCTGTACTAGGTTTAAAAGAAAAGCCGCTAAGCGCTCTTCAGCGCGCATATTACCTAATAGCATCATCACACCATTCTCACGCACAATTTCACGGCTCATCACCTTATGCATATGACGCTGTAGCAATGGAAACTCGCGTGACAGGTCTTCAATATTGGCAAACGGCATCACGCATACTTCTGCATCTTCAAGTGCAATCGCATTGCAACTATGGAAGTCACTTACAATACCATCTAGCCCAATAATTTCACCCGCCATCTGAAAGCCCGTGACTTGCTCGCGGCCATCTGCGCTAGAAATACAGGTTTTAAAGAAACCCGTGCGAATTGC
The DNA here is from genome assembly GCA_903838125.1 of uncultured Pseudomonadota bacterium. Taxonomy (GTDB): domain Bacteria; phylum Pseudomonadota; class Gammaproteobacteria; order Burkholderiales; family Methylophilaceae; genus Methylotenera. The sequence continues at coordinate 44,774 of CAILXF010000024.1, read as the reverse complement.
GAATAAAGAAGTAAATTCCTCGCCATTGGCAAATAAAAGATCACCTTGCTTCACCCGGCGACGGGTTGCGACAACCTCATCTAGCTTCTGCATATCTTCGCTATCAAAGCCAACTGGCATGCATAATTCGCGTAAGTTGCAGTTTGAGCAAGCGACTTTAATCGCTTCTTGAATGGTAGGTTGATTCATGGTGAGCTATGAGTTTATTAAGGCTAAAGCATACAGCTTTAAGGCGATAGTAGCTAGCCTAAACAGATGACACTTTTAGTTTTTATTATGGCGTCCATTTTTTGTATCCCTAGGTCTAACTCTCACTTATGTTGATTTGAATCAAAGCTTGATGATTCAAATCATGGCAAAGTCATACCCTAGATCAGGGGTAACATTATGGACGCAAATAACTCTTCACCAACACCTTTAGCAAGCCAAAATTTCATTATGCCTGGCGTCAGCGCAGAAATGTTACAGAAGTATGATGTTTCAGGGCCGCGTTATACCTCCTACCCAACAGCGGACAGGTTTGTAGAAGCATTTACCGAAGAGGCTTATAAAGTCGCCTTAGAAAATCGCCGTGTTGGCGGCTTAGCCTTACCACTGTCAATCTATGTGCATATTCCATTTTGCGAGTCGCTATGTTTCTTTTGCGCCTGCAATAAAATTGTCACCAAACATCACGAACGTAGCGTTGAATACTTGCGCTACCTTAGTCGTGAAATTGATATGCATATTCAACATCTAGGTGCTGGACAAATCATCTCTCAGTTGCATTTAGGTGGTGGTTCACCCACCTTTTTTAGTGATGCAGAATTATCTGAACTGATGTCCATGATCCGCCGCAACTTTGTATTAGCCGAAGGTGGTGAGTATTCAATTGAGGTTGATCCACGTACTGTGAATGATGAGCGTCTCGCCCATCTTAGAGCCTTAGGCTTTAATCGCTTAAGCTTTGGCGTCCAAGATTTTGATGAAGAAGTGCAAAAAGCAGTGCATCGTATCCAACCTGCGGAACAAGTATTTTCATTGGTTGAAACTGCACGCCGATTACAGTTTGAATCAGTTAATGTAGATTTAATCTACGGCCTGCCTAAGCAAACTCCTGAGTCTTTCGCACGTACGCTGGCACAGATTGTTGACCTACGTCCAGATCGCATCGCACTTTATGCCTATGCGCATTTGCCTGAACGCTTTAAACCGCAGCGCCGTATCAGTGAATATGAATTACCTGCTGCGTCTGCCAAAATTGCCATGCTATCTGATGCACTGGCAGCCCTTATAGGTGCAGGTTATGTTTACGTGGGTATGGATCACTTCGCCTTGCCAGATGACGCACTGGCGGTCGCCAAACGTCAAGGTAGATTGCATCGCAACTTTCAAGGGTATAGTACCCAACCAGACTGTGATTTAATCAGTCTAGGCGTCTCAGCCATTGGTCGCGTTGGTGCGACTTATAGCCAAAATGCAAAAACATTAGAAGAGTATTACGACTATATTGATCGAGGTCGCTTCCCCGTTGTGCGAGGCCTAGCATTGTCTAGAGACGACTTGGTACGCCGTGCAGTTATTATGGCGATCATGTGCCAAGGCCAGTTGCAATACGAATCAATAGAACTCGCCTACATGATAGATTTTAAAAGCTACTTTGCTACTGAATTGTTGGCACTTCAGGCGCTTCAAAACAATGGCATGGTCGTATTAGAAGACACTGGTCTGCAGGTCACAGAGATGGGCTGGTTCTTTGTCCGTGCCGTGGCCATGTTGTTTGACCGTTACCTACAAACCGACCGCAATCGCGCAAGGTTCTCAAAAATCATCTAGATCATTTGGGGCCATGGGCTCCAAATTTTTTGTACAAATCCATATGTAATGCCATTAGATAGCGTGATAGTCACGTGATTTGGCTTCATTGAATTTTGAATTAAAACCTCGCACAGCAATACAAATACATCCTTAAACCGCATAAAAAAAGCCCCTACCATCAAGGTAAGGGCTAAGGTGGAACTGGAGATTTCTTTAATTAAAACTGACTTAGAACTTTTTACCGAAGCCCACTGATAAAACCCATGGGTCTATTCCAAGTTGGTCAATTTTGTGCCATCCAGAGGCACCAAGAAGCGTTCCTTCTGCTTCAACTTTTGTATCAAACCAGATTTTCTTAATATCCATATTAATTAACCAGCGACCAGGCAAGTTGTAATCAAAACCAGCTTGAATGGCTGGGCCAAAAGAATTTCTGCTAATCCGGATAGGAACCCCTGCTTCTGCCTTAAGTCCATTATCCATAGCGCGTACATAGGAAACACCTGCACCAACATAAGGATCAAAAGTTTGATCTGGATTAAAGTGCCATTGAGCCGTAAGTGTTGGTGGCAAGAGATTTACACTACCAAGATTTTTAGCTGCAGCAGCACCGGGTGTTACCGTAACGTCATGACGAGTTCCAACAGCCAAAATCAATTCAGCAGCAATGTTCTTAGTAAAGTAGTAAGAGAAGTCAATTTCTGGAATTGTATTGCTATCAACTCGGAGTTCTGCAGTTGGACTGCCATAAATTGTATTTGCTAGATTACCAGGTATATTTGCATTTGTCGTAGCCCCTAAAGAACTACTCTCATCAGGTGCAACATGAGTAGCGCGCAAACGTACTACAAAATCACCAGCTTCAGCTTGCGCTAATACTGGGGCAAAAGCTGCTACTACGGCTAATACTAATAATGACTTTTTCATTTTCAAACTCTCCACATAAGGAAATAAACAAATTCGATGGAGTGATTTTATGGCTTACTGAAAAATGTTGATTTGACCTGTATCAAACTATTGTTTAAAACAAACACTATGTTGCTTAATAACAACATATATATAATTGAAGTGTCTACTTAGGCCTCTCGCTCAAATAGGGCGATGGATTCCACATGCGCGGTATGTGAAAACATATTAATCACACCAGCCGCTTTTAAGCGGTAGCCTTTTTCATTCACTAACACACCAGCGTCTCGTGCTAAGGTTGCTGGGCTACAGGAGACGTAGACAATCCGTTGCGGGCTATTGGTTTCATCCAATGCTTTAATTAATTCAAACGCGCCGTCACGTGGCGGGTCAATGAGCCATTTATCAAAACGGCCTAATTCGGTGAGTGCTTGCGGTGTCATTTTAAATAAATCGGACACCCCAAACTGGGTATTAGTGATGCCATTAAGCGCAGCGCTTTCGTTGGCACGCTCAACCAAATTAGCTAATCCTTCTAAGCCCAATACCTCTGCACCACTTCGCGCGATGGGTAAGGTGAAGTTACCAATACCGCAAAAGAAATCAGCAATTTTTTCACCCGCTTGTGGCGCTAATAATTGCATGGCGCGGCGTATCATTACTTGGTTAATTTGAGGATTAACCTGTGTAAATTCGTTGGGTTTAAACGGGTAGCGCAGATTAAATTCAGGCAAGCTATAACTCAACTGTGGCGCATCGAGCGGATAAAATGGCTTAATCGTATCGGGGCCTTTGGTCTGCGTCCACACTTGCACCGCATGTGCATCAGCAAAGGCTTTCAGCTGCACTTCATCTTCAGTAGTCAGTGCAGCCATAATGCGGAAAATCAGCACAATCACCGGCTTATTGTCTACAGGCTCGCCTACCGCAAGTTCAATTTGCGGAATTTGTTCACGCAAACTTAAACCTAAAATCAATATTTGCAAAGGGGCGATCAAGGCTGAAACTTCAGTTGTCAATACCTCACAACTATCCATCACAGCAACATAGCGGGTGGCTTTTTCATTAAAACCGACAAGTACGCGCTCTTTCTTTTCAACAAAGCGCACACTTAAACGCGCTTTGTGTCGATAACCCCATGCTGGCCCATATAAGGGCGGCAACATATTGTCTGGCTTTACTTTGCCAATGTGCCATAAATCATTTTCTAGCAAGCGCTGCTTGGCTGCTACTTGTCCAGTAAACTCCAAATGCTGTAACTTGCAACCGCCGCATAACCCATAGTGCGGGCACTTTGGGGTGACTCTTAGGTTGGATTGTTTTAATACTTCAACCACATTAGCCACTTCGTAGCTGGGCTTGATGCGGTGCGATTGAAACGTCACCTGCTCATTAGGCAAGGCGCCATCAATAAATATGGTTTTACCATCAAGATGCGCAACGCCACGGCCTTCTTGGTCTAGCGACTCAATAAACGCATGTTTTGTTTCGGGTATTGGTGGAGGTAAATTACGATTTCTAGAGCGGCGTGCCATGAGCTAAAACCTGTTTGCAGTAAGGGTGGGATTTTAACGCATTTTGAGTGCCAGGTATTGCTAAACCAACGTTAACAAGCCCTCAATCGACTTATCCTATGGTTACTTCCAAGCTGCCAAAAAGTCTGGCCAGTGCGGAAGTTCAGGATTAGTTTTGGTATACCCAGTCAAGGTTTCTCGCACTAGCGCCACTTCAGCATCATAGGCATTTTGACTTAACTGTCCACGCATTAACTTAAAGCGTAAAAAAATCAAATGCGTATTCGCGACATCCGTTTCACAGTAATTGCGTATTTCTTCTAACTTCCCTGCCTTATACGCATCCCACACTTTGCTACCGTCCATGCCTAATTTTCCAGGGAATCCGCAAAGCTTGGCTAAATCATCTAAAGGCGCATTGGCGCGGGAATTAAACATCGCCAAAATGTCCATTAGATCCAAATGGCGGGTGTGGTAACGGCTTATATAATTATTCCACTTAAACTCTTTATCATCCTCACCCAAGTCCCAGTAACGGCCAGCATTAATGCCGTGTGTCAGTCCACGATAATGCAACACTGGTAAATCAAAACCGCTGCCATTCCAAGAGATAATCTGCGGAGTATACTTATCAATCACATCAAAAAAGCGCTGAATAATCTCCGCTTCAGTTGATTTCGCATCGCCTAGCGTCCATACTTTAAAGCTGTTACCTTCACGAAGTGCACAAGAGATGGCGCAAATACTGTGCTGATGCAAGGGCAAAAACTCACTGCCATTTTGCTGACGGCGTTTATGTAGCGCAATATTAGCCACATCATCATCTGAGATAGCTGCGGGCAAATCATACAAAATCCGCAGACCATCAGTATCAGGGATGGTCTCTATATCAAATACTAAAGTCGGGATCATATCGTGGGCTTTAAGAATCTAAACTTGGCAAGGTAAATACTGTATCGGGGGTTAATGTGAGTTTAGCGTTTAGCCCAACCATTAGCATCTTGATACCACCAACCACTTTGCGCTTTTTGCACCCAGCGCTGTGCAAAGGTACTACGAATTTCCGCTTCCCATTCAGCGTGGCCATTGGCAATAGCAATTTCTTTATACAAAGCATTTCTATCATTGTTTTCTGACGCGACAAGTGAGTTCAGACTTTGCCTGTCTTTTAATGCTACAGCACTAGCTTCTTTGACAGCAATTAAACCATCGCGAGTCAAACCAACAGCTCCACTAGCGTAAAAGCCTGCTAACTGACCATGGCGTTGCTGCATACTGCCTTTAAGCGCAGAGATGGCGGGGGTATTGAGTTCTAAATCAGCAGCGGCTAGCGCTAATTGATTGCTCAATAAACCAGCAATCACTAATAATCCAAATAAAATCTTTTTCATGTGGTGCTCCTTATTTTGCTGGACTGACAGGCACAGGCTCGGCTGGGTTCGCCTTTTCACTATTTTTTAGTTGCCAAATGTCATCGATAAGCTTATCTGCGGCCTTTTCTGCAGCGGCGGCAGGAAAGTAAATATTAATGGTCACACATGCTGGAAGCACCAATGCTAATGCCATGACTGCGAGGCCATTTTTCACGCTAGACTTCAAACTAAACTTCATGTTACCTCCTTATTTCGCGGTTACTTAATAATCGTATTACCAGTGGTGACACGCTTAATGCGTGCCAACAGATCAGTCCAAGCTACAGTTTGATTGTACCCCATCACTGTTATGGCAGGAATGCCACTACCTTTGACAATCACATAGCCGCCCGGCGTTGACGCAATGCCACCCATCGTACAAACATCATTACGCAACTTGCAACTCAAGCCAATAGCCTGATAATTAAACTGCTCAAAAAAGTGTAAAAAACTGCGCTGTATGGCAACGGCAGCACCAGCACCACCAAGTGAAGATATATTTTCCACTGCGCGTTGTGAGATTTTTCTCGGGTAGCGTCCGGCACTACTTTGTATGACAGCATCAAACTTGACTGGTTTCCAGTTTTGCAACTCCAACTGCTTAATGTCTCCATCCAACTTGCCTTCAATAGCACCGAATGAGAATGTCCGTGTTAATGCCCCTAAATCCAAATTACGTAAAGCAATATCAGCATTAAGTTTGGGGGTAGTTCCTAGTGGATTTTGCATCACTAATTGACTTACGGTAGCAGCACCATTAAACACCTTAAGCTGCAGGCTGCCATCGGTAGTAAGCCTGCCTCCAGCATAGGTAACTAAAGGAATCTCGGCTGACGCTGTACCGTCCATACGAGGCAAACTAAGTCTGGAACTGAAGTCTGCCATAGAAATGGGCTCAAGCTTTGCACGTAGATGCCAATACCACTGATTGGCAATGCGCGCGGCTGAAACATCTGACAAACTCAGGGCGCCATCCAATATGGGTAAGCGGATATTATTTGAGGTAAGGGAAAACCGATTAACCGTCGCCACTATATTGGTTTTAGCTAAGGGTAAATTCAGTAGCTCACCACTATCAAAACTAAACATAATCTCTTTAGGTTCGTCATAACTCCAAGGTAGGCTGGCATTGATATTATAAAAGGCAAACTTCTGGTTGATGTCAGCAACATCGATGTGATGCAAGTCCAACTCAAAAGACTTTAGTTCAGCATTTTTTATAGAAAATTGAAGCGCTGCCTTGCCACCTACTTCTATATTAGACAGTGCCGACTTTTCTAACATTGGTTTTAATAATAAAGGATAAGCCGCGGCCAAATCTAGGCTAGGGGCACTGCCATTTAAGCTTAATAATTGGTAGTCACTCAACCTAAGTTGGCCACTAACATCTAAGCCGCCCACATTCTTAACTTGTAGCCTAGCCACATCAATATTAAGCAAAATATCATTTAGCGTTCCACTGGCCTGAAGTTGGTGCCCGCCTTCGGCCACATAAAATGGCTGCCAAAACACTTCCCCTGACAACCAATCTACTTGGCTTTGCCAAGCCCAACCCCTCGCCATTGACTGCAACGCAAGTTTAAATTTTCCGTTGAATTTTTCTGTGGCATGCAAGCCTGCTTCATCGCTATAGTTGGCATTGTTTAAAGTTAAGGTTGCGCTGATATCAGGTTTCCCGTTAAGACTTAACCGATCAAGTTCAAAACTAAAGGGCACCTCAAGATGTGTACTTTTGATGAGGCCCTCAGAACATCGACCGCTGCCTAGGTTGGATGCCAGCGAACAATTGAATTTAAGTTGAAACCAGTCGGGTGACGATTTAGCTTTAAATCCAGAGCGTAAGCTAAGTTTAGGGAGCGCATCACGCAGATCTAAGTTTAAGGTTGTATTTTTTGTCGCACCTTGCGCGTGCTCTATACGCTCCGCGCTTATTGAAATCTCGCTGATCGCATTTGCTGCAGAGCTCTGCAAAAGCGCACAAAAAAACAGTGCACTAACCACCAAAAAACGCTTAATGTCAGTTAGGATAAGTTTGATTGAGTATGAAATGGTCATGTTCAACCGTAGCTTAATTTAGGCTGGATAAACACCAGTGGACAAATAGCGATCACCTCGATCGCATACAATTGAGACAATCACCGCGTTCTCTAGCGTTTTAGAAAGTTGCAAGGCCGCATGCAACCCACCGCCAGATGAAACGCCCGCAAAAACACCTTCCTCGGTCGCTAAACGGCGCATGGTTTTTTCGGCTTGGGCCTGACCTACATAGATCAAACTATCGACGCACTTGGGATCATAAATCTTAGGTAAATATTCCTGTGACCATTTACGTATTCCAGGAATTTGTGCACCATCTTCCGGCTGCACGCCAATAATCTGTATATTTGGATTCTGTTCTTTTAGATAGCGCGAAACACCCATAATTGTGCCAGTGGTCCCCATGCTCGCTACAAAATGTGTAATTTTTCCGCCAGTGTCACGCCAAATCTCAGGTCCTGTGGTTTCGTAGTGCGCCAGCGGGTTGTCGCTATTGCCAAACTGATCAAGGACGATCCCTTCACCCTCTGCTTGTAGCTTCATCGCCACATCGCGCGCTAGTTCCATAGCGCCCTCTTTCGGCGTTAGTACAAGCTCTGCACCATAGGCCTTCATACTTTGTCGACGTTCTATGCTTTGGTTATCGGGCATGACTAATACCATTTTATAACCGCGCATCGCCGCCACCATAGCCAAGGCAATGCCTGTATTTCCACTAGTAGCTTCAATCAAGGTGTCACCAGGCTTAATATCACCGCGAGCTTCTGCGCGGGTAATCATACTGTAAGCGGGCCTATCTTTGACCGATCCTGCAGGATTATTTCCTTCTAACTTAAGCAAAATAGTATTGCTGGTCTCGCCCGCCATACGTTGCAATTTCACCAGTGGAGTATTGCCTACAAAATCGTCTAATACTTTATACATAAGCTTCTCTAGTTATTTTTGCTTTAAGTTTGCCAAATATAGGGCGTAGCCAGCAAAGCCGATAAAGGTAATCAAGGCCATTTGTGGAATACTGAGGCCTAAATAAGTCCAATCGATAGCAGCGCAGTCACCGGTGCCGCGAAACACCAAAGTCAGCGCTTTTCGTAGCGGAAAATTCTCAAACATATAATCAAAGCCTACACCACAATCGGCCACCATACTGTCGCGGTGGGCTTGCAACCACCAATGGCGTATCGCAACACCAGCACCGCCTATAGCCACCATCACGTGCAGAGCCGCATAAATTTTACGGCCTAATTTCGCAGGATTGTGAATGGCTGCAGTTAAAAATAACAAGCCTAAACCCATTAACACCATGCGTTGCGAAATACATAAAGGACAAGGATTAAGTTGATAACGCATTTGTATCCACAACGCCAAGCCGACAGAAGCAAAACTTGCAACAAAACCCAACAAATAGCCAGCGCGAGCCGAAAGAAGTTTGTTTAGCATTACTGCCTCCACGATATAATCATTTAATATTACGAATGATTCATTTTAACGGATTAGGCACCTTTTGGCAGAACTCACATCAAATTTAACAAAGTCGCTCCTGACGGAAAAACATGTTCTTAGCGTAAGTGAGCTCAATCGCTTAGCGCGCAATCTTCTAGAGCAAAGCTTTCCTCTCTTTTGGGTGGGTGGCGAAGTCTCTAATCTTACTCGCGCAGCCAGCGGTCATTGGTATTTCTCGCTCAAGGACGCAGGCGCACAAGCGCGCTGCGTCATGTTTAAAGGCCGTAATAGTTATTTAGACTGGGTGCCGAAAGAAGGCGACAAAGTAGAAGCTCGCTGTACTGTTACCTTGTATGAAGCCCGCGGAGACTTTCAACTCACGGTAGAATTTTTACAGCGTGCGGGCTTAGGTGCTCTGTTTGAAGCTTTTGAAAAACTTAAAGCCAAGTTACAGCAAGAAGGCTTATTTGATGCCATATTTAAGCAGACGCTACCAACTTACCCCCAGAAAATTGGCATCGTCACTTCCCCTGATGCGGCAGCTTTACGTGATGTATTAACTACGCTTAAACGACGCATGCCGAGCATACCGGTCATCATTTACCCTACCCCAGTACAAGGCAAAGGTGCCGCAAATTTAATTGCCAATGCCATACATCAAGCCAGCAGTCGGGCTGAATGTGACGTGCTAATCATTTGTCGTGGTGGCGGTAGTATTGAAGACCTATGGCAATTTAATGAAGAAATCGTTGCGCGCGCCATCGCTGACTGCAGCATCCCAACCATTAGCGGTGTTGGCCACGAAACAGACTTTACCATTTGTGACTTTGTAGCAGATATACGTGCCGCCACGCCAACAGCAGCAGCAGAACTAGCAACACCGTCACGTGAAGGTCTACTCAACCGTCTGCAACAGATGCATCAGCAATTAGGCAAAAATATGCAATATTTGCTAGCTCAACGTGCACAAACCTTAGATTACCTAGCACGTAGATTAATCTCACCTCTACAACAAATCACCCAACAAAAAATTCAACTGGAACAAAGCGCCTACCGCCTGAACGCCGCCATTAATCAGCAATTACGTAATAAACAACAAAACCTACTTCGCCTTAGTCAAAATTTGAGTCACCTCAATCCGCAAGCAGTGCTTAGTCGCGGTTATGCCTTTGTGCAAGATAAACTTGGCAATATTATCAACACTAGCGAACAACTTACAGCAGGCGATGAAGTCTCCCTAAGCTTTGGCGTAGGGTCAGCAGATGCCACAATCAATAAGACCAAGCCTTAATTCATATTCTAAAAACGAGGCGTAGCTAGACTCACAGCGCCACTTGGCATTTCGTTTCAATACATTCTTCATTAATCAGTAAAAATCTATTGGTTTAGTATTTAAGTTGATTGATAATAGCGGTCTTATCAAACTCAACATACCATTTTAATGTCATCAACCCCTGGCAATAAAACAAAAATTTCCGCTTTAACCCTAGCCGCCCTCGGCGTGGTTTTTGGTGACATCGGTACTAGTCCTTTGTACACCATGAAAGAAGTTTTTTCTGCTGGCATGCACCCAGTGCCATTGACTGCGACCAATATGTACGGCATCTTATCGCTGATCTTTTGGGCATTGATCATGGTGGTATCAGTTAAGTACGTGTTATTTATTATGCGTGCAGATAACCGCGGTGAAGGCGGCATTATGGCCTTACTGGCATTGGCCAGTCACAATGCAGGTAGTAACCTAAAGAAACAACGCACGATTATGCTGCTAGGTATTCTAGGCGCCTGTATGTTTTATGCCGACGGTATGATCACCCCAGCGATTTCAGTCTTGTCAGCCGTAGAAGGTTTAGAGTTAGCGGCACCTATGTTGCACCCTCTGATATTACCCGTAACTTTAGTCGTGCTTTTCATACTGTTTTGGGCGCAAAGTAAGGGCACGGCTTTAGTCGGTGCTTTTTTTGGCCCAATTATGTTGTTATGGTTTGGCACCTTAGCCGTACTTGGGATTGGCAGTATTTTGCAAAACCCCTCCATTTTGCATGCGCTTAACCCAATTTACGCCCTGCAATTTTTTATAGTCAGTCCATGGATCGCCTTTGTGGCACTTGGTGCAGTGGTGCTATCGGTCACCGGCGCAGAAGCTTTATACGCAGACATGGGCCATTTCGGTCGATTCCCGATACGCTTGGCATGGTTTGGTTTAGTGCTGCCATCGCTGGTACTGAATTATTTTGGCCAAGGTGCTTTAATATTGCTGAACCCCGAGAGTGTTAAAAACCCTTTTTACCTACTAGCGCCAGAGTGGATGTTGTTTCCGCTAATTATATTGGCCACGTTAGCGGCAGTCATTGCCTCGCAAGCTGTCATTACTGGCGCATTTTCAGTATCGCGCCAAGCCCTACAGTTAGGTTACTTGCCACGTATGCACGTAGAGCACACTTCAGAAAGTCATGAAGGGCAAATATATATGCCACGTATCAACTGGGGTTTAATGTTGGCCGTAATGGCCTTGGTCCTTGGCTTCAAGTCTTCCGGAAATCTGGCAGCGGCCTATGGTATTGCGGTCACTGGCGACATGGTCATCACCTCATTATTAGCAGGCATGGTGTTTCATCATATGTGGGGCTGGAGTAAATCTCGCACCGGCGCTTTAGTGGGTCTATTTCTGACGGTAGATGTTGCGTTCTTCAGTGCGAATGTGTTAAAAATTCCCGATGGCGGATGGGTGCCCTTAGTGATTGGGATCTTCATTTTCACCCTGATGAATACCTGGAAAACTGGTCGCAGTATGCTATACCTGCACCTCAAGAATGAGGCCATGGCGCTAGAGCCATTTATTGAAGCTTTAGGTGCTCATCCGCCAGCACGTGTGCCAGGTACGGCATTATTTTTAACACCCAATCCAGATGGCGTGCCGCATGCCATGTTGCACAATTTAAAACATAACAAAGTACTACATGAACGCGTGGTCATCTTAACCGTGAAGTTTCTAGAGTTTCCGCATGCGCGACCACATGAACGCGTAGAAGTGGAAATTCTGCCACATGACTTTTATAAAGTGATTGTGCGCTACGGCTTCAAAGATGAACCAGATTTACCACGTGACTTGCTGCTATGTTCGGATCAAGGCTTGATATTAGATGCGATGGATACGTCATTCTTCGTCGGTAAAGAAATTTTAATTGCCAATGAAAAAACAGAAATGGCTTTTTGGCGTAAGAAAATATTTATCGGCTTATTTAGATCAGCTGAAACTGTTACCAATCAATTTAAGTTGCCACCAAATCGCGTGGTGGAGCTTGGCTCACAAGTTTCATTCTGACCGGAAATTGTTATTAAAACTACAACTGTACCTATGATTAAATCAGCATTGTTAGCACTTTTCACGGTGAGTTTTATCAGTGGCTGTGCCACAACCACTAAAGACAGCATCTCTGGCGTCAAGCGCTCACAGTTACTGTTAATGCCAGCCTCACAAATTACCAGTATGTCGAGCAAAACCTATCTGCAAACATTAAATACTGCTGAGAAAGCTCACACACTCAATATTGACCAATCACAATTGGAGCGCGTTCGCAGTATTTCAAACAATCTAATTGGACAAGTCTCGGCATTCAGACCTGATGCCGCACAATGGAAGTGGGAGGTCAATGTTGAAAAAAGTGACCAAGTGAATGCCTACTGCATGCCCGGCGGAAAAATTATGGTGTTGAGTGGACTCATTGATAAGTTACATGTCACCGACGATGAATTAGGTGCGGTCATTGGCCATGAAATCGCGCATGCCTTGCGTGAGCATGGTCGCGAACGTATGTCACAAGCTTACGTTCAACAGTTTGGACTACAAGCGATGGCGCTATTTTTCTCTAAGGGCACTAGCGCCTTGGCTGGCAATGCAACAACGCAAGCCGCTAACTTAGGTTCGAAGTTATTTTTTGCCTTACCAAACAGTCGTGAACAAGAAACAGAAGCTGATAAAATCGGCTTAGAATTATCAGCTCGCGCTGGCTATAACCCTGAAGCAGCTATTACGCTCTGGCAAAAAATGAATGCTCAAGGTGAGGCTAAATCCCCTGAATTCTTAAGCACCCACCCAGCCAATGCCAACCGCATTAATGAATTGCGTGCGCTGATGCCAAAAGTACGTCCGCTATACGATGCTACTAAAATGGGTGCGGGCAGATAAGCCATAGCACCGCTAGATTAGCATGCTACTGGCCGACTTACCCAGAGTGCTAAATTTCTAATACTTTAGGGTAAAATACCGCATTTGCTTATTAGCCTTATTTATACATTTTTATTTGGAATACTACCTACCCCATCATGAGTCAATTACAAAACATCATTGAAGGCGCATTTGAAGACCGCGCGAACATCAATCCATCTAACGCTAGCCGTGAAGTAAAAGAAGCTGTGGCCAGCGTAATGGCTGACCTTGATTCTGGAAAGCTGCGTGTAGCTAGCCGCGTTGGCGCTTCTCAAGATTGGGAAACGCACCAATGGCTAAAGAAGGCAGTATTGCTGTCATTCCGTTTAGATGACAATGTACTGTTAGATGGTGGTTGCACGCAGTATTTTGATAAAGTGCCAGCAAAATTTGCTGATTACACTGCTGAAGATTTTAAAACTGGCGGCTTTCGCGTAGTGCCTGGAGCAATGGTGCGCCGCGGTTCATTTATCGGCAAAAATGCGGTGCTATTACCTTCATTCGTGAACATTGGTGCTTATGTAGGTGAAGGCACTATGGTAGATGCCTGGGCAACTGTAGGTTCATGTGCGCAAATTGGTAAAAATGTCCATTTGTCTGGTGGCGTAGGTATTGGTGGCGTATTAGAGCCTGTGCAAGCTGGCCCAACCATTATTGGCGACAACTGTTTTATCGGTGCACGTTCTGAAGTGGTTGAAGGCGTTATTGTAGAAGACAACTGCGTGATTTCTATGGGCGTTTATATTGGCCAATCAACCAAAATTTACGACCGTGAAACTGGCAGCGTAACTTATGGTCGTGTACCAGCAGGTTCAGTAGTCGTTGCAGGCAACTTACCTTCTAAAGACGGCACTTATAGTCTTTATTGCGCTGTAATCGTGAAAAAAGTAGATGAAAAAACACTTGGTAAAGTGGGCATTAACGAGTTATTACGCGGTATTTAATTAGCTCGTAAAGTATTCAACTCAACACCCGCCGTTTGCGGGTGTTTGTTTTTTTGCTTACCCAATTTAAGCTGAATGCACTTTAATCTCTTGATTAAATAGAATGTCAGCACTTTAGGCTAAAACTGTTAAAATGGTGTTTTACGTCAAACACCTAGCGTCATGCAACTATTCGGCATACCCAATTGCAGCACGGTTAAAAAAGCCCGAGATTGGCTTACTGAACACCACGTAAGTTACGAGTTTCATGATTTTAAAAAACAAGGTGTCAGCACAAAATTAGTGTCAGGTTGGTTAGCGCAATTACCATGGGAAAAACTGGTAAACCGAGCTGGTATGACATGGCGTAACTTAAGCGATGCCGAAAAAATGGCCGTGGTTGACTCCACTTCTGCGCTGAATTTAATGTTAGAACAATCGTCCGTGATTAAACGCCCTGTGTTGGTCCGTGATGGAAAAGTTATTTGCTTAGGCTTTACTGAAGCCGCCTATAAAGAATTGATATGAATACACCTACACTTGATCTAGCCATTGATTTGCTGACGCGTCAATCCAATACGCCTGAGGATGCTGGCTGCCAGGAATTAATGATTTCACGGCTAAAGCCACTGGGATTTAAAATTGAGCGCATGCGCTTTGACGATGTAGATAATTTTTACGCACGTCGCGGCACTGCAGGCCCACTGTTAGTATTTGCTGGACATACCGATGTAGTCCCTACCGGTCCACTGGAAAAATGGCATACACCACCATTTGAGCCAACCATTAAAGACGGTATGCTTTACGCACGCGGGGCGGCAGATATGAAAACTTCATTAGCCGCTTTTGTGACTAGTATCGAGGAATTTGTTGCAGCACACCCGAACCATTTAGGCTCTATCGGCTTGCTCATCACTTCAGATGAAGAAGCGGCTGCGATTAACGGCACGGTTAAGGTGGTCGAGGTACTCAAGGCACGTGGTGAGTTGATTGATTACTGTATCGTAGGCGAACCCACTTCAAATAAAGTGGTGGGTGACATGATTAAAAATGGACGCCGCGGCTCACTCTCAGGCAAACTTGTGATCAAAGGGGTGCAAGGTCATATCGCATATCCACATTTGGTTAAAAATCCTATCCATATGGTAGCCCCAGCGATTAAAGAAATGGTGGATACGGTGTGGGATAACGGCAATGAATATTTTCCACCGACTTCATGGCAAATCTCCAACATGAATGGCGGCACTGGCGCTACCAATGTAGTGCCTGGCGAAGTAGAAATTTTATTCAATTTTAGATTTAGTACTGCCAGCACCGAGCAAAATCTAAAACAACGCGTTCATGCCATTTTGGATAAGCACGATTTGAGTTATGACCTAGACTGGGAATACTCACCGCCCTACATCACGCCTCGTGGAAATTTGGTGGAAGCGATTTCATCAGCGATTGAAACTTGCTATGGTGTAACGCCAGAGCTATCCACCACGGGAGGCACTTCTGATGGACGCTTTATTGCTGATATCTGTAAGCAAGTCATTGAGTTTGGTCCGCTAAATGCAACCATCCATAAATTGAACGAGTGTGTAGGTGTGGCCGATATTGAGCCACTAAAAGAAACCTACAAAATGACCCTGACCAAATTACTGACTTAACCTTACATAATCATGACTACACCTAACAACATCCATACCGCTGCAAGCACCGAACTGTTGACCATTCGTGATTGGCTGCGCTATGCGGTAAGCCAATTTGAAGCCTCTGACATCTTCTATGGTCATGGCACCGACAATGCCTACGATGAAGCAGTATGGCTTGTGATGAGCGCACTCCATTTACCGATGGATACCCTCAATAACTTTTTTGACGCACGTATTACCAATGCAGAACGTAGCAAACTTTCACAGCTACTTGAGCAACGTATCAGTTCACATACCCCCACCGCATATTTGGTAAAAGAAGCTTGGCTGCAGGGTCTAAAGTTCTTTGTTGATGAACGCGTTCTAGTTCCACGCTCCTTTATTGCGGAGCTTCTAAACGATGACTTAAGTCCTTGGATAGAATATCCGGAGCTAGTAGAAAGCGCTGCCGACATTTGCACTGGTAGTGGCTGTTTAGGCATTATGCTAGCCAGCGCCTTCCCAAATGCGGCGGTTGATGTGGTCGACATTTCAACTGATGCACTAGACGTAGCCAATATCAATATTGCCAACTACGGCTTAGAAGATCAAATTACCGCTATTCAATCTGATATGTTCACGGCACTTAAGGGTAAAAAATACGATGTGATTATCAGCAACCCACCCTACGTTGATGCCACATCCATGGCAGAATTGCCAGCCGAATATCGCAATGAACCAAAAATTGCGCTTGGTAGTGGCAATGACGGGCTAGACCACACCCACACCCTGCTTCGGGAAGCTGGACATTACTTAAACGAAAGCGGTATCTTGATTGTTGAAATTGGTCACAATCGCGATGCCTTACAAGCCGCATACCCAAACATTGCATTTAACTGGTTAGAAGTTTCATCAGGCAATGAATTTGTATTTTTACTCACCAAAGCACAGTTACTCTAGGCCATAATATTTTGAATACACCTAACACCATCAGCTGGCAAGAAGCTGGTAAAACCAAAACCAGCATATGGCACTCAGAAAATGACGCGCCAGTGCCAAAAAAAGTATTGATTACTGACGATACCATTAAGGCCGATGATGCCTACAAACTATGTTGTGAAGGCACAGCCTTACTTTGGCGCGGCGACTTTCAAAATGCTAAATTATTAATGCAGGCTTTATCACGCCGCATAGATCGCCCACGTAAAAAACCTAAGAAAACTGGCGATACTATGTTGCAAGCATTCCATTTGCATCGCCAAGGCCAATCGCAAAAAGCCCGTATTTTAGGCATGCTGGTAATTGAATTGAATGTAGGCTACAACATTAGTCTTCGTCGCGCCCCCGATGTCAAAGCAGCGTGTGAGCATGCTTACGGCAAAAGCACCCAAGGTATCGTGGTGTCATTACGCGAAATTTTAGGCTTAGTTGGCGCTTATGAGTGGAGCAAAAGTGGAGTTGATATTTCCGTCATCAACAACAAAATATTCCCTAGCTATGGCGTGTTCTCACCAATTCGCGGCGAGTACCTAGACTTGGTCGATACTGCTCCATTGCCTATTCCTTGTAACCTAGCCTTTGATATCGGCACGGGTACTGGAGTATTGGCGGCGATTTTATCTAATCGCGGTATCAGCAAAGTCATTGGTACCGATAACTCTCATCGTGCACTCGACTGCGCTTTGAAAAATATAACCAATTTAGGCTTAAAAACTGCAGTCGCTTTAGAAGAAGCCAACCTTTATCCTAAAGCAGAACATGGCAAAGCGGATTTGATTGTATGCAACCCACCGTGGTTACCTGCGCATCCAAGCTCAGCATTAGAATCCGCCATCTATGACGAAAAAAGCCAAATGTTAAAAGGCTTTTTAAATGGCCTAAGTGCGCATTTAACTAAAGAAGGCGAAGGCTGGTTAATCTTATCTGACTTTGCAGAGCACCTAGGCCTTAGAACGCGTGAAGAGCTGTTAGGATGGATAGAAGCCGCCGGCCTTAAGGTCATTGATAAAGCCGACACCAAAGCCCGCCACAGCAAAACACTAGACGCTTCAGACCCTCTGCATGCAGCACGCAAAGCAGAAATTACCTCACTATGGCGCTTAGCTAAAGCTTAATTAGAGGTTTTAATAATAAAAAACCCTCACGACCTTAATGGTAGTGAGGGTTTTTTATTAAACACTAAAGCTGTATTGAATTAACCGCGACCGCGATTACGGTCACTTTTCTTTTGCATGGCTGGCGCATCCAAATCGCTAGTTTGACGCACACGTCGGTTCTCATTCTTTTTAGGTGCTGGCTTTTTAGTTGCAGGTGACGTTTTACGATAAGGCCTAGGCGCTGAACCATCAGCAGCATCACGTGGTGGTCTATCTAACGCACTAATGCGTTGCTTACGTACTTTAGGCATAAATACGGTCGTTGCCTTTAGCTTTTCACGTTGGGTAAGCTGCCTTAAAGGTGCGCTTGGTACTGGCAAATCAGCCCATTCCAACAAGCCTACCACTTCTTTTTGTTCAAGTTTAAGCATTTGTCCACGCTTTACACGCGGAGGTAAATTAACTGGGCCAAAACGCACACGCATTAAACGGCTGACGGGTAACTGAAACGCCTCAAATAAACGACGTACTTCACGGTTACGACCTTCACGCAGTATCACTTGATACCAATGGTTTGCACCCTCACCACCCTGCGGTTTAATGCTATCAAAATTGGCAGGGCCGTCTTCTAGTTCAATACCTTCAGTTAACTGCGTCATCTGACCATCGGTCAGTTCACCAAAAATACGCACTGCATACTCACGCTCAACTTCATAGCGTGGATGCATAAAACGATTCGCGAGCTCACCAGAAGTGGTAAATATCAACAAACCACTGGTATTCATGTCTAAACGACCGATGGCGATCCATTTAGCATTTTTAATTTTAGGTAATTTATCAAATACACTAGCACGGCCTTCAGGATCATCTTGACTAACGATCTCGCCTTCAGGTTTGTGATAAATCAGCACTTGTGGCAACTCAGCAATGAATGGCAATTTAAGTGGGCGACTATCTAAGCGCACTAAATCAAACTGAGTCACGCCCTGACCGACTGTGGCTGGCGCCCCGTTTACCGTAACACGTCCAGTTTCAATGAGCGCTTCCATATCCCGACGCGAACCTAACCCAGCCAACGCAAGTAACTTATGTAGCCTTTGCGTTGGTTCTGCTGGCGCATCAGGATCAGCCGGCAACTTGGTAAAATCAGTTTTTGGGCGGCGTGGTGTGGCCTGTGGATCGCGTTGGGTTTTAAAGGGACGTGCCATATTGATAACTTATTGATTGCAATAGCGCATTTTACCGCAGTTAGTGCTAATCACCGCACACTATGTGGCTTTTTTGCACGCTGAGTAAAGTAAACCTAACCCTGAAGATTAAAATCTAATGAGGAATTATCTAACGCACTAAAATCTTGCATCTCTGGTAGCTCAGTCAATGAAAGTAGATTAAGGTCATCTAGAAAATGCTGGGTTGTGGCGTAAAGCGATGGCCGACCAGGAACGTCGCGCTGGCCAACAATATCAATCCAGTCCCGCTCTTGTAGTTGGCGGATCAGATTAGGGTTAATTGCCACTCCACGAATTTCTTCAATATCACCACGTGTCACTGGCTGTTTGTAGGCAATAATTGCTAGCGTTTCGAGCAAGGCGCGTGAATACTTACTCTGTTTTTCTGGATTTAAACGTGCCAGAAATGGCGTAAATTGTTGACGCGCTTGAAAGCGATAACCAGATGCCACTTGCACCAACTCTAGCGTGCGCTCGGCCCAGTCTAGCTTCAACTCATCCAGCAACATTCTCAAACTGGGGCGCTCTATCCGCTCAGAAAATAAGCGTGTTAAGTCTTCCAGCGACAATGGCTGATGCGAGGTTAGCAAAGCTGCCTCTATGATATTTTTTAACTCTTGTAGATTATTGGCTTCAGACATTAGCTATTACTTTGCACATAAATGGGCGAAAAAGCAGCTTGCTGGGAAATGCGTAATAAGCCTTCACGCGCCAACTCTAATATGGCTAAAAAGCACACCACTAGTTTAGGTATACCCTCGTTCACCACATCAAAGAGCTCAGAAAACTCAATCATTTTATCTGTCTTTAGTCGACGCAATATAATGCTCATATGTTCACGCACAGACAGCTCAGCCTTACCAACTTTATGATGTTCATAGTGGCTAGCGCGCTTCAACACATTACGCCAAGCCGCAGCCAAATCTTCTAAACTTACCTCAGGCGGCTTGACCAGACTAATCTGCTCATAATAAGCACTAGCAACACTGATATCCTCGCCCACTTTCGGCATTTCATCTAATTCCTGTGCCGCCAATTTAATGGCTTCATACTCCATTAATCGACGAACCAAGGCAGCTCTAGGATCCTGCTCAGATTCAATTTCAGCAGGTTTAGGTAAAAGCATGCGTGATTTAATTTCAATCATCATCGCCGACATTAATAGGTAATCCCCGGCCAGCTCAAGCTTAATCGCTTGCATTTTTTCAACATACTGCATGTACTGGCGCGTAAGCTCTGCCATCGGAATATCAAGAATATCGAGGTTATGTTTGCGGATTAAATACAACAGCAAATCCAATGGGCCTTCAAATGATTCCAAATACACTTCAAGTGCATCAGGTGGAATATACAAATCTAAAGGGAGCTCGGTAAACGCTTCACCCTTGATTTTAGCGTTGAGTGGGGTCTCAATCACAATGACTGGCCATAAGTTGCATTAATTGTAGTTCAAACCCATGACCTCACGCACATCGCGCATGGTTTCACGCGCTAATTTCCGCGCTTTTTCACAGCCTTCAGCCACAATATTTTTGACTAAAGTGGGGTCTTCTGCATATTGAGCGGCGCGTTCTTGAATGGGTTTCAGTTCAGCCAGTACGCCTTCAATGACGGGGCCTTTACATTCAATACAGCCAATAGCTGCAGATTTACAACTGGTTTGCACCCACTCCTGCGTGGCAGGACTAGAGTAAATTTGGTGCAATTGCCAAACTGGACATTTAGCAGGATCACCCGGATCGGTGCGACGCACGCGTGCAGGATCAGTAGGCATGGTCTTGATTTTCTTGGCAACTGAATCCACATCTTCACGCAACGAAATTGTGTTGTTATAAGACTTCGACATTTTTTGACCATCTAGCCCTGGCATTTTAGAGGCAGGGGTTAATTTATAGTCTGGCTCCAATAATATCATTTTGCCACCCCCCTCTAGATAGCCAAGTAGGCGCTCTTTATCACCGATGCTCATGCCTTGTTGCTCTTCTATCATGGCGCGCGCTGATTCAAGCGCCTCTTCATCGCCACTTTGCTGATAGGCGACACGCATTTCTTCATATAAAGAGCCGCGCTTATTGCCAAGTTTTTTAATTGCAGCTTCAGCTTTTTCTTCAAAGCCTTTTTCTTTACCGTAAATATGGTTAAAGCGTCGTGCGATTTCACGAGTAAATTCTATATGTGGAATTTGGTCTTCACCTACAGGCACTTGTGTCGCTTTGTAGATCAAAATATCCGCGCTTTGCAATAACGGATAGCCTAAAAAGCCGTAGGTTGAAAGATCTTTACTGGCTAATTTTTCTTGCTGATCTTTGTAGGTTGGCACACGCTCTAACCAGCTTAATGGGGTAATCATACTAAGCAAAGTATGAAGTTCAGCATGCTCTGGGACACGTGACTGGATAAAGATGGTTGCATTTGCTGGATCAACACCAGCCGCCAGCCAATCAATCACCATTTCCCATACACTTTCTTCTATGATTTCTGGTGTGTCGTAATGCGTGGTTAGCGCATGCCAATCAGCGACAAAGAATAAGCATTCATGCTCGTGCTGTAGCTTAATCCAGTTCTTAAGTACGCCATTGTAATGACCTAAATGTAAATTCCCAGTTGGACGCATACCTGATAAAACGCGCTCGATTGCCATGTATTCCCTAGTCTTAAAATCTTAAATTAAATATGCCATCATTATACAAACAAGCTTAAGCAATTAAGCTAAATATTAATTGGTAAACCGCATTAATAAATGGATCTAGAATGATATTGAGTATGCCAGTAAATAACAGTGCAATTAAGATAAAGAAACCATAACGCTCTATTTGTGCAAATTGGCGCGCCAAATGGATTGGCAATAAGCTAACAGCAATACGCCCGCCGTCCAATGGTGGTAATGGCAACAGATTAAGCACCATCAACACAATATTGATGCTAACGCCAGCTTTAGCCATTAATGCCAATGGGTAGGCAATCGCATCGGGCGCAATCACAGCGTACTTCATCACTAAGGCCCAAAAGATGGCCATGACAAAATTTGACGCTGGGCCTGCGGCAGCTACCCATAACATATCTTTTTTTGGATTACGTAGCCGACTAAAATCTACTGGTACTGGCTTAGCCCAACCAAACAGGATGCCACCCAACATAATAGTCAATGCTGGTAACAAAATAGTCCCGAATGGATCAATGTGGCGCATAGGGTTAAGGCTAATACGTCCTGCGTTAAAAGCAGTCATGTCTCCAAAATACTTCGCTACATAACCATGCGCGGCTTCATGTATGGTAATGGCAAAAATTACAGGCAAGGCGTAAATGACAATTTTTTGTATGATGCTTAATTCCATTTTTTTTCTCTACTTAATTTTAAATTTTTATGTGAGTTAGTCTAAGTCAAATGGGGCTAAATCGCCCTGCCCAGCACGAATGAGGCTAGGCATTTCACCAGTTAAGTCAATAACTGAAGTTGCGCCCGACACGCAGTGGCCGACATCAATCACCAAATCGACGACATGCTCAAGTTTATCGCGTATCTGCCAGCCCTCGCTCAGGGCGTCATCATCATCCACTAAATGCAGGGTCATGCTTAACATGGGCGCATCAATGGCATCCAATATGGCCTGCACCACCGCATGTTGAGGTACGCGAATACCAATGGTATTTCGTTTGGGGTTTTGTAACTTGCGCGGCACCTCTCTGGTGGCTTGCAAAATAAAGGTGTAAGCCCCAGGTGTATTAGCTTTAAGCAAGCGAAACTGGCTATTACTAACAATGGCATAGTTACCCAACTCGCTTAAATTGCGGCACACCAACGTAAATAAGTGCTTATCATCTAAGCCTCGAATCTGGCGGATGCGCGCCTGCGCATCACCACTACTACCAACCATGCAACCTAAGGCATAGCCAGAATCAGTAGGGTAGGCTATCACGCCGCCAGCTCGCAAAATATCTGCAGTTTGCGCAATTAGACGCGCTTGTGGGTTATCTAGATGAATATTGAAATATTGTGACATGTTGATGCTTATTCTAAATTGTTAAGACTGTTTATCAGACTGCTTCTGGCCAGTCGTGCCAAACTGGCACGCAGTTACTAGGTAACGCCGGTAGGCGACCCATCTCCATAAAGCTAATTCCTTTGCCGTGATAGTCTGAGCCTAAAGAAGACTTAAGATCAAACTGATGCGCGTACTTGGCGAACTCGGTGTATTGATCTACGGTATGACTGCCAGTGACCACCTCAATTGCAGCGCCTCCTAAGGCCCTGAACTCTTCTAAAAGTAATAACATATTGGTGCGGCCCAAATCGTAGCGCCCAGGGTGCGCAATGACCGCCACGCCGCCACTGCCTATGATCCAGCTTAAGGCATCTTCCATGCTCGCCCACTCATGCGGGAAAAAGCCGGGCTTACCCTTGACTAGATAATTCTTAAATACCGCTTTATTGTCTTTAGCCACGCCGCTATTGACCAAGAATCGAGCAAAATGCGTACGGCTAATAATCCCTTCTTGTGCATATTCGTAGGCGCCTTCTAGACTCCCTGGAATGCCCGCTTTATCTAAACTGGCGGCCATGCCAACGGCTCGATGATGGCGACCAGCACGTATCTCAGCCAAGCCAGTTTTTAATGGCGCATATTCAGGATCGATTTTTAGACCGATGATATGTAAAGTGCGTTTTTTCCAGGTCACCGAAATCTCTACGCCATTAATCAACTGCACACCTAGGCGTTGCGCGGCTTCTCTTGCAATATTCAAGCCAGCTGTATCGTCATGGTCAGTTAAGGCCAATACATCAACTTTGTGCGCGGCGGCATGCTCCACCAACTCAACTGGCGTTAATAGGCCGTCTGATACATTAGAGTGCGCATGTAAATCAAAGGTTAAAGACATGAATTCAAACGCACCCTAGAACGAAAATATGAAAAATTAATATGGATAAAACAGCGCGTTAAAATTACGCCTTGCGACACTGCGTCAATCATAGCAAAATAGCGGCCTAGTCTAAAGCATTGTTATCCATTGTATTTGTCGCATTTGAATTAGCGACTGTGTGCAACAGTCAACTTACTTGTATGCAACATCTATTGAGACCTATATATGAAGTTTTTCTTCGATTTATTTCCAGTAATTCTATTTTTTATAGCGTTTAAATTTTTTGGCATCTATACCGCCACTGCAGTCGCCATGATTGCAACCTTAGCACAAATTATTTACGTAAAGATTCGCCACGGTGTTGTAGATAAAATGCTACTAATTAGTGGCGGCATTATCACGATATTTGGTGGTTCTACCCTGCTCCTTAAAGATCCTACTTTTATTGAATGGAAACCTACGGTTCTTTATTGGCTATTTGCGACTAGTTTACTGGGAGCGCAATTTATTTTAAAAAAAAATCCCATGCGTAGCTTGATGGAAAAGCAGATCAGCTTACCTGAAGCTGTGTGGGGTGCGGTAAACTTGGCTTGGGCAATACTGTTTATAGCTTTAGGCTTTTTGAATCTTTACGTAGCCTTTAATTACTCACTCGACACTTGGGTAAACTTCAAACTATTTGGAATTACCAGCATTTTATTTGTCTTTATTATTCTACAAACCCTCCTATTAAATAAATATTTACCCAAAGATGATTTAGACGATAAACATGGGGACTTAAAATGATGTGGTACGCAATTATGGCGCAAGATGTACCTGACAGTTTGCCACTTCGTTTGGTCTCAAGACCCGCCCATTTAAACCGCTTGCAGGCCTTACAGGACGAGGGTCGCTTGTTATTGGCTGGTCCATTTCCCGCCATAGATAGCATAGACCCAGGCCCTGCGGGCTTTAGCGGTAGCTTAATTGTGGCCGAATTTTCGAACTTTGAAGCCGCAATAACGTGGGCAAATGCCGACCCGTTTGTCAGTGCCGGCGTTTACCAAAACGTAACAGTAAAACCATTCAGAAAAACACTACCCCTATGAGCCTAGCTGATGAAATAACACGACGCTTACAAAGCTTAGCGCCAACTACATTAGAAATCATAGATGAAAGTGCAATGCATGCTGGACATGCAGGTAATGGAGGTGGGGCTCACTTTAAGCTAAAATTGACTAGCTCGCATTTTTGCAATAAATCGCAGATAATACGACATAGACTTATTTATGAAGTATTGGCTGACCTTATTCCAAAGCAGATACACGCACTTAGTATAGAGGCTCGTGCCACAGACGACTCTCACTAAATGGCCTGATCATGAATTTTGAATCCAATCACACTTATTAATACTTACAATCAACCTTGAGGATTTTTGCATGAAATTTAGTCACACATTAATCGCCGTCGCTATTGTGGCGTTAAGCCCATCTGCATTTGCCAGTGATACTTTAGCTACGGTTAACGGTAAAGTGATCAAACAGTCTTTATATGACTTCATCGCTAAAGATGCCACTGCACGTGGTCAGAAAATTGATGCACAAGTCAAAGAAGTCATCATCAACAAATTGGTTGATTCTGAATTAGTTTATCAAGAAGCACAAAAAGTGGGCATAGATAAGCAACCTGATTATATTGCACGTGAAGAGCTAGCTCGCCGTGAACTACTCACCTCTTCATATTTACAAGATTATGTGAAGAAAAATCCAATATCTGATGCTGATACTAAGGCCGCATATGAGCAGTATAAAAAAGCGTATGGTGACAAAGAATATAGCGCTCAACATATCCTTGTAAAAACAGAAACTGAAGCCAAGGATGTGATTGCACAACTTGGGAAAGGTGGTAGTTTTACAAAAATTGCCAAAGAAAAATCCATTGATACTAGCAATAAAGACAAGGGTGGTGATCTAGGCTGGTTCTCTCCAGCGTCTATGGTGAAACCATTTAGCGATGCAGTGTCTGAGATGAAAAAAGGCGCTGTATCAAGCACGCCAGTACAAACGCAATTTGGCTGGCATGTCATTAAATTAGTTGATACACGTGCTGCACAACCAATGGATTACGATAAAGTAAAAGACGGCTTACAAAAGAACTTACAGCAACATAACTTAGAAAAAATGATGGCTGAACTACGCAGTAAAGCGAAAGTTGAAATTACTAAATAAGTTATTTAAATATCGATGATAAAAGGCCCGCTTTGCGGGCCTTTTGCGTTTTTATGTCATGATTATCCCAATGATGCACACAGTGATAATAAACATTGCGTTAATATTTACCTAAGGGCAACTTTAAACAGCTTGAGCAATATGCGGATGGTCGCTTTTGGATTTAAATTCATGGCTAATAGTGGCCATATGAGAAACATCATGCAAGTCATCTCTTTGTCACTTAAATTTCATACTATGAGTTATATTTAACATGCTTCTAAATACCCAACTCTCAGTAAAGAAATCGAATTAGTCTTATGAAATCAAATCCGCCACGTCATACTTTCAATCTAATGCATTGTATCCTCCTGCTCATAGGATTGACGCCTACTTATAGCGCATTCGCAGATGAGCCTGAATATGAAGATACAACTGTCAGATTCCAAAGCACTTATATTTGGCAAAACCATCCCTCTTTTCAAGAAAAGTATAGCGGGCAGAACAGCCTTAGTGCCAATCAAGAAAAAAGCTATACCGCCACCATCACTGGATTTTTGGGGTTTCGTCCTTGGCAAGGCGGAGAGTTATATCTAAACCCAGAGATAACACAAGGCGTTCCTTTCTCAGGACTAAATGGGACAGGGGCTTTTACTAATGGAGAGCTGACACGCACGGCTGGTACCGAGCCTAAGCTTTACCGACAAAGGCTATTTCTGCGTCAGACAGTGAATCTTGGTGGTGGTGTGGAAAAGGTGGAGGCTGGTCTCAATCAGATGGGTGGTGCCGTAGATAAAGATCGTTGGGTACTGACCGTTGGCAACTTCTCAAGCTTAGATGTGTTTGATGGAAATGCTTACGCTAAAGACCCCCGTGTCCAATTCATGAATGCCGGATTTATGGCACCACTTGCCTATGACTATGCAGCGGATGCGCGCGGCTTTGGTTTTGGTTTTACGAGTGAGTGGTATCAAGGTGACTGGGTATATCGCATTGGACGCATGACAGGTCCTAAAGACCCCAATATGTTACCCACGGATTTTAGAATTTTTAAATACTACGGCGACCAAGCAGAAGTTGAGCATGCACACACGCTATTCGGGCAGCCTGGCAAAGTGAGGCTGTTAGGTTGGCGAAACCGCGCTAGGCTTGCGAGCTTCCAAGATGCGTTGGACTTCCACATCGCTAATCCAAGCAGTGATGCTCAAGCTATCTTTGCAGTGCGTAGTAGCGATAAGATTAAATATGGCGTTGGCGTTAATGTTGAACAAGCCATTAGTAGTGATGTAGGGTTTTTTCTAAGAGCTATGAAAGCCGATGGCCACACGGAAACGCTTGCGTTTACAGAAACGGACGCTTCACTTGGCACGGGCTTATCAATCAAAGGGGAATCTTGGCAGCGGCCAAAAGACACGTTGGGGTTAGGCTATATCCGTAATACCCTTTCGGATGAACGAAGACGTTACCTAGAGGCAGGAGGCATTTCTTTCTTCCTAGGTGATGGACACCTTAACTATCGGCCAGAGCAAGTATTTGAAGCCTATTACAGTGCGAATGTTTGGAAGGATTTATATGTTACGGCAGATTATCAACGGATGTTAAACCCTGGCTATAACAGTGATCGAGGACCAGTTAATTTTGGCGCGCTTCGCTTTCATGTTGAATTCTAGCGCCAAGCCTATGATGAGCGTATTTTTTGCTAAACAATCTTACATGGAATTAATGCATCTTCATCAAAGCGATATACAGCACATAAACGATGATAGCCGTCAGCAATGATTACGTTGCCGTTGGCTTGATCTCTGACCAAGAGTAGTGGTGAAATAGCGTAGCCTGTTTTTATTTTTCTAGCATCTTTCCGTACATGGGAATTACTGATCCCTAGTAGTGATAAATTAGACGCTCGGAACAAGTCTTTGGCTTTAAAATTCGATGTGGCGATAGATTGTAATTTATCTATTAAAGCTTCCACTACCTTGCTTTCATAAATTAGGCTTAAATAAGACGCTGCAGCAGGATAATCATGATCTTCGGGCAGATCTAGCCACTTAATTTCTTGTGTATTTTGCTTAGCCATGACTAACTCTCCGCATAAAATTGTGATCTAGTGATGGTGAGACTATCCGATAACTACAAAGCTATTTCTTTGACTCACTTTTTATTTTAGCCATCTTCTCACGCCATTCGTTGAGATTTTCTTCCTCAAGCTCTAACTGAAGCGCTAACGCATCCTCTACGCTAAGCTTATCTTTATCTAAGCGCTTGGGTAGCTTACCGCTCATTCTTGATAGTAGCCGCTCAGCTTCTTCTGGGCTTAATAATTTTGCTTTATCTTTATACTCTTCGCTTGCTACTTTATTAGACATAATGGTTACGACTCAGCTTTATTATGGAAATAATATAAAGCGTCATTCTAAGAAGTAGTTCATGAAGTATGTGTGAATTTTTTGTGACATTAGGCAGACCTCACGCGAAGAAGAATTATCAAAACATTCACTGTGAGCGTCTTTTTCGTCAATCTGTAGACCATTTTAAAAGCGAATAAAATCAATGTTATTTTGCTTCTACAAAAGCATTGCTAAGGTCCCCAGCCTTAGCTCTCACCCCCTGCATGGGCTCAAGAGAGAATCGCTGCGTGATAAGTTTTAGTATAGAAGTTGTATCGTAGTATGTATGGTCCACATAGTTAGTTTTAGAAAATGGCGATATAATAATTGTCGGAATTCTCGAACCAGGACCCCAGCGATCTCCTTTAGGGGGAGCGACATGGTCCCAATACCCACCGTTTTCATCATAAGTCACAATGATTGCCATTTTCTGCCATTGACGACTGTTTTTTAAGCTAGAAACAAGTTCAGCAATATGCGCATCTCCCGACATGACGTCTGTGTATCCTGGATGCTGATTTAAATTACCTTGTGGTTTATAGAACACGACGGGAGGTAATGTGCCTGCTTGAATATCTTTTTGTAAGTCGGCGTAATCCTTCAGATGAAGTTGCCGCTCCTTTCTGCCTTCCTCTGTCGTAGGGCTAAATCGACTAAAATAATTAAATGGCTGATGGTGCGCTTGAAAGTTGGTTTTCTTAATGTTGTAAATGACATCTCGGTTTTCGGTAGCTTCATGCCAGCCACCTGCGTACCAAGCCCAATTAACACCTTTGGCACTTAAGGTGTCACCTATGGTCTTCGTTACCATTGAATTTTGTGGTGGCAATGGATTTTGATCAGGGTCAGCCAACGTTTTATCGGCGTTTTTGTGAGGTGCTATCCCACTAGGTTGATACGGTGGCTGTAGTGTATTGACCGCATAATAGTCTGGGGTTAAAGGCTTGTCAGCCATGTAAATTGGCTTGCCTAACAAAGCGCTATGAGGAGAGCTTTTATCTACTATCAACGTTATTTCATTCTTATCCACTTTACTTAATAGTGCTTCTGGCGCATTGGGGTATTTAGGTGTGCAGGCACAAACAAGCCAAAAATGATTTAAAAACGAACCCCCAAAAGCACCCATGAAGAAGTTGTCAGCAAGTGTATATTGCTGTGCCAATTGCCACATTTTCATGGGCGCACCATTGTAATAGCCCATCGCCAAACCACCTGCATCAGACCAAGCGGCAAACATGTTATTTTTACCGCCATTAATTTGCATTTGATTATTAAAAAATCGATGCACTAAATCTGGTGTAGGATAATTCATACCAAGCGTATCTGGCAGTGCGCCAGGGGCTCCGTCAATTTTAAAGGGTATGTTTGGCAGATCTGCTACAAAAGATAGTTTATCGATTGCTTTCGTGCCTTGAGCATTCCATACGGCTGGAAATGTGATTAATCTGCTAAATCCATCTCGGTCCACTTGGTGATAGTTAGCTAAGTTAGTGTCGGAGCCATCTGCATTTTTAAAGATGCCATTTGCACCAGGAAATAATCCATACAGATTGTCAAAACTTCTATTTTCCGCATAAATAATAACGATTGTTTCAATTTGATTGAGGCGGGAATCGCTTACATTTTCAGCAACGACTAGGCTACTGCACATTGAAAGAAATAGGACACTAACTGACAAAATGCTTGTTCTGACAAGATTGTAGAGAGTATGTTTTTGCATTTTTATTACGAAGTCTTTATTGATTGAATATGAGTAATGATTATCTAATGATTAACCAACTTAAAACCACCCTATTTCTATATTTCTTTCCATCTTTCACTAGTCAGCAATAAATGATGAAAAAATAGGGCGCTTATGAGGCACCCTTAAAAGGAGATGAAACAATTAATCACTATACTAATCAAAAATATACTAGCTTAATGTGGCAATAATAAGACAAAATAAAATTACTTGGAGTACAACAGATGTTGTTAATGCTTACCTCTAATTTGGGCCATCTTTCTTCGCCAATCTTGAAGCCTCTCTTCATCCATACGCAACTTCTCATCAGCGTCTTCTGGATTCAAATAAGCGCGTGTATCTGGATGACCAACTGGCTGCCAAAGTGAATTAATAAACAAATCATTTAATTTTGTTGTTGGATTGTATCGTAAAGGGGTGACCATCTCATGCTCTCCATTTTTACAAACTAATATAAGTTATTAACAACTTTTGTATATTGTGTGCTTCTAATAGATTAGAGGCTTGACCTGCATCAATGAAGGTCCGATGAAATAATCTATTAAGTTTAGGGAAGTTTAATATCCCCCCAGAGCTCTTAAAAGGTTTTTGGGCGTTGATTTCACAAAGTTGACTGGATGCCTTGGGCCAATAGCGCAAGTTCGTGATAATAATTCTAACTACCAAGACATAGATTTACCGAATGAGCATTTTCTATGATAAATTCTAACAAGTTAGATATTCACAATACAACGATCAACCATGCAATAGATTTAGCTACTATTAATTTGGGCGGCTCATTGCTAGATGAAATTCATTAACATCAATTAACGGTTAAACATCCCATGCTTTTTAGGCGTTCACTTTTACACGAACTCATAACCACTGCAGCTGGCGCGCTCCTTATTCTGTTAGGCATTGTGATTGCACAGCGTGCGGGTTATCTTTTGCAACTGGCTGCAAATGGCATTCTACCTAACGATGCAATTACAACCATGCTGGGTTTCAATATGGTTAAGTTTATGCCAATGCTGCTTTCTCTCGCCTTGTTTCTATCAATACTGATGACACTTTCACGATGGTATCGAGATTCGGAAATGGTCGTTTGGTTTAGTTCAGGGCTAAGTATCACTAGCTGGATAAGGCCAATACTATCCTTTGCCATTCCTATCATTATATTTATATCAATTCTTAGTTTATTTGTAATGCCTTGGGCAACCAGTAAAGGTGAGGACTACAAAGCACAGCTTGAGAGTCGAGATGAACTTTCAGCTATTAGCCCTGGTACATTTAAAGAGTCATCTAATGCAGAGCGTGTATATTTTATCGAAAGTTTTGATGAGCTTGGTGATAGCGTTAAAAATATTTTTGTCCAATCGATTCATCAACAGAAGTTAGGCATTATTGTTGCTGCAAAGGGCAGTCGTTATGTTGAGGAAAATGGAGATAAATTCTTACTGATGAAAAGTGGGACTCGCTATCAAGGTACTCGTGATACATCTGAATTTTCCACCACATCGTTTGATAAATATGCTCTTCGAGTTGAGGCAGCTGAAGTAAAGCAAAAGCCAATACAAACCATCTCTAAATCAAGTAAGGAGCTACTCGAGAATAGAAACAATGCGAATAATGCAGAATTACAGTGGCGATTTGCCATTCCTATCTCAGCCCTAATACTGGCATTCCTTGCAATCCCGTTAAGTGCTTCAGATCCGCGCTCCGGACGCTCAATCAATTTCGTGTTAGCACTTGTTATTTATATTATTTATAACAATATGCTGAGCATTATGCAGGCTTGGGTTGCGCAAGGAAAATTAAATGCAACCATTGGCCTTTGGCCTGTGCATTTACTCTTTTCAATGATGGCATTTTACCTATTTTATAGACGTGCGCACCAACTACCAATGGTCCCCAAAATACTGACAACAAACTGGTTTAATATTTCTACAAAGGCGTGATAAAGCAGTCTAAATGAGATTTGTATTTAATAGCTTAGATACAACCGATAACTCCCAGCATCACCAATCACTGTTAGCCTATTAAGTTCATTATCGATTCGGCTTAACTGTGACAGCTTGATGGCAAGATAAATCTGACTTGTTTTTGATAGGTCATTTACTTCTTCGACGGTATTAACTTCTATTGCTTTACCATCTGTATAAAACATTGATGAAAATGGTTTGTCACTTAAAAAAACTATGGGTTTAGCGTTGTGCTGAGCTTTATACAAAGCAACTACCCCTTTTGCTGATCTTGAGTCTGCTTTATGGTCTAAAGTTAAAGCCATGAGCGCCAACACAGTAGCAATAGCACTTAAACTAACCCCGCATAATAGTGCACTTTTCGCAAATGACACTTTCACTTCCCTTAAATAAAGAGCAAGCAATAATGCGAGGGACGGTAAGCCTGGCAATACGTATGTCCACAAAGTATTGCCAGACATTGTAAAAAATATACAAGGCGCTAAGCCTGACAGTAACAAGTAAGCTTTAAACTTCTTGTTTTCCGTTTCATTCTTTGCGCTATTTTTATTATATTTAGTCATCCATATGGTAATTGGGAGAATCAAAGACCAAGGCAGGCTAGCCACAATAAGATACAGCCAAATGGAGCCACGTGGTCTTGCGTGCGCGGTGCCATATAAATCACCTTTCCAGCCGGAAATAGTAAAGCGCTGCCAATGTTCTCCCACAAAAAAATAGTGTAAAAACCCAGGTGTATGCTTTTCCGCTGCTAAATACCAAGGTAAGCTGATTACTATTGCTAAAATACAACCTAGAATCCAAGGGAGTCCTTTCCAAGTTTCTTTAATTGATCCTGTTAGCAGTGCCCATAAACCAATTGGGATAAAAACCAATACCCATCCTACCGGACCTTTGGCATATAACATGATGCTTAAGCCGATGAAAAATAGCCACTGCTCACGCTTCCTATTGGCCTCTGCACCTCGCAAGCTAAGCCAGAAAGATCTAAGGGATAATGTGCTGCCTATACAAAGTGCGATATCTGTAGTGACCGCCCCAGATAACAAGATATATAGAAAAGATGTGCTTAATATAGCTACAACATAAAATGGATTAACTAGACTACGCTTTGCCCAGTCGTAACAAATAAATACGATGGTTACTGCTGCAAGAAATTGCGGGAAACGTACAGCAAATTCATTGATGCCAAATACCTTTATACCAAGGGCTGACATCCAAAATGACAGGGGCGGCTTACCCCAAAATGGAACTCCAACATCAAACCATGGAGTTATCCAGTCATTCATTTCGGCCATTTTTCTAGCCATTTCACCATAGCGACCTTCTGTCGTATCCATCAATGGGTAAATTGCTAAAGAGATAACCCTTAACAATATGAGCCCAGTAAGTACATAAAGTGTTGATTTTCCGAGCGCTAATTCAGCTTTATTCCAGAACCTGTAAAAGAAATTCAAACTTTATACTCCGTAGGTAGTCTTACTTAGGGCAATTTTGATTGGGCATTTTTTAGATTTATATCTTAAAAATTATTTGATGCATCAGTATTAATTGATGCTATTTTACACGTAAGTAAGCGTTTCAGATAAAGGTGTAAAGTGATTGAACCAGTAACTGCTTTGGGGAAATTGCATTTCGTCTCTTTCTTAAATGCTGGTCATAACAAATATCCGCATAAATAGAATTAGCTGGCAAACGCATCAGAAAGACTACAGCATTGTATGCCAAGTTATAAATACATGAGTACTGGCACCTAATTAGCAGGTGATTTGTGCGATACTTCAGAACAGTTATCATTTAGCAGCAAAGTACACTCTGGTGTCATTAATTTATATTTACCAATACCCATGCGACCCTTATCTCAACTGAACATTGCTCAACCCGCGATCATTTCAGCAATAGAGGCCGATGAATCTCTGTTTAATCGCTTGTCCGCACTGGGCTTTCGTGTTGGAAAAACCATCCGTATTATTCGGCGTGCAAACTTCAACGGGCCGTTACAAGTGCGTTTGGGCACAACGGATGTCATCTTACGTCACACCGATGCCACACGCATTCAGGTTAATCTAAATGAGCATTAAAGCCCTATGAAACGCATTGCATTATTAGGCATGCCCAATACGGGTAAATCAACTTTATTTAACCGCATTAGCGGCGCCTCAGCACGTGTAGGCAACTGGCCTGGTATTACAGTGGATTTAATGAGTGCAAAGATATTAATCGGTGGCCATATCGCAGACCTCATTGATTTGCCTGGCATCTATGACTTGCATGGGTTCTCTGAAGATGAGCAAGTGGTGAGGCATTTTCTAGCTAATAATGCCGTCGATTTAGTCATCATATTACTCAACAGTTCGCAAATAGACCGCCAACTATCCTTAGTGCTACAGATTAAAAAGCTCAATATAAAGGCAGTATTGGCTTTAAATATGGCGGACGAGGCCAAGCAGACCGGCATTACCATTGATACAGATAATCTAGCCACAGCCTTAGCGATGCCCGTACTACAAATTAGCGCTAAATATGGCGATGGTCTTCCTAAAGCTTTGCAGGCAGCTGCGCAAATTATCAATCAAAACCAAACCCCGACGGACCCAAAACTCATTAGCAAAAAGCTACAAGCTGATCATCAAATTGAGCAGGAAATGGACAGCTTAATCCAGCGATATGTGCAAATACCCACAACATTGACGGATAACACCACCGACAAAATTGACCGTATCTTGCTACATAAATGGTTCGGCTTGCCACTATTTTTTGTCGCTATGTTTTTATTTTTTCAATTTATTTTTAGTGTTGGTAAGCCATTACAAGATTCTTTAGCTTGGGCATTCCGCATACTACGTAGTGATGTTTTAAATTCACTATTCGCCTCTAGTCCCGCATGGGTTAGTGGCTTAATGTTAGATGGTGTATACAATGGCTTCGCGACGGTTGCTGCATTTGTGCCGATTATTGTGCTGTTCTTTTTGGTGATGTCCATGGTCGAAGACAGTGGCTATTTATCCCGCGCAGCTTTTCTAATGGATGCGCTTATGGCAAAAATGGGGTTAGACGGACGTGGCTTTGTAATGATGTTGATGGGTTTTGGTTGCAATGTTCCCGCGCTCATGGGCACACGTATTATGCGCTCACGCCCAATGCGTTTGCTCACCATGCTCGTAATTCCATTATCTTTATGCTCGGCGCGCCTACAGGTGTTTATTTTCATCATTGCCGCGTTATTTACGGCACAACAGGCACCGATCATTTTATTCGCCTTATATGTAACGAGTTTTTTCACCATGTTTTTAACCGCCCTGCTGTTTCAAGGTCAATATAAAAACAGTGAACCCTTTTTATTAGAGTTACCCCCTTATCGCTTTCCTACACCACTCCAGATAGTGCTGAGGGGCTGGCAAGAAGTGAAGCACTTCTTAATCCGCGCCAGCAAATTTATTATTATTGGTGTCGTCTTAGTGTGGGCATTAACTAACTTTCCTAGCGATGTACCCCCAGCTAGCGTTGGAACCGTTGCGGGTCAGATTGGGTTGCTGTTTGCGCCTATTTTAGACCCGATAGGCATTAATACACAACTTGCCATAGCGTTGATATTCGGCTTTGTCGCTAAAGAAATTGTGATTGGGGCGTTGGCGGTGATATATGGTTTGCAAGGCGATGCGCTAATGGCGCAAATGGCCACCCAGATTGACTGGGTGCAAGCCATGAGCTTTATGTTATTTACCCTCATTTATACGCCTTGCCTGTCCACCATCGCTACCTTGAAAAATGAATCTAAAAGCAGTGGTTTTATGTGGCTATCTATAGCGTGGTCGCTTAGCTTGGCTTGGGTGGTGAGCTTTGTGTTTTATCAAGGAGCTCGCGCACTAGGTTTTTAAAAGAGTGAGTGGGGGAAATATGGCAGATATGCAGCGCGGTTAAAGAAGTTATATTTTGCTTACTGCAAAGCATATATAAAAGCTATTGAAATAGTTTAGGCGCTTGCGAGCAACAAGCGCCTTTAAATAACATAGTCCTAAATAACTAAACTGCTGACTCGCCCGTTTCACCTGTACGAATACGGACCACTTGCTCAACTGCACTCACAAATATTTTCCCATCACCAATTTTACCGGTATGAGCAGCTTTAATAATGGCATCCATCGCAGCTTCAACTAAGTCATCTGCGACGACTAGTTCTAGTTTGATTTTAGGTAAAAAATCCACCACGTATTCAGCACCACGATACAACTCAGTGTGACCTTTTTGGCGACCAAACCCTTTAACTTCGGTCACGGTTAAGCCATTCACACCGATACTTGATAGCGACTCACGTACCTCATCTAACTTAAATGGTTTAATAATGGCTTCAATTTTTTTCATACGGTCCGAGCTCCTATTATTGGCGACGTTTTTTGTGACGTCTCAAAGTTATTTTAAGTGTATATCAAAATTCAGTTTGGCAGTAATTGGATGCCGCCTATCTTTACCAAAGCCTCTATGCGTAATACGCACCCCGACCGGTGACTGTCGCCGTTTATATTCATTACGATCTATCAGCATAATTACACGTTCCACAACTGCAGAACCATATCCCATTGCCACAATATTAGCCTGACTAAGGTCATCTTCTACATATGCTTGAATAATAACGTCTAACACCTCATAAGGGGGTAAGCTATCCTGGTCCAACTGGTTAGCCCGAAGCTCGGCCGAGGGTGGGCGCGTAATGATGCGAGACGGGATTACTGGAGACAGGCTATTACGATAATTGGCTAGCTGATAAACCATAGTTTTTGGCACGTCTTTTAATAAAGCGAACCCACCCGCCATATCCCCATACAGCGTACAGTATCCGACTGCCATTTCACTCTTATTACCAGTAGTTACAACAATACTGCCAAATTTATTGCTGATGGCCATTAGCAACATGCCGCGTATACGTGCTTGTAGATTTTCTTCTGTAGCATCCATAGGCAGCTGATCAAACATAGGCGCCAGCGTAGCTATGTATTGTTTATATAGTCCTTTAATTGCAATCTCATCATACTTCACAGCTAAAATTTTGATCATTTCACGGGCATCATTGACACTGATATCCGCAGTAAATTCTGAAGGCATCATCACTGCATGGACTTTATCTGCACCTAGTGCATCAACTGCAATGGCAAGTGTAAGCGCAGAATCAATGCCACCTGAGAGACCAAGCACCACCCCGGGAAAACCATTTTTATTAATATAGTCGGCAAGCCCTAATTTAAGTGCCGCATACACAGAAGCAACTAAATTCATAGGTTCTGCGATTGCCGCATGTACGGGTTGATTGTGCTGAAATTCTATGAGTGCTAAAGCTGATTTGAATGCTGGCAATTGTTGCGTTAACTGTCCCTGCGCACTCAGCACAAAAGAGGCACCATCAAACACCAACTCATCTTGTCCGCCTACCATATTGGCGTAAATGATTGGCAATCCAGTTTCCTCAACACGCTGACGTAATATTTCCAAACGTGTGGACTGTTTTTCCATATGGTATGGTGAGGCGTTAATGGCAATCAATATCTCAGCACCAGTCTCTTTCGCCAATAAAGCAGGCTCTGCTTCCCAAACATCAGCACAAATCAACGTGCCAATTTTAAAACCATGATGCTTGAACACTAACGCTTGATGGCCAGGCGTAAAGTATCGCTTTTCATCAAATACACTGTGATTAGGAAGCACATGCTTATGATAGGTCGCTGTGATTTCGCCATCCTCCAACACGGATAAGGCGTTAAAACATCCTTCTGGCGTTTGCTGTGGGTGACCAATGATGACCGTAATCCCTTGCAAATCCTTGCATAACTGTTGCAAAGCCTGCTCGCACAAGCGTAAAAAATCTTCGCGTAATAACAAATCTTCTGGAGGGTATCCGCATAGAGATAGTTCTGGCGTAATCAGTAGTGTTGCGCCCTGCGCCTTGGCCTCGCTCGCACTAGCAATTATTTTAGCCATATTGCCGGCGACATCCCCCACCATGCAATTAATTTGCGCGATTGCAATTTTCATTTAAATGCTTTCATTGCAAATAAGCTTTAACCTAGTGACTAAACTGCAAACAGCCAAAGTTGGAAGATTAATAAGAACCACCAGCCTCTTTTAGAAGGTGGACGATTTCTGTATCACGGCCTTTAAGTGCGTACACCAAAGGTGTCAGTCCATATTGGTCTTTAGCTTTTACATCAGCTTTATTGTCGATGAGCAATTTAACGATGCCCGCATTCTTGTTACTAACCGCAACATGAAGTAATGAAGAACCTTGATAGTCCACATTATTCACATTAGCACCCGCTTTAATAAGTACGCGAGCTGAATCCAGTTTTGATTTTTTAACTGCCCAAGTTAAGGCAGTCCACTCTGAAGCATCCTTTTGTTCTAACACTGCACCGTTTTGCACTAGCAATTCAACTACTGGTGCATGCCCTTCTCGCGCGGCGATCATTAACGCTGTGGTTTGTAATCTATCGCGCGCCTGCATATCGGCTTGATGCTCAAGCAGAGTTTTTACTGTTGCTAAGTCCCCGCCCTTTGCCGCATGCATAAGCACAGTCTTGCCATCATCGCTTTTGGAATTCACATCCACGCCATGCTTCAATAAAATATCTACTGCCGGGGCAAAGCCTGCTACTGCGGCCATACCAAAGGCACTCCAACCAGCAGCATCACGCACTTTTGGATCAGCGCCATGACTAAGCAATACTTCTAAGGTATCAATATAGTTTTTCTTGGCAGCAAACATGAGTGCTGTCCAGCCACCGTTATCCTTTGCATTCACATCAGCGCCTTTATTTAGGAGCGCAGAGGCAACCTCAGCATGATTCTTGCGCGCTGCGTACATCAATGCGGTAATCCCGTCCGCATCCTTAACATTAGCGCTAGCCCCGCTATTTAATATTGCATTGACCTCAGCCAAGTCGCCTTTACCTGCGGCTGTCAGCATGTAGCTAATTTCTTCGGTTGCTAGGGCAGAAGAGACTGCCATCGATGCCAACAGGCAAAATGCAAAAATATTTTTGTATAGGATATGCATAAGAATTAGGCTATTTTATTTTAAGATTAATTGCAGCCAACACGGCTTCACCAAGTCCTGCTGGCGAACTTGCCACTACTGCACCAGCGCGCTCTAAAGCACGCATTTTGTCTTCGGCCTTACCACTGCCGCCTGAAATAATAGCACCGGCATGACCCATGCGTTTACCTGCAGGCGCCGTTTGTCCAGCAATGTATGCGGCGACAGGTTTACTTACATTACTTTTAATAAATTCGGCTGCTGCTTCCTCATCAGAACCACCAATTTCACCCACCATAATAATAGCCTCGGTTTCATCATCGGCTTCAAACATTTCTAGACATTCGATAAAATTCAACCCCTTAATCGGGTCGCCACCGATACCAACACAGGTACTTTGTCCTAATTTCAAGGCAGTTGTTTGATGCACAGCTTCATAAGTGAGCGTGCCAGATCGGGAGACAATGCCGACTTTACCGCGTAAATGAATGCTACCGGGCATAATGCCGATTTTACATTCATCAGGGGTAATAACACCGGGGCAGTTAGGACCAATCAACTTCACATTATAAGAATTGAGCAGATGCTTAACATTCAGCATATCTAATACGGGTATGCCTTCGGTAATGCAAATAATCAGCTCAATACCAGCATCGCATGCCTCTAAAATAGAATCAGCGGCAAACGCAGGGGGCACATAAATTACGCTCGCAGTCGCGCCAGTTTCTCGCACCGCATCACGCATAGTATTAAATACAGGTAAACCTAAGTGTATTAAACCGCCCTTACCCGGAGTCACGCCACCGACCATTTTAGTGCCGTAGGCCAATGCCTGTTCCGAATGGAAGCTACCTTGTTTGCCAGTAAACCCCTGGCAAAGCACTTTGGTGTTTTTATTCACTAATATACTCATACTAGAACTGCCTTCACAGCTTGCACGGCAGCATCGGTTAAGCCATCGGCAGAAATAATATTTAACCCACTGGTTTGTAACATGGTTTTACCTAATTCCACGTTGGTACCTTCCAAACGCACAATCACCGGAATTTCCATACCAACTTCTTTCACCGCGGTAATAATACCTTCGGCAATAATATCGCAGCGCATAATCCCGCCAAAAATATTCACCAAGATAGCTTTTACATTACTATCTGCCAGAATTATTTTAAATGCTTTTGTAACAGTTTCTGCTGTAGCGCCTCCGCCGACATCTAAAAAGTTAGCCGGCGCCCCACCATGCAGCTTAATCAGATCCATTGTCGCCATCGCTAAACCAGCTCCGTTTACCATGCAACCTATATTGCCATTAAGCGCGATATAGTTAAGACCGGCGTGATGCGCAACCGCTTCTTTGCTGTCCTCTTGGGACCAGTCACGTTGCTCAGCCAAAGCCTTTTGTCTGTAAAGCGCATTGTCGTCTACGCTCATTTTGCAATCTAGCGCAAAGAGCTTGCCATCACTGGTGACGACTAAAGGGTTGATTTCTAACAAAGCCAAATCATTGTCTTTAAATAGCTTATAAAGACCTTTCAGAATTTTGGAAAATGCGCTGATTTGATCGCCGACCAAGTCTAGTTTAAAGCCCAAGTTGCGCGCCTGGTAATCCATTAACCCAGTTAAAGGGTCACAGACTTCCTGCAATATTTTTCCCGGGCTGTTTTGGGCAATTTCTTCAATATCCATGCCGCCAGCGCTGGAGGCTACTACGACCACGCGCTCCAACGTTCTATCTACTAGCATGGATAAATATAATTCACGTGCAATTGGCAGTGTTTCTTCAATCAACACCTGATTCACCGGTTGCCCATCAGGTGCATTTTGATAGGTGATTAAAGTTTTACCTAGTAGCTCACTGGCAACCACCTGCGCTTCACTTGCTGATTTAACAATCTTAACGCCACCCGCCTTACCACGACCACCAGCATGCACCTGTGCTTTCACAACCCATGCATTACTAGCAATTTCAGTGGTGACAGCTACTGTCTCCTTCGCTACAGCCACTACTTGACCTCGCGGCACCGGAATACCATATTTTTGCAATAGCGTCTTGGCTTGATATTCGTGCAAATTCATAACAATAATGCTCTATTTAATCGTAACTATCATTTTCTCGCAATTCAGCCAAATGTGCTAGTACTGGCTTCATATTCTCAGCCAATACAGCCAAGCCGACCCGTGCCAAGTGTATAATCTTCTTTTTAATATAATCAAAAAAACTATGCGTTTAGTTATTCAAAGCCAAGCCATTAATTACTCACATTTAGCCCATATTCATCAATTATGTGCGACCAGTGTGCAATTTGTGCAAACTGGACAACACGCCTACTACTTAGCTAACCAAACGCAAATTTTGCCGGCAGTTCAGCAGTTTTGTGCAGACCAGCATATTGATTGTAGTTATGTGCAAAATAAGCAAATTCTAAATAATTTTGGTTTGTGTGTCATGGATATGGATTCGACACTTATTAGCATTGAATGTATTGATGAAATCGCCGATATGATCAACATCAAACCGCAAGTGGCCGAAATTACTGAACGCGCTATGCGAGGTGAACTTGACTTTGCGCAAAGCCTACGTCAACGCGTTTCGCTATTAAAGGGCTTGGAACAATCTGACCTGATGCGTGTGTTGGACGAACGACTAAAACTTAATCCAGGGGCTACTGAGTTAATTGCCGCATGCAGAAGCAATAACATTACCACCTTACTAGTTTCTGGTGGCTTTACCTTTTTTGCTGAGCAAGTCAAAACGATGTTGGGTTTGGATTATGCAGTTTCTAATACGGTGGAAATTATAGATGGTAAATTGACTGGTCATATATTAGGCGACATTGTCGATGCACAAGTTAAGGCTGATGAGCTTGTTAAACTACGTGAAAAGTTAGGATTAACTGCCGCGCAAACCATTGCCATCGGTGATGGCGCGAACGATCTCAAAATGATGGCGGTTGCTGGTATCGGCATTGCTTACCACGCTAAACCTATCGTACAAGCACAGGCTACTTACGCCCTTAATTATGTGGGATTAGACGGCGTAGTGAATTTGCTCATCACTTAGCGTGCTCCAAGACATGCAACTGCTCTAGCTCAGCTTCAGTAAATCCGGCTTTTCGCCTGGCTTCTAAATTAAATGGGCCACGTAACTTAGGTGCTGAATATTCCACACAAAGGCGCTCAAAGGTTGGCAATGGCGACAATCCCTGCTGATTACACAAGTATTTAAACCAAATATTGCCAATAGCGACATGCCCCACTTCATCGCGTAAGGTAATATCCAAAATTTGGGCGGCTTGCAAATCTCCTGCCTGCGCCAGCTTTTCCCTAAGCATTGGTAAAGCATCCAAACCTCTAGCTTCCATAGTTCGTGGCACCAAAGCCATCCGTGCCAAGATATTTAGCTTGGTTCTATCCACCATTTCCCAAAGGCTATTATGCGCAGCAAAGTCTCCGTAATGAAACCCGAGATTTTGCAAATGCCCATTGAGTAAATTGAAATGATGTGCTTCTTCTGCAGCGACTTGTAGCCAATTGGCATAATAGTTTTTAGGCATATCACTGAAGCGCCAAATAGCGTCCAACGCTAAATTTATAGCATTAAACTCTATATGGGTGAGCGCATGAACTAGCGCAGCGCGGCCAGCAATCGTATTCATTGCACGGCGTTTCACTAGTAATGGAGGAACCAACTCCGGCTTTTCAGGCCGTCCGGGAATAGCACGTAATTCAGTAGCTAATATGTATTCGCTTGGACGAGTAGCGTCAAGTTGCATCTCTCCAGCTTGCCAAGCAAGCGCTAATTCGCTGACTGCCTTTGATTTCAGTAGCGCATCAGTTTCGGCTAAGCAGTTTAAGGCGGCTAAGCGAAGTTCAACGAAGGGTTGTTGCGAACACATTAATGCAATGGGATAAAATCTAATTCACCAGCCTTCATATCCGGTACCATTAAATATTGTTCATCCCGTGTTAATGCAATATCTGCAGCAGATTGGTAACCTGCCTTTATTTCAGCTACTTCGCCAGCCAGATTTACACTAAATACCTTCCCGTTTTTCCAGTCACTGACGTACATTTTTCCACTGGAATGATGCACTAAACCATCACCACCGCCAAAGCCTTCAGCGAGATTTGTGAATGCATGTGTTTTCATATTAATACTATATAAAACACCTGAAACAAAATCTACCACCGTTAACACATCGCCAGTATCATCCATTAGCAAGCCATTGGGTGCTAGCAGACGTGGTTCTTGCTTGTTATTAAGCACCAACGACACTTTCCCTTGTGCATTTATTTTGTAAATAGCACCACCCACACCCTTTAGATCTCCACTATCGCTGACATATAAATTGCCTGCAATATCTGCCTCTAAATCATTTAAAAATAGCGGCAGTTCAGGAAATGCATTGGTGTCAGCAAACACTTGTACTTTACCCTGCATATCTATTTTTAATATCTTCGTTTTATCGGCAACATATAAATATTTACCTATAATTACCAAGCCTTTAGGATCATCTAATCCTGATGTAAAGACACGTGTTTTGCCATTTTCAATTACAGTAATCTGACCGTCACCATCAACACCAAAACCGTTAATCTCAGAAACATAGATTTTCCCATCCTGCGCCTGTACTGCAGACTCAGGCATTTTTAATCCGCTAATTTTATGCATATGCATGTGACTGTGCTCTTGAGCACTAATAGGTGCTGCCATGCCTAACGTGGTAATTGCAGCAATGAACAGCGCGCTGACTAATGAGGGTTTATTCATAAGAATCCTTTTTAAATGGCAACACAATAAAAATCAATCTGACTTAGACCACATATTATCTAACAATTAGGTAAGCGTATCTGCCCAGATATTTTGCGCCCAAGCGGTAGCATATATTCCTTCTTGCTCGCTAGGACTTACAGATACGCCACCACCTTCGGCAGATACCATGATTTTTTTCACAGCATCATAACGGTAAACATTAGCGACATGCATGGCAGACTTGTCTGTGACATAGCTATAACAAGTATTGGCAAAAACTGGCATCGCGTCAGGTGCAAAGCCCGCCATGATTTGCACAATGGCACTAGCACAAACTTTTGCTTGGTTAGTGGCCATATGGGCAGACTTAGGTAAGGCAGCAGATACAGCATCACCAATCACATGTACATTAGGCGCTAATTTTGACTCATAACTTAAAAAATCCACTTCACACCAACGCTTATCAATATTATTAAGTTTTGCCATCTGCGCAACTTTACCAGCACGCTGCGATGGAATGATATTAAGCACATCAGCATAAACGGAATCAAATTCTGTTTTTACGGTTTTAGCCTT
This sequence comes from uncultured Pseudomonadota bacterium, assembly GCA_903838125.1. Lineage (GTDB taxonomy): Bacteria > Pseudomonadota > Gammaproteobacteria > Burkholderiales > Methylophilaceae > Methylotenera. Next base: position 109 of record CAILXF010000024.1, on the reverse strand, counting down.
TAAGTTGACATCTATTATCGTGTTATTAGGTCGGTAATCAACAATTCCTGTGTATAGCTCATTGAAGACTTTGCTGAACAAGCCTTTTTTGGAAATGATCTCTGCATTG
>CAILXF010000023.1 GCA_903838125.1 uncultured Pseudomonadota bacterium | reverse complement strand
TATTCTATTAATTGGCTTTATACAAACATCAACAACCTTAATTGTTTAGCTTTGAACTCCTATATTCTTTTTACTAATTTCAGTTTTACATTTATAACGCTTCGAAAAATTGCTTATATAATTTGCACTTAGTAATTATTAAATTTTAATTTTGATTACATATTTTATAATAAATACTATATTCCGAATGAAATTCATCACATTGAGCCATATCAATAGAACTAAGATTAAAAAAACAAAAGTACTTGCAGTTCGAGTAATTTCTCAAAATAACAATCAAATCGGTTCGGCTTGGGCGATCCCAAACGGCATGACAATCATGACAACCGTTTTTCGGTTACCACCTTTACCAAAACCACGACTACTCTCTGCAAATACTACCTAAGCTCAAGTGCCCTTACTCCAAACTAGGCGGTAGATTCGGTTAAGCGATGCGCGATTTCTCATGGCAATCCCTTAAGTAATAGCTTTTAACTCTTAAGGATAACAACACGAGCATTATTAGAATAATGCTGAAATACCATCTTATCACATATTTCACTTATTTTATATATCACCTAATACTATCAAGGATCAAACGTAATTGATTTAGAAGTTGATCCTAAATCAGTTATCACTTGTATTAAAAATTTGAGAATGGTGAACGCAAATTCGCACCTTGCACATCCAAGCTCAACGCACAGTGAAGTTTTAGAGAGTTGGGACGAGAGCTTGTAATATCAGCAGAAAATAGCGACATCTTAAAATCTCACCAAAGCAAACTTCCAGAAACTCAAAAAGTGAATTGGCTTGAATTTGAGTGTCAACAGAAAATATTAAGGTGAAATCTAAATGATGTGTTGGTTGTTACCTAGGCTGTTGGTAGAATTGGAGAGTTGACGCAGAATTTATATATAAAACCATGAATAATTTTATTGTAACTCCCACCACCATTGTGGAAAAACTAGCCTTGATTTTAAGTGCTATCGTTTTAGCGGCCAATGTATTCTCAACTCCAACTTATGCCGATGAACTTAAAGGCATTTCGCAAAGGGCAAGTGAGAGCCATTCTATTGTAACCATAGATAAATTAAACACTTACACCACATCCGACCAAAAAAACGCTCAAGCCTTGTTTACGAAAGGGGTGCTTCTAGCAGAACGAGGTCAACGTGATGAGGCTATTAAAACCTTTTCTGAACTTACTGAAAAATTCCCCGCCCTTCCAGAACCTTTTAATAATCTCGCTGTTCTTTACGCAGAGCAAGGCCAATTTGATAAAGCTAAAAAAGCGCTAGAAACATCAATAAGAACCAACCCTAGCTACGCCACAGCCCATGAGAATTTAGGGGATATTTATGCACAGATGGCTTCAGTAGCTTACGACAAAGCATTGCAGCTAGATTCAAAAAATTCACGCACACAAACTAAACTAGTTTTAATTAAGGATCTATTTGGCCCTGGAAATAAACCAACAATTACAACCAATGAGCCACCTAAAGTTGCTAACTTACCTCGCACTTCCCAAATTAAAGCCTCTGAGTTTAAAAAACCTGAAGCACTGTCAGATAAAGTTATCCCTGATACGCCTAAAAAATCGGATGATAAAATATTAGAGAGTGTAAATAATTGGTCACAAGCCTGGTCAGCCAAAAATCTTGATAAATATTTTGCTAGCTATGGTAGCAATTTCAAACCACCTAAAGGTGAGAGCCTAAAAACATGGGAAGTGCAGCGACGAGAGCGTATCAATAGACCAGAAAAGATAAGCGTGGAACTCAGCAATATCACAATCAAATCAATTGATAGCAATAATGCAAAAGTACATTTTAAACAATCATATCGTGCTGGTAGCAAGCCTATTTACACGTCAAAAACTTTGATAATGAAAAAGTCTGGCGATAACTGGTTTATTGAACAAGAAATTGTCGGCCATTAGCACTTATTTATGATGTCACCTTCAAAGCCAGCCACCCTCTTTAAAGCTTCTATGTGCAACTTAGTGCTTTCTGATCTGAGAAACTAACTAAATGCTTTACGCCAAAAAAGTATTAACCTATTCCCTACTAGCGGCGATTACATTATTGCCATGGAATGCCACGGCAATCAATCGCATTAGCTTAGGCCTTCTTTTGGCCAAACCAGCTCTAAGTAGCGTAGACGATATTACTGAAAATTTATTAGCCAAAAGTTTGCTTGAGATAACCCAAGGCAAAAACCAGCAGGCACTTCAAACCATCGACCAACTTCTGCTCAAGACGCCCAATTTTAATTTGGCCAACTTAGTGCGTGGAGATTTGTTAATGTCACAGGCGCAATCACTCCAAGAGTTTGGTGGGGCTAGCAACAATAATTCTGCTGCCGTTAAAGATTTGCAAGACGAAGCCCGCGTGAGACTAGATCGCTATTTATCTAAGCAAAATTTAGATAATCTGCCAAACTTATTACTGGCGCCAAACCCAGAGCAAAGCCATGTAATGGTTGTTGATACCGACAAATCTAGACTTTATTTGTATAAAAATGAACATGATCGCTTGAGTTACGTAGCCGACTATTATATTACCGTAGGGAAAAATGGGACGGGCAAGCAAACTGATGGTGATAAACGTACCCCAATAGGCGTTTACTTTGTGGGGAAAAAGTTATCTCAACCTTTAGCTGATATATACGGTGATGCTGCTTACCCTCTTAACTACCCAAATGAATGGGATAGGCAGCACAACAAAAAAGGTTCTGGCATTTGGCTTCATGGCACGCCTAGTAATACCTATAGTCGCCCACCTCGCGCGAGTGATGGCTGTGTAGTGCTCACAAATCCAGACTTAAAGGCACTTGATCCCATATTACAAAATGGGAAAACGCCAATGGTCATTGTTAGTCATCTTAAGTGGCTAGAAAATTCCAATGTGTCCACAAACAGATTCACTCTAAAACAGGCCTTAGATAGCTGGCTATTAGACTGGAATTCGCAGGAAACTGACAAATACTTATCTCACTACTCGCATGAATTCTCAAGTAACGGGATTAACTATAATCAATGGGCTGAGCATAAGACTGGTGTACAGGCGGGAAAATCTAAAGTAGCGATATCCGTGTCAGGGATTAGTATGTTTAGTTACCCAGACACTGATAAAAATTTAGTCGTAGTGGATTTTATGCAAGACTATAACAGTCCTAACTTGAGCAATAAAATGCAAAAACGTCAGTATTGGATATTAGAAAATAATGACTGGAAAATAATTTACGAAAGCACCACTTAGACTTCAAATGATTATGATCTTTCAGACCCTCGTCAAATTAAAACTTAAAAAAATTAGCAGAGACTCTTACTAGCGCCCAACTTCATCATTTCGGACGCACCGAAAAAGTTAAAAGGCTCACCCCTTAAAGGTTATAGCTGTTTACTCATAAGCATACAATATGAAACTGGGCACTTTTTAACATTAGCTTCAGCTTGTAGTAGATGCAAACGCGAAAGTTGCCATGATGCTGGGCTTCTTGTTAATTCTGCCAATTAAGTAAAAAAGAATAATTCAGAGCACTCCTAGAACAGCTAAATACTCATTGCTTACTATACTTCTAAAGAGTATAGTAAGCGTATGTTGACCGTAATCGAAACCAGTGTGTTTATTAAATATGCAAAGCCGATATGGGCAGACGATTAACGTATTGCGTTTATCAATTGGATTGCAATTAATCCATTAGCAGGAGATGTCATACCAAATAGCGGTGGTTGCCGTAAGGTGCGCTGGTCACGTCAAGGTATGGGTAAGCGTGGTGGTGTGAGAGTGATTTATTTTAATCAACTTGAACTGGGTAAAATTGGATTATTGATTGTGTATGCAAAATCTAAATTTGATAACTTACCTGCTGAATTTTTTTCACAACTCAAAGAGGAATTTAATCATGGCTAAAGATATTGAATTGGAGCAATTCAAAGCGGACTTGTTAGCTTCTGCTCGTGAATTAAAGTCTGGCAAGTTCTCACGCTCAACGCTCGTTGAAATCCCTGCTGTTGTAAGCGTTCGTCACAACACGGGGCTTTCTCAAAGTCAATTTGCTAGTTTACTGGGGGTGTCTGTACGCACCTTACAGGGATGGGAGCAAGGTAGAATAACGCCATCAGGTGCTGCTAGAACATTAATTAACGTTGCGACCAAACACCCTGAAGTGTTGCGTGAATTATTAGTGGCTTAACAAGCTAAGGTCCATTTATCCCAAAGTGGCGGATCAATCAACTTATTGTCAAAATTTCTTGCCAGCGCCCAGTTCCATCACCTCGGCCGCACCAAAAATATCAACACCCTATCTAAGCAAATAAATTTTTTTATTCATCCGCTAAGCACAGCTCATTAATTATTGTTACAATAATTGCCATGAGCCAATCTAACGAAACAAATACCAATAAAACGAATGTAAGCAAAATTGCGCCACGTAAAAATCAACCTGGGGCTGGTCGCAAGGTCGGTTCAGGTAAGTTTGGCGAGCCTACTGCTGTGCTACGTATTCCAACCAGTCAATCACCAGTGATTAAGGATTTTCTGGCTGCCTATCAACGTAAAAAATTAATGGTTGATATTGATGCCATTAGCGAGTTTGAACTGCCAGCGTTATACGCGCCGTCTATTAAACTACCATTGTATTCATCCAAAGTGTCGGCGGGGTTCCCCTCTCCCGCAGAAGAGCATGTAGAGAAACGACTAGATCCTAGTGAGTTTTTAATTGACCAAAAAGACGCTACCTTTTTCGTCACTATTCAAGGTTACTCCATGATTGATGTCGGGCTGTTGCCAGGGGACAAAGCTGTGATTGATCGATCGAAGCTCGCCTCTGTGGGCGATATCGTACTAGCTGTGGTGGATGGTGAATTCACCATTAAAATCTTAAGCCGTAGAGCCGATGGTACCCCTAGGTTATTACCAGCCAACTCAACTGGTGCTTACTCGCCTATAGAAATTACCGAAGAGATGAGTTTTGAAATTTGGGGCGTAGCCACCGGTTCTTTTAGACGCTTTAAGTAAAACGATGCGTAGCATTGCGCTCATTGATGTTAATAACTTCTATGTCTCTTGCGAGCGTGTATTTAACCCCAAGCTTGCCGGCAAACCCGTGGTGGTACTTTCTAACAACGACGGTTGTGCGGTGGCAAGGAGCAACGAGGTTAAAGCACTAGGCGTTGCAATGGGGACGCCTTGGTTTAAGCTTAAAGACTTAGTTAAGCAGCATGGCATTATTGGATTATCTAGTAACTACGCACTGTATGCCGACATGAGCAATCGGGTCATGTCAATCTTGCATGCGTTTAGTCCAAATCAAGAAGTGTATTCGATTGACGAATCGTTCCTAGACCTTAGTGGCTTTGGATCGCGTGACTTAATTCAATACGGTCAGCAGATGCGTAAGCGCATTTTAAAGTGGACGGGGCTACCCGTGTCTGTCGGCATCGCTTCAACCAAGACCTTATCGAAGCTGGCCAACCATTGCGCTAAAAAGCGCCCTGCTTTTATTGGCGTATGTAACTTCAACACCATGCCAGACTTAGATTTAGATGCTTTGCTTGCGCAACTTGATGTGGGTGAAATTTGGGGGATAGGTCGCAAACTTGCACCCCAGTTGCAAGCGCTGGGCTTTAACAGCGCGCTTGACCTTAAGCGCGCCAATCCCCGACGCATACGTCAGCAATTTAGCGTAGTAATGGAAAAAACCATCCGAGAGCTTAATGGCACAGTGTGTATTGAGCTAGAAGAAATAAGCCCGCCAAAACAGCAAATCATCAGCTCACGTAGCTTTGGTTATGCTGTGTGCGATTACAATAGTCTAGCTGAATCAATCACACTCTATGTGTGTAGCGCCGCAGAAAAACTACGCCGTCAACACTGTTTTTCTGGTTCCGTTTACATCTACATTCGCACCAGCCCATTTAAGCCAAATGACCCGTTTTATAGCAACGGCATGACTATCCCACTCACCTACCCCACCGACGACAGTCGGCAACTGGTCAATGCGGCTCTTTGGGGTTTAAAGCAAATCTATAAACCTAATTACAACTACGCTAAGGCTGGCGTCATACTCGGTGAGATTGTGTCAAAGCTAAGGGTTCAAACAGATTTATTTAGTCAGAGTGAAGCCTCACCCAAGTCTGAGGCGTTGATGGCTGCCATGGATAACATCAACCGCAAAATGGGCAAGGCATCTATTAAACTCGCAAGTGAAGGCTTTAAGCGCCCGTGGCGCATGAAGCAAGGCAATAAGAGTCCGAGTTACACCACTCACTGGGAAGACTTGCCCGCCATACAGTAAAAAATACAATTGAACTTAAAAAAATGCTGCTGGACTAAAACAGAGTATTAAAAATATATTTTGCTAGCAGCAGTATTAAGAAAGTCATAATTGCTAAGTAATATAGGCGTCTCTGATCAAAAAAATCGCTTTTGGCCACGTATTTCAAAGTGGCCACATTGCAAACGATTAAAAAAATAAAGGATGGAAATGCAATTAACGAGATTGGCCATACAGTTGGCAGAAAAAGGATTACTGCCAGATAGGCTCATCCGACAAGGCATTACCAACTTATCTAAACAGCGTCTGCAAGAAATTGTCGCCAATAATTGTGAAGTTGGCGCACAAATTGAAACCGCTTTTTTTGACTCCATGAGTGACGCGCCGATTGCCTTGGTGCCAGAACTGGCAAATGCACAGCACTATGAGTTGCCAACCGAGTTTTTTGAATTTTGTTTAGGTAAGCATCGAAAATATAGCAGCTGCTTTTGGCTAGAAGAAACCAGCACTTTAGAAGATGCGGAAACCCAAGCCTTGCAGCTAAGCTGTGAGCATGCGGACTTGCAAGACGGTCAGAACATCCTTGAACTAGGATGCGGATGGGGTTCCCTAACGTTATGGATGGCATCACACTATCCCAACAGCAGAATCACGGCAGTTTCTAATTCAAATTCGCAACGCGAATACATCAATAAAACCGCAAAAGAACGTGGTCTAAAAAACATTACAGTCATTACCTGTGATATGAATACCTTTGAGCCTAGTCAGTTCTCCATAGAAGCGGGCTTTGATCGCGTGGTATCCGTAGAAATGTTTGAGCATATGCGCAACCATCAAGTGTTGTATGCAAAAATTCATGATTGGCTAATCCCTGGTGGTAAGTTCTTTATGCATATCTTTGTCCACAGATCTACGCCTTACGCATTTGAAGTGCAAGGCGACGACGACTGGATGAGCCAGTATTTTTTCTCTGGCGGCATGATGCCAAGTGATGACCTGCCACTTCACTTTCAGGAAAAATTAAAGCTAAACCGTCGCTGGCGTTGGGATGGTACCCATTACGAAAAAACTGCTAATGCGTGGCTGGCCAATATGGACAAACATGAAGCGGTCATCACCCCCATTTTAGTGAAGACCTATGGTGCTCAAGATGCTGTTAAATGGCGTAACCGCTGGCGCATATTCTTTATGGCTTGTGCTGAGCTTTTTGGCTATAACAATGGTCAGGAATGGTGGGTATCGCACTATCAATTTGAGCGTCCGGTGACGGACGCCTAAAATTTGATGATTATTAATGTTATTTTATTTCAAGTGTCCTGGTTTGCCTGTGTCCTAGGCGCAGCAAATAGTTTGCCGTATATGGGCATCATCGTTACCGCTGGGATTTTGGCTTGGCATTTAATACAAGCCAAAGCACCTAAAGCTGAGATATGGCTAATGGGAAGTGCGTTAGCACTAGGTGCATCTTTTGACCAGGCGTTACTGTCATTTAATTTAGTCACCTATATGAACCACGGCTGGAGTTCATCTGTAGTGCCTGTATGGATTTTAGGGCTCTGGTTAGGCTTTAGCACCATACTCAATGTCAGTTTACGCTGGATGCGCAACCAACATTTAATAGCTATTCTATTTGGGTTCATGGGCGGGCCTTTGGCCTATTTAAGCGCAGAAAAACTTGGGGCAGTGGTCATATTAAGTAATATTAGTTATGTAACGTTAGCCTTAGGGTGGGCAATCATTACCCCCCTATTACTATTCATCTCAAAACGCTTTGATGGCTTTGAACAAAGCACCAACACACATACGTTTAAGGTATCAAACTTTGATTAACTGGCATATCTACAGTGCTGGGTTGCTCTCAATAGGACTTCTTGCTTTAACTGGGTGGCTGTTGAGCTTATTCCGGAACAATGTTACTCATGTGGATAGTATGTGGAGTTTGTTTTTGGGTATATCTGCTTACACCTACACTTTGTCCTTTTATGAACTTGACACACGCACGTTGCTAGTGCTGTCTTTGGTCACGATTTGGTCGATTCGACTTTGCGTCTATTTAACTTGGCGAAATTGGAATCCACATGAGGATCATCGCTATGCGGCCATACGACGAAATAACGGCCCCTACTTCTGGTTCACTAGCATTTATATTGTATTTGGGTTGCAGGCAGTATTGGCATGGGTTATCTCCCTGTCATTATTTGGCGCTATAGGCAGCAAATCAGCATTAAACAGCATCGATATATGGGGTGCAATAATTGTCATTGTAGGAATAAGTTGGGAAAGCATTGCTGACTGGCAGTTAAGTAGCTTTAAGGCTAAGTTTAATAACAAAGATAAAGTGCTTAATAGTGGCTTATGGCGCTATAGCCGGCATCCGAACTACTTTGGAGAATGTTGTGTTTGGTGGGGCTTCTATTTAATCAGTGTAGGTGCAGGCGCTTGGTGGACAATAGCGTCACCATTGCTGATGACTTTGCTGTTGCTTAAAGTCAGCGGTGTAGCACTATTAGAAAAAGATATCGCAGAACGTCGTCCCGCTTATTTGCAATACATTAAAAATACCAACGCATTCCTACCCGGTCTTGCTAAGAAAAAAATCAATAAATTACATTAGGTTTTATTCATAAATGATTGCTTACTATATAAAAAGAATTTTAATTATGTCACTACTCTCGTCAATGATTACTGCGTGCGCTAGCCCTAATCTACCACCAATCAAAATGGTACCCAAAGTGGATTTACCTAAATTTATGGGGGACTGGTATGTAATTGCTGCTATTCCAACCATGATAGAAACTGAATCTTACAATGCAGTTGAAAGCTACCAACTAGATAAAGATGGCAGTATCGCTACCACCTTCACGTTTAATCAAGGTAGCCTTGATGGAAAACTCAAGACTTACAAACCACGTGGATTTGTGGTTGAAAATAGTGGCAATGCTTTGTGGGATATGCAGTTTATTTGGCCAATTAAAGCTGAATACATCATCGCTTACTTAAATGAAGATTACACCCAAACCATCATTGCACGTAATAAACGTGATTTTGTATGGCTGATGGCTCGAACCCCCACTATTAGCGACACTGAATATCGAGAGTCAATCGCATTGATTGCTAAGCTTGGATACGATTTGAGCTTATTACGAAAAGTGCCGCACAACCAAAACAAACACCAATAACAACAAAACCACACCACAATATTATGCTAAAAAAACTAAGTAAATGGTTTGACAATAATGCCGTCAAAGTTGAGGGAGCATTAACTGACTATGAAGCAGACTGGAGAGAAGTTGATATTGTGCGCGTAGTCCCTTTTATCATCTTGCACCTTGCATGCTTTGCCGTATTTTGGGTTGGTGTGAGTGTGTTTGCTGTTCTTTTTGCATTGGCTTTATATGCCATTCGTATGTTTGCAGTAACAGGCTTTTATCATCGCTATTTTTCTCATAAAACATTTCGCACTACGCGAGCATTCCAACTTGTATTAGCGGTGATAGGCGCCACAGCTGTTCAACGTGGCCCGCTATGGTGGGCTTCCCACCACAGACAACATCATGTGAATTCAGATCAAAACGATGATGCACATTCACCAGTTCAGCATGGCTTTTTATGGAGTCATTTAGGGTGGTTTTTATCCAATCAACATTTTGCAACGCAAACAATGCGTGTGAAAGATTTGGCAAAATTTGTAGAGTTACGTTGGTTAGACCGTTTTGATGTCGTCGTGCCGAGTTTATTTGCATTAAGCATATATATGCTAGGAGTATTCCTCGCGGACTATTACCCACATTTCAATACCAATGGCCCACAATTATTGGTATGGGGCTTTGTAATTTCTACCGTGTTGCTATATCACGCCACATTTACCGTCAATTCACTGGCGCATGTTTGGGGAAATCGGCGTTACGCCACCCCTGATCAAAGCCGCAATAACTTATGGATAGCTCTGCTTACACTAGGCGAAGGTTGGCATAACAACCATCATCACTTTCCAGGATCCGCTAGACAAGGCTTTTACTGGTGGGAAATTGACATTACCTATTACGGCTTAAAAATACTCGCTGCCCTAGGATTAATATGGGATGTTAGAACAGTCTCAATTCAGATGCGTAACTCACGCAGAATAAGCGCAGAAAAACTTTGAAAATAGCCATTATAGGAAGTGGAATCGCAGGAAATACACTTGCTTACTACCTGCACAAAAACCACGATATTACTGTTTTTGAAGCTGAGAGCTATATCGGCGGCCATACGCATACGCATCAAATTTTGCATGAAGGCAAGCAGGTTAATGTAGATACGGGCTTTATTGTGTTTAACGATCGCACCTACCCCAACTTTATGGCCTTACTAAACGAACTTAAAGTAGCTTGGCAACCAAGCCACATGAGCTTTAGCGTGCGATGTGACCACACTGATCTGGAATATAACGGTACTAATTTAAATAGCTTATTTGCGCAACGTGGCAACCTGTTTAAACCTTCATTTCATCGCATGATTCGTGATATTTTGCGCTTCAATAAAACAGCACCCGAGTTATTAAGTGATGGTCATGAAATCAGCTTAGGTGAGTATTTAAAAGTGGGCGCTTATAGCCAGCAATTTATTGATCATTACATCATTCCTATGGGTGCCGCAATCTGGTCGACAGATGCTCAGCAGATGCTAAGCTTTCCTGCACGTTTTTTTGTTCGTTTTTTTCATCATCACGGCATGCTTACTGTTAATGACAGACCTCAATGGCTAACGATTAAAGGCGGTTCCGCTAGTTACGTAAAGGCATTAACTAACAGCTTTAAACATAAAATACGCCTCAACACTCCTATTGAATCAGTACGTAGACTCAAGTCTTCTGTGCGAGTAAAACCATTGCATCAGAAAGAAGAAACTTTTGATTATGTATTTTTTGCCTGCCATAGCGACCAAGCACTCAAGTTACTCAGTGACAAAACACCGGACGAGCAATCCATCTTGAGCGCAATTCCATTTCAAGAAAACACCATTTATTTACATCACGACGACACGCTAATGCCTAAACGCAAGTTAGCGTGGGCGGCATGGAACTACCATGTCACCACCCCTACTGCCACTCAGGTGGCGGTCACCTACAATATGAATATATTACAGAGCTTAAAAAGCGTAACACCGCTGTTAGTGACATTAAATCACATCCAAAATATCAATCCTGCCAAAGTAATAAAACGTATTAAGTATATGCACCCTATTTACACCTTGGCAGGTGCGGCAGCCCAAGCTAAACATGCGGCAATTAGCGGAAAGAATCGCACTGGATACGCTGGCGCGTATTGGGGTAATGGCTTTCACGAAGATGGTGTCGTCAGTGCGCTTGCTGCAATTAATCATTTTGAGCTAGCTATTAAAAACAATGAAGCATAGTGCTATTTTTGAAGGCATCGTGAGCCATCATCGCTCTAAGCCTAAGTCGCATGGCTTTTTCTACCACGTATTTATGATGTATCTTGATTTAGACGAATTACCTAGTTTGTTTAAAGACTATAAAAATTGGTCATATCTGAGAAACAATTGGGCCTGGTTTAAGCGTGAAGACTACTACGGCAATCCCTTAATTCCGCTCAAAAAAGAGATTAGCAACTTAGTGGCGAAAACTACTGGATCCACCTTACGGGGCCCCATTCGCTTACTAACAAATATGCGCTACTTTGGTCATTGCTTTAACCCAGTCTCTTTTTATTATTGCTTCGAAGCCGATGGTGTGACTTTGCAAGCCATCGTCAGTCATATTACTAATACACCATGGGGGGATGATCATGCCTATGTCCATGATTTCAGTAAAGATAGATCTGTAAAATTAACACCTCGTGGAGAAGTCACTGAGTTTGAATTTAAGAAAATCTTTCATGTTTCTCCGTTTATGTCGATGAATATTGAATATCAATGGGCATTCATAGTAGAAGCTAAGCAGCTTTATATTCATATGAGAAATATTGAAAACAGTGAACAAATCTTTAACGCCAAATTATCATTGGAGCGCAAAGAAATCAGCGAAAAAACTCTGAATAAGATTTTACTGGCTTACCCCTTTATGACGCTCAAAGTTGTTAGCGGCATTTACTGGAACGCACTCCTTCTTTGGCTAAAACGCACCCCATTTTATGCAAAACCAATTGTAGACAACGATGAATAAACCAATCCCAATACAAGAAACACTGACCACAAACCTTAAAGTCAAAAGCCGCGCACAATGGGTATCGAAACTGGCTAAAACGCAAATACTTAAAAAGCTACAAAAACTTAGTTTAGGTCAGCTAATTTTAATTGATAGTGATGATCAACATACCTTTGGTAATAGCGGTGGGATTAAAGCGAGTATCACCATACATGACCAACGCTTTTATGGAGAAATAGCCTTTGGTGGCAGCATTGGTGCTGGTGAAGCGTATATGCTCGGCTACTGGTCTGCTGACAATTTAACTAATGTAGTGCGCATTATGTGTATAAACCAATCCGTAATGGACACTCTGGAGGGAGGTTACCAATGGCTAACTAAACCAGCACTCAAATTGCTGCATTGGCTAAACAGTAATACTACTGAGGGTAGTCGTAAAAATATCGCTGCACATTATGATTTAGGCAATGAGATGTTCTCCTTATTTCTTGACCCAACCATGATGTATTCAAGTGCAATGTTTAATGCGCAGACTACCAGTTTACAATCAGGATCTGAACTTAAACTTAAAACCATTTGCGAGAAGCTCGACTTGCAATCTACTGATCACGTTGTGGAAATCGGTACTGGATGGGCTGGGTTTGCAATATATGCAGCGAGCCATTATGGATGTCATGTCACCACCACCACGATATCCAAGCAGCAATTTACTTTGGCAAAGGCTCGCGTAGAAGCCGCTGGATTAAGCCATAAAATTACGTTGTTACTTGAAGATTATCGTGAATTGCAGGGTCAGTTCGATAAATTAGTTTCAATTGAAATGGTAGAAGCCGTGGGGCATCAATTCTACGACACCTACTTCGCTAAAGTTGGAAGTCTACTTAAGCCTAATGGGTTGGCACTAATACAAGCCATCACAATCGCTGACCAGCGCTATGAAAGTGCAAAAAACTCAGTGGATTTTATACAGCGGTATATTTTCCCAGGATCCTGCATTCCATCAATCACCGCAATGATTAATAGCATCAGCAAAATGACAGACTTGCGGCTATTTGATTTAGAGGATATCGGCCCACACTACGCGACTACATTAAGATTGTGGCGCAAAAACTTTATGGCCAATAGGCTTCAAGTGAAGCAACTTGGCTATTCGGATGAGTTTATCTGTATGTGGGAATTTTATTTAAGCTATTGCGAAGGTGGATTTTTAGAGAGAGCGCTAGGTGATGTACATTTGTTGTTAGCCAAACCTGAAAATCGTCGACCACCAATGTCATGAAAAAAAGTCACGCTTAATTCAAGCATTAATCGAGGACAAAAAGAAAACTCGTTAAAAACACTTGCCATATTATAACGTAAACGTTATAATTAAAACTAATTAACTTAAAAATTAACGTTAGTGTTATGAAGCTCAACTATCTTATCGATCAGATTTTTTCTGATGCCGCAAAAAAAAATTTAAGTAGGCAACAACTAACCAATCATGCTGGATTGCATCAGCCTGCTATTAGTCGATTATTGTCTACGGGAGACTGTCGATTTTCTACCATCAATAAACTGCTTGAGGCGGCAGGGCTAAAGCTTGTTGTTGTTCCAGATAACGAAGCTTCAGAGAAGCTTGCGCGTGGGGAGCTGTTTTGATGGACAAGTACGGTGTACTTTGGACTCGGTATAGTGGTAGTCCAGTTAAACTGGCAGAGATGACATTAACGCCATCAGAGCTACGCGTTACAAAAACAAAAGAGGCTATAGACCTTGGACTTCCAGGGATTAGCCTGGTTCACGATAAACTGAATCATCCGACCATGGTTTTCCCGCGCACACCTACCAGTAATTTGCCACCCCAATTACGGGTACTCATGCCTCCAAGGAATAATAATCCGCAGTACGTAATTCTTAGTAAGCTATTAGAGCGACGTATCAACATCCGCGGAATGCCTATCATCGACCAAGAGTGGGAGATGCTTTTGTTCGCTGGTAGAAATGGCATTGGGCATGTTGACGCCTTTAAATCTGACCAAGATGCAGAAAGGTATTATTTAATTCCTTCACGGAAAGATTTATCAAAAGAAGGCTCATCAGCCCTTTGGGCAGCCTTCAAAAGAATTGCTGAAGGAACGGCAAGTAACGACGATGAAATTGAAGAAATTATCGAGGCTGTTGGCCCCACACCGGGAGTAACTGGTTTAAATCCAAAATTGCTCACAGGCATTACATTGAATGCAAATGGGGATTGGGATGGGGTCACTTCCCCAGACAATGGCACCTTAGTGTTAGCTAAGATTGATACGCCGCATTACCCAGGTTTGATTCCACTTGAACACCTTTGTTACCAGTATCACAAACTGGCAGGCCTTGATATTCCTCGTATTTGGAGGCATGAGTTTGAATTCAAAAGCGAGAAAGTCTCTGTCATGGCAACGGAACGATTCGATCGTCACCATGGATTACCAATTCCACTAGAATCGCTTTACAGTATCCTGCAATCAGGCAGTCCTGGAAAGTTCTTCGATACCACGGACGGCAGCATGGAGGACGTCTGGAAGGCGCTGAAACTTGTGAGTGAAAACAGCACTCTGGATCGTGCCGATCTATTCACCCGATTAGTCATGTCATTTCTAACCGGTAACGGAGACCTGCACCTTGAAAACTGGGCTATCCTCGGCGCTAACGGAAATGCACGACTATCTCCTGTGTTCGACCCTGCGCCTATGCGAGCCTACCGAGGCATGCGCGCTAATCATGACATACTTTCCGCCATCTCATTTTCCGGTATTGGCGGCATGGGCGACCTGCCTTTTGCACAATCAGGCAAAACTCCAGACAATTTATTTGAGAAAATATGCGACTTCGGCGTTCATATGGGGATGAGCGCTAAACATTGTCGAGATAGGGTTGCCGAGCTTGTTAACATTACCAAAGACTATCCTGACCACGCAGCGTCTACAATTAAGGCGTCTGTAAATCAGTATTACAAACCAAAGTTACCTGATATTGACGGGTTTATTACAACGCTAGGACAAGTGCGTGATGCTTGTAATAAGTCGGGGTGTTAGACTTAATCAATATGTGGAATTTAAATCTTGGAATAGGTGAGATTTAACATACTAAAAGTATGATAAAAACTGGTTAGTAAATAATGGGCAGAGGGCTACAGAATCGAACTGTCAACCTTGCGGTTGGAATACCTTTCCAAGGTACTTAGCTTCCAAAGCAACAACCCTCTAAAAAACATGCTGAATTATAATCTAGCAAGATACTTTAATCACTATTACAAAAAACTAAATTTACCCTTAAAGACACTTATTTAAAGACTTTTCTTTGTCTGCAGTCGCCTGAAGCTTTTCTTGCTCGGTTTGTAACTTCCATTCTGCATATTGCGCATCAGAACGTCCATGACTGCCATCACAATAAGGCATATGTAAACTGCGGCCACAGCCACACTTAGGGATAGATTCAACTACTACGCTATTTTGACTCATCTTATTGCTCCTTGAATGTTGTAAAACCAAGCGATTCATGACAAGCGCAACTGGCGTTTGCTATTCATTTCCAACTAGGCATTTTAACGTTACCACCCCATAAATCATAACTAAATTTCTGCAACTAATTACAATAAATACAACATAGTCCTATAGTGGCTAATACCAATTTAAATTCAACAATGCTTTTAACTAGCAGACAAAAATATAAGCACAACTCATATACAAGACTTATGAAAAAGTGAAAATTATTGCTTGATTTGCGCCGTGCTAAGGGTTATTGTTTG
Source organism: uncultured Pseudomonadota bacterium (assembly GCA_903838125.1). GTDB lineage: Bacteria > Pseudomonadota > Gammaproteobacteria > Burkholderiales > Methylophilaceae > Methylotenera. The sequence continues at coordinate 22,664 of CAILXF010000023.1, read as the reverse complement.
GTACGGGCTAGCGTTTACAATTTACTTACAAATCCCTTGCTGCATATAGGGTATAGGAAACCAAACGAGCTTTTTAGCAACATGATAATGCTCACGAATCAATCAGGTTTAACGAGCAGATAAACTATATTTACAATAGAAAAACTAGAGGAGTCAGCATGAGTTTAGATCTACTAAAAGGCCTTGGCGTAAAAATACCTTATAAAGCCAAGTATGATAATTTTATTGGCGGCAAATGGGTTGCACCTGTTAAAGGCGAGTATTTTGATGTAATTACACCAATTACTGGCAAACCTTATACTAAAGCAGCGCGTTCAAGCGAAGAAGATGTTGAATTGGCATTAGATGCAGCACATGCTGCAGCTGACAAATGGGGTCGTACGGCACCAGGCGAGCGCGCTAATTTGTTACTTAAAATTGCAGATCGCTTAGAAGCTAATCTTGAATTACTAGCGACGGCTGAAACCATAGATAACGGCAAACCAATTCGTGAAACAATGAATGCTGATATTCCGTTGGCGATTGATCACTTCCGCTATTTCGCAGGCTGTATGCGTGCGCAAGAAGGTTCTTTAAGTGAAATCGATGAGACTATGGTGGCTTATCACTTCCATGAGCCTATCGGTGTCATTGGTCAAATTATTCCATGGAACTTCCCAATCCTTATGGCCGCTTGGAAACTAGCACCTGCAGTGGTTGCTGGTAACTGTGTTGTCATGAAACCAGCAGAATTTACACCAATCAGCATATTGATTTTAATGGAATTGATTGCTGATATCTTGCCACCAGGCGTAATCAATATTGTGAATGGTTACGGTCGTGAAGTCGGCGCACCACTTGCTAACAGTCGTCGTATTGGCAAAATTGCATTTACCGGTTCAACCGCAACGGGTCGTGTCATTGCTCAAGCTGCTGCATCTAACTTAATTCCAGCTACTTTAGAATTAGGCGGCAAGTCACCTAACATCTTCTTTGAAGATATTGCGGATGCTGACGATGACTTCTTTGATAAAGCGGTTGAAGGCTTGGTGCTATTTGCATTCAACCAAGGCGAAGTTTGTACTAGCCCATCACGTGCGTTAATCCAAGAGTCTGTTTATGACAAATTCATGGAAAGAGTGTTGCCACGTGTGGCTGCTATTGTGCAAGGTAACCCTTTAGATCCTAACACCATGATCGGTGCACAAGCATCACAAGACCAATTAAACAAAATCATGTCTTACATGGATATTGGTAAACAAGAAGGTGCAGAACTTTTAATTGGCGGTCAACGTAATGTATTAAGCGGAGCATTTGCTGAAGGTTATTATGTGCAACCTACCTTACTAAAAGGCAACAACAAAATGCGCGTGTTCCAAGAAGAAATTTTTGGCCCAGTATTAGCTGTTACAACCTTTAAAGATGAAGCAGACGCACTAGCGATTGCTAATGACACAGTATTTGGTCTAGGTTCTGGCGTTTGGTCACGTGATGGTAGCCGAGCTTACCGTATGGGTCGTGGCATTAAAGCTGGTCGCGTATGGACTAACTGCTACCATGCATACCCTGCACATGCTGCATTTGGTGGTTATAAAGAGTCTGGTATTGGCCGTGAAACACATAAAATGATGTTAGATCACTACCAACAAACCAAAAACTTATTAGTAAGCTATAGTCCTAAAAAACTAGGCTTCTTCTAAGCGACTTGTTTTAAGCAATAAGTAAAGCAAAAGGCGGCTATGCCGCCTTTTGCTTATATGCTAGTTTTTTATATGTAATAGGAGACTTTTTATGACTGAACGTCTTTCTGCAACCCCTGCCGCATTAGAATTAATACACAAGCTCACAGCACAATTTGGCCCCATTGTATTTCTACAATCTGGGGGCTGTTGCGAAGGCAGCGGCCCATTATGTATGCCAGCAAATGAATTCAAACCTAGCCCTTCCGATGTGATCCTGGGCGAACTAGATGGCGCTATTTTTTACATGGGCCACAGCCATTTTCAATTCTCAGAAAACACCCACACCATCTTAGACGCGGTATCAGGCTCTAGCGGATCATTTTCATTAGACTGCGGCACAGGCATGGCGTTTATTACTCGCGGTCGCTTATACAACGATGAAGAGTTACAGCAACTTGGTGCAGTAAATAAATTTGGATAACTAGGGACTAGAAAGCTAAAATTATTAAGACAACCCCGGCCAAAAGCTATTAAAAGGTTTGCGTGATTGTAGGGATCGTTGCAGTTACGCTCTTGATTGTGAAGGTGTAAATTGCCACAGTCTTTTGGTTTTCAGTTTCTACAGCAACCCGCCATTCACCCTCTGCAAGATTCTGCTTATAGGTATAGCCGCGAAATCCGTTATAACGACCACCAGCTAAAGAAAAGCCAATGAGAGACTGGGTCTGCCATCCTAGTTTTTTGTTATACAACTGCCAGCGATGGTATAGCTTGGTATTTAGCCCAGGGGGGGCAAATACAGAGGATACGCAATAAACGCGCTGACCTGGCAATACTTCTAAATCATTACTAGTTTTGCGCCAAAATACGAACCAAGCTGATGGTTGCTGCGTTAACTGGAAATCTCCGTTAACTTTAGTGAGCGCATAGGCCACGGCAATATCTCGCTTAACCAAAGGGACTGGCGGGATCATATCGGCGGTATAAGCCAACATCAACAATACTGCAATTATCCATACAGGTTTAATACTACCAAAGTGATTAGGTGTATGTTTATATAGGCTATGCGTGGCGACTACACCCATGAGTGTGCTTAAGTAAAACCAGATTGGATGAATGCTACCGATTAAAAAAGGTAAGGCAAAATTAAATAACAGCATGGCACAAAAGCCAAACAAAGCCCAACTGAGGGTAAATCGCTTGTATTCACTTTCTAGATACTCATTGCCAACTAGTAGCCCGCCTAATAGCAAGCACATTAACCACGCCAACCAATGACTGGCACTTTTAAAATACAAAATAAAAAGTGAGCTTAGTAAATTTCCGTAAATAAACTGCAGCAAAAAATAAGGAAAGTGTGGCCAGTGTATACGTGACTGTCTTATTCGCGTCCGAAACTTACCTAATCTTGAAGATAAATGGCTTGCGTCCGCATCGACATAGCTAGGTCTACCGATGACATACAGAATGAACGCGGCAACGCTAAGATAAACACCAAAGATATACAAATCAAGCGCCGCAACATTTTGGCCTATGGTTAGCGCATCCCATAGAAAACCGCCAAAAAAGAAAATGGCAGGGAAGAAATCACCTAACTTTAATATATGTCTATAAAGCCGACTTTGCTTAAATTTAGCAATCACCATGCCTAATAATTAAAGCAAGCTACCCATCAAAAAACCAATGACAATGCCAGTTATTAAAGCGATGGTAATTGCACGATAGGTCAATACATCTTTAGAGTAACCACGCTTGATCGCAACATAGGCCACAAGGTAGCCAATTGCATTTAACAGCCAAATAATTGATAGGCTAAGCACTTTTACCAGTAATGGGCCGATAAACGGGAGCAAAGTAATGATGCCCAATATCCATGCAAAAAGATGCGAGAATGCTGCAAATAAAAGCACCCCTGCAGTCACGGCTTTGGCATGCCAACCCAAATGCCAAGCAGCAAAAATTACCGCAAGCAACACCAAGCTTAACGGCAACATAATTTTCCAAGCTCCGCGCTTAGGCGTTTCTATTAGCGCATCTTGGTCAAAAATATCCGTTTTTTTATTTGGATTGTCAGGATCAACCATTAAAATACCTTAGATTATTGGCCACCAATGAATGGTGCGTTAGCTAACTTCTGCAATGGCAATAATTTTCTTGGCTTTGGCCATGCTGGCAGAATAATCTGGCATTTGATCAAAACTAAGATATTTATAGATTTCAGCCACATTCTGCAATTTATTTCCTACCGTTTCCATATATTCAGCATAACTTGGGATGCGGCCTAGCTTGGCACACACAGCAGCCAATTCGGCAGAACCTAAGTATACGCGCGCATCTCGACCCATGCGGTTATCAAAATTTCGGGTACTGGTAGAGAACACAGTGGCTTTATCCGCAACACGCGCCTGATTGCCCATGCACAGTGAACAACCTGGGATCTCTGTGCGCGCTCCAGCCACACCAAATACAGAATACACACCCTCATTACGCAATTGATCTTCATCCATACGTGTAGGTGGCGCTATCCATAAACGGGTTGGGATATTGGTAGAGCCTTCAAGCACTTTGGCAGCTGCGCGATAATGGCCAATATTGGTCATACAACTGCCAATAAATACTTCATCCACTTTATCGCCTGACACAGCTGACAACAATTTAATGTCATCTGGATCATTAGGGCAAGCTAACAGTGGCTCTTTAATTTCATTTAGGTCAATTTCAATGATGTAAGCATATTCTGCATCTGCATCTGGTGACAGCAATTCAGGTTTAGCTAACCATGCCTGCATACTCGCAATACGGCGTTGCAGTGAGCGTGCATCTTCATAACCGTTATCAATCATATTTTGCATCAATACGATATTTGAAGTTAAGAACTCAATTACTGGCTCTTTATTTAACTTTACTGTACAGCCATTGGCTGATCTCTCAGCTGAAGCATCAGCAAATTCAAACGCCTGCTCCACTTTTAAATCTGGCAAACCTTCAATTTCTAAAATACGGCCATTAAATACATTTTTTTTGCCTTGCTTACCTACTGTAAGCTCGCCTTTTTGAATAGCGGCATAAGGAATAGCATTTACCAAATCCCTTAGTGTAATACCAGGCTGCATTGTGCCTGTGAATCGAACCAGAACTGATTCTGGCATATCAAGTGGCATTGCCCCCATCGCAGCAGCAAATGCAACTAATCCAGAACCAGCAGGAAAAGAAATGCCGATAGGGAAACGTGTATGTGAGTCACCTCCTGTGCCGACTGTATCTGGCAGAATTAGGCGGTTTAACCAAGAGTGAATCACACCATCACCAGGACGTAAAGAAACACCACCACGACTCGACATAAATTCTGGCAAGCTATGTTGCAACTTAATATCAACCGGTTTTGGGTAAGCAGCAGTATGGCAGAAACTTTGCATCACTAAATCTGCACTAAAGCCTAAACAAGCGAGTTCTTTCAGCTCATCACGTGTCATGCCACCAGTAGTATCTTGCGAACCTACCGTGGTCGCTTTTGGTTCACAGTAACTACCGGGACGAACACCAGTACCTTCAGGCAAACCACAAGCACGACCCACCATTTTTTGCGCTAAGGTATAGCCTTTCCCGGTGTCTTTAGGTGTCATTGACTTGATAAATATAGTAGATGGTGCCAACCCTAATGCTTCACGTGCATTAGCGGTTAATCCACGACCAATGATCAAGGAAATACGGCCGCCAGCTCGCACTTCATCAGGCATCGTCAAAGGTGCTAGATCAAAACTTGAAATCACATCTCCTAAAGCATTCAATACTTGTCCTGCGTAGGGCTTTATCGTGATGACATCTCCAGTTTGCATCTTAGAGACGTCGCACTGAATCGGTAAAGCTCCAGAATCTTCAGCCGTATTAAAGAAAATAGGCGCAATTTTGCTGCCTAGAATCACGCCGCCAGTACGCTTATTTGGGATGTTAGGAATATCATCTCCCATAAACCACTGCAGGGAGTTAATAGCAGATTTACGTGAAGATCCTGTACCAACGACATCACCAACGTAAGCCAAAGGCAAGCCTTTTTGCTTGAGGGTTTCAATTAACTTTAAACCATCAGGCATTTTACTGACCAACATCGCTTTGGCGTGCAATGGAATATCTGGACGGCTCCAAGCCTCTTGAGCTGGGCTTAAATCATCGGTATTGGTTTCACCATCGACTTTAAACACCACCACTTTAATTTCTTGCTCTAGTGCTGGCGCATTACTAAACCACTCGGCATTAGCCCAAGATTCGATCAGTGCTTTAGCATGCACATTGCCCGCTTTCATTTTTTCATCTACATCATGAAATGCATCAAACATTAAGATCGTATTAGACAACGCTTTTACCGCCGCGACTGCCATCGTAGTGTCAAGCAAAGCCACCAACGCCTGCACGTTGTATCCACCTAGCATCGTACCGAGCAATTCCACAGCAAGATCTGCGTTAATTAATGGTGACTGTGCTTTACCAATCGCTAAGTCAGATAAAAATGCAGCCTTTACGTAAGCGGCTTGGTCTACGCCTGCTGGAGTTCGATTGCTAATTAAATTGAGTAGATTTTCACCTTCACCCACGGGTGGATTTTTTAGCAGACTTACGACTTCTGCCACTTGCTCGGCACTTAAAGGTAAAGGTGGTAGATTTTGGGTTGCACGTTCTTGAACGTGCGCAGCATAGGCTTTTAGCATGGGTTAGGCGTCTTAAGTTTTATTGAATCGTTAATGTTCATTATACAAGCTGCACTAGTGGCTAGCGCCTATGCAGCATAGTTTATCTAATTTAGTTCTATTACTTTAGGTACAACTGTTTGGCAAACGAAGTACTGCAGCTCTTGCCACTAGCCGAGGATTCCCATTTATCCAGAAGCTCTTTTTGGTAATCTCTGCCGTGTATTTTTTCTAAATAAGCACGCACTTCAAATATATCGGCATAGCCATTTTTATCGGTGTCCATTAATATCACGTTATCTTCCACGCTTGGGCCAAGATACTCAGGCTCAATCAGATAAGACAATACTTCGTGTGCACTAGACATAAGGCTTACGCACAGTAAACTCGAAGCAAAAAGTAATCTTAAATTCAAAATGTCACGGTCGCTTATGAAAAAATATAGTCAATTTGCATTAATATTAATGCAAATAGTGCTCGTCATAAAGTGGCTAAATCTCAGTAATCTCTATTTGCGGATGCCGAGCCAACTTTTCTGCCGCAATATTTGCTTTCCATAAAGCCGGTCCAGTGCTGTGCACTGAAACACCCTTACTATCAACCGCAACAGTTACAGGCATATCTTGCACCGTAAACTCATATATCGCCTCCATGCCCAAGTCTGCAAAGGCCAATACTTCTGCTTTTTTAATCGCTTTACTCACCAAATAAGCGGCACCACCAACTGCAGTCAAGTAAATTGACTGGTGCTTGGCAATGGCGGCTATCGTATCATCACCACGCTCAGCCTTACCTACCATTCCCAATAACCCAGTTTGGCTAAGCATCATTTCGGTAAAACCATCCATACGTGTTGCCGTCGTTGGACCCGCAGGCCCTACAGCTTCATCACCCACTGGATCTACAGGCCCTACGTAATAAATAAAGCGATTGCTAAAATCTACTGGTAACTTTTCACCCTTAGCTAGCATAGTCGCGATGCGCTTATGCGCTGCATCACGTCCTGTAAGCAACTTGCCACTTAGCAATAAAGTCTGTCCTGGCTGCCAAGCTTGAATATCAGCCCGTGTAATCGTATCCAAATTCACTCTTGGTGAATCAGCGCTAGGTGACCAATGCACCTTAGGCCAATCATCTAAATTTGGTGCGACCAATTCAGCAGCACCGCTACCATCTAATTCAAAGTGTACATGGCGCGTTGCTGCGCAGTTAGGGATAATCGCCACAGGCAAGCTGGCTGCATGAGTAGGATAATCCAAAATTTTCACATCAAGCACGGTGGCTAAACCGCCTAAACCTTGCGCACCTATACCCAGTGCATTTACTTTATCAAAAATTTCTAAGCGCAACTCCTCTATCCGATTCTTCGCACCTTTTGTTTTGAGTTCATGGATATCAATCGGCGCCATTAATGATTCTTTAGCGAGTAACATGGCTTTTTCCGCACTGCCACCAATTCCTATTCCTAGCATGCCTGGTGGGCACCAACCTGCACCCATTTTGGGCACAACTTCTAAGATCCAATCCACAATGCTGTCATTTGGGTTAAGCATTGCCAGCTTCGCTTTATTCTCCGAACCCCCGCCCTTTGCAGCAATACTCACATCCACTTTATCACCCGCAACTAGAGAAACATGTACGATTGCAGGTGTGTTGTCTTTAGTATTGGTGCGCTTTCCAGCAGGATCACTCACAATTGACGCGCGTAATTTATTCTCAGGCAATTGGTAAGCTCGGCTAACACCCGCGTTCACCATTTGCACTACATCCATCAACGCTACACCTGATTTAGTATCCCAGCGCACTTGCATACCGACATTAACGAAAGCAACAACAATGCCAGTATCCTGACATAGCGGTCTTTTACCTTCAGCACATAATCTGGAGTTTGTTAGAATTTGTGCGATTGCGTCCTTAGCTGCTGGCGACTGCTCTGCCTCATAGGCATGCCCTAACGCCTGTATATAGTCAACAGGATGGTAATAAGAAATATATTGCAAGGCATCAGCAATGCTTTGAATAAAGTCTTCTTGATGAACAGTGGTCAATGTAGCAGCCTATGATTTAAAAGAAATAGTGTGTGTTAGCGCGCGGATTTTGCGTAAGCCATTTTATTGTTAATATCTTTGCGTAGGATTTTACCATTTTTAGTGCGGGGGAAATCTTTAGTCAAATAAACGGTTTTAGGTGCTTTATAAGCCGCTAAATGTTGTTTACCAAAGCTTAACAACTCGTCGGCAGTTACCTCAGCATTAGGCTGTAAAATGACATAAGTCACTACTAATAGCTTGTCCTTTTCTAATTCTTCACCAACGGCAGCACAATCAGCCACGGCAGGATGTGATTTATAAACACGCTCGATTTCATAGGGCGATACACGGTAGCCGAAGCTTTTAATAATGTCATCTTTACGACCCAAAAACCAAATATAACCATCGCCATCGTAGCGGGCATAATCACCAGTAAAAAACCAGCCATCATGTTTGTATTTGGCCGTTTCTTCATCAAGATTCCAGTAGCGCAAGAACAGGCCTGGGTCATTATCAGGCACACAGATCATGCCTTCTTCGCCAGTGGCAACTGGTTGTAAAGTTTCAGGATCTAATAATTGAATATCATGGCCAGGCTGTGGAAAGCCAGCTGAACCTGCGCGAATTGGGCGTGCAATGCTTTGGGATAAGTAATAAGAAAACTCGCTCATGCCAACGGCTTCATAAATATCTACGCCAAAACGATCACGCCATTGCTGCAGGACTTCATCAGACAAATGCTCTCCAGCACTCATGCAATGGCGTAGGGTTGGCACATCAGCCTGCAAGGCTTTGCTTTTTTGTATAATTTGCCGATAAATTGTCGGTACACCAACAAAAATGGTGGCGCTGTGCTTGGCAATCAAGCGCGTCCAGGTATCGGCATCGTTTTTGCCTTCATGCACAATCACGGTTTTACCTAAATATAGCGGATCCATTAGGCCTGAGCCCAAGACATAGGTCCAGTTGAACTTGCCTGAATGCATAATCCGATCTTGGCTATCGTTAGCAAAGTTAAACCAGTATTTAGATGCTGGCTCGCGACCGATTAAAGCACGGTGTGCATGCAAAACCCCTTTAGGGTAACCCGTTGTACCTGACGTATAAACTAAATATGCAGGATCATCAGCGGAAGTTGATTGTGCCGGCTCGCAGTGATTAATAGTTGCTAAAACTGCATCTAAATCACATACATTCAAACTTGGATGTGCGCTGACTGCCCCCTCGCCCGATAAGAAGATATGCTTTAGATTTTTTAAGTCATTTAAATGACCTTGCAACTGTGGCCATGCCGCTTTGTCTGTGACCAATACTGTAGCGCTGGAATCACGCGCTAAATAGGCAACTTCTTCAGGCGTCAATAATGTTGAAGTTGGCACTGCAATCGCACCGCGTTTCATCGCACCCAAAAAGGCAGTCGGATAATCGAGGTTATTGGGTAGGCGGATTAATACACGATCCCCTAAGCCAACGTCTAGATTACGCAATAACTGTGCAAACTGGTCAGTACGTCTAGCTAACTGTTCAAAACTAATTTGCGCTGTACCAAGCACATCGTCTTCAACGATCATAGCAATCGTTTTTGCCACGGGGGTATTCAAATGCTGATCAGTACAAGCTACCCCGATATTGAAATGCTTAGGGACTTGCCATGTCCAAGGTTCAAATGGCTTAAATGTACTCATAGTAAAACTCCATATGGCCAGTTTTGACGTACCACTTGTGCTGGCAATAGCTCAAGTACATGTACGGCGAAATTCATATCTTCAGGGGTCAGCGCACGCAGTGCATGTGCACGCAATAACGTTTGTAGCGCTTTACCAAACATAGGCGGATCCAACATTTCGCCTTCAAACTTAATCGCACCACCAAGTAAGGCATCAGCTTCAATTGCCGCTTTCAAAATACGTACTTTCTGATTTACTTCTGTTGGTGAAGGCGTATAGGCGGTTTTACATAAATGAATATGTCCAGGGTGAATCACCTGCTTTCCAGTCAAGCCCATGGCGGACTCCATACAAGCATGCTTATAAACTACGCGAGACTCGTTGTCACCATGCAAATCTAACCAACGCCTAACATCGTGTGGCTCTAAAAACTTTTCCGGCATAATGCTGCTACCAATCAAGGTTTCAACACCGCCAATAACACCCTTTCCGGCAATCCGTGCTTCAAACATGAGTTGATTCATATAGAACTGCAACTCATTAATCCAGTTTTCTGGCGTTATGTGGATGCCCATGGCTTTTGAAAAGTCATGGATACCAAACACTACATGCTTGACTGTGCTGTACTGCATGAGCTCTGGCGCGATTTTAAGTGATTTAGGATGCTCAATAATGGGCTGGATAGTGATGTTCGGATTAACCTCAATCAGAAAGCTAGATAAATCACGTACTTCAGCAGCGCCATAAGCCTCACCGGCTTTGGCTAACATGACCACATCAATACAATCTGCCAAATCACTGACCAACTGCATATCCAATTCATACTCTTCAGTACGGAACGAATTAGCACGAATAGCTATCGTGACCTCTTTTTCATGCTTGAGTTTAGGCAGCTCTTGCCGTAATAAATCACGGCTCATTTCTTTTTGTCGGCAACCATCTTCCAAATCGAAAATTAGCGTATGCGCATTAGTATTATGTGCATGTCTTTTCATGCGCGCTGCTGCTTGCTCCATGTCTTCATAGATACCAAGCGCAGGCGAATATTTCACCGGTGGGTAATATAGTTGTATTCCCGGCCAACTGTCACCTAGCGCAGCATTAGCCGCTTGGTGGCGGACATGGCCGAAATTATTTTCACTAGTGTCTATATGTGCTTCGCTCATAATGTTTGTCTTTCCGTAGTTGGCTTACATCAAGTCTTTTTTTGTTTAATTGGTTCTTAATTTTTCTAGCAATTGCTGTAAGGCTGGCGCTTTAAAAAACGTAGTTTCTTCTGGCCCAAGGTTTTTCAATTCTTTCCTTAATGTCACCACGTCTAGTAACTCGTTGTCTGGATAATCTAACAATATATCAAACACTACCAACTCATCGTTACTTAACTCAGCAAGATATTTTGCTGAAAAACGCTGCAAAACAATATCTAATTCCAACAAACCGCGACGGCACCGCCAACCTAGCCGTTTGACTTCAACTTCAGTCATGGTGTATTGCGTTACCATCTCAGTCATGCAGACTTTTGATGGCAATCTGTCTTTTCGTCGGTGCCTTGCTCTCAAGCGTCTTACTGTGATTCGCTTCTTTAATTTTTAGATCTTTTATTCTAGCAATAGCTAAAGATGGATTTAGTTTTTTAGGACAGACATCGACACAGTTCATAATGTTATGACAACGATACAATCGGTCAGGCGCTTCCAAGTTCTCTAAACGATCATCTAAAGCCTGATCACGACTATCTACAATAAAACGATAGGCTTGCAATAAACCTGCTGGGCCTACAAATTTGTCTGGATTCCACCAGAATGAAGGGCATGAAGTGGTACAAGCGCCACACAAAATACATTCATACAAACCATCTAATTTCGCGCGATCTTCTGGGGACTGTAAGCGCTCAGTTTCTGGGGGCTCGTCGTTGTTAACAAGATAAGGATTAACCGAATTATAGTTTTCAAAAAACTGCGTCATATCAACGATCAAGTCACGAATAACCGGCAATCCTGGCATAGGACGCAGAACAACAGGTTCTTCTAAATCAGAAAGCTTGGTAATGCAAGCCAAACCGTTTTTACCATTAATATTCATGCTGTCAGAACCGCAAACGCCTTCACGACAAGACTTGCGTAGACTTAAACTATCATCCAAGTCTTTAATCCGAAGTAAGGCGTCAAGAAGCATTTGATCGCTGTCCTCTAAGACAACATCATAGTCTTGCATATACGGCTTTTTATCTACATCAGGGTTATAACGATAAATAGAAAATTTCATAATTTTGGTGTCTTAATTAAATTAATAAACGCGTGCTTTTGGTTCAAATGATTCCACAGTCAGTGGCTGCAAACGCACCGGCTTGTATACCAATCGTTGATCTTGTTTGTAAATCAAAGAATGCTTTAACCAATTTATATCATCGCGTGCAGAGAAGTCTTCACGCGCGTGTGCGCCACGACTTTCAGTACGAGCGTGCGCTGCATGCATTGTCGCCACGGCCACTTCCATCAGGTTATCCAACTCCAAGGCCTCTACCCGTGCAGTATTAAATACGGCGCTTTTATCTTTAATTTGAATCTCTTGTGCGCGCTTAGCTACCGCATCTATCGCCTCTATACCGGATGCCAGTAAATCAGGGAATCTAAATACACCGCAATGGGTTTGCATGGTTCTGCGCATATCTTCACCAACCGCGCTAACACTTTCTTTGTTTTTCGTATTTTCAATACGGGCAATACGCGCCAAGGTCATATCCGCCGCATCTGCTGGTAGGTCTTTATGCGCTTGGTTCTGCGCAATTTCTAAAGCCATTTTCTCTCCAGCCGCCTTGCCAAATACCACCAAATCTAATAATGAGTTGGAACCTAATCGGTTTGCGCCATGCACAGATACGCAAGCACATTCTCCTACTGCATATAAGCCATTCACTACTTTTTGGCCATCTGCCGTAGGCTCTATTACTTGACCATCTAGATTCGTCGGAATACCACCCATCATGTAATGAGCGGTTGGTACCACTGGGATTGGATCGTAAATTGGGTCTACGTTGGCAAAGGTTTTTGCAATTTCACGGATGCCTGGTAAACGCTTATTAATAAGCTCTTCACCTAAATGATCTAGTTTTAAAAATACGGCATCTTTGTTTTTACCTGCACCGCGACCTGCTTTAATTTCTGTTGCAATGGCCCGTGAAATTACATCACGACTGGCTAGATCTTTAGCATTAGGTGCATAACGCTCCATAAAGCGCTCCCCTTCTCCATTTACTAGATAACCACCCTCACCACGGACACCTTCGGTAATCAAGACGCCAGCATGTAACACGCCAGTAGGGTGAAACTGCCAGAACTCCATATCTTGTAACGGCAAACCTGCACGCACTGCCATACCTAGACCATCACCCGTATTAATAAAAGCATTCGTACTGGCTTGGAAAATACGACCAGCACCACCGGTTGCGAGTAAGGTCGTTTTGGCTTGCAATACATGAATTTCGCCGGTTTCAATTTCTAACGCCAACACACCCAAAACATCCCCTGCGGAATCACGAATTAAATCTAAGGCAAACCACTCAACAAAGAATTGGGTCTTAGCTTGAATGTTGCGCTGATATAGCGTGTGCAACATAGCATGACCAGTTCTATCAGCAACTGCACAGGTCCGTGAAATGGCTTTCTCACCGAAATTCTGCGTCATACCACCGAATGGGCGCTGAAATATTTTCCCATTTTCTAAGCGGTCAAACGGCATACCAAAATGCTCAAGTTCAATAATTGCTTTAGCGGCATTTTTGCACATAAATTCTATAGCATCTTGATCACCTAAAAAGTCTGATCCTTTAATGGTGTCGTACATATGCCATAGCCACTTATCATCTGCAACATTTCCTAACGCTGCGGCAATGCCACCCTGCGCTGCAACTGTATGTGAGCGCGTAGGAAACACTTTGGATAACACCGCCACTTTTAAGCCGGAGTTCGCCAACTGCAATGAAGCGCGTAAACCTGCGCCACCACCACCGATGACTAATGCATCAAATTTTGCTGTTGCTAATGCCATTTCGATAAACCTTATATAAAAACACTATAAATTGCAGAGTAAAAGCGTGATCCAAACCAAGTAAACCCACAAGGCAAGCACCACCAATTTTAATAACACCATTCTAATTTTTACATTGGGCACATAATCTTTTAGTACATCGCGTACCCCTAGCCATGCATGGCTAGACAAGCTCACCCAGAAAATTAAAGTGGCTAAACGCCACCACCATGGCCGTGAAAATGCTAACCAATCGTCATAGCTACTAGGCGTTAATACCAAAACACGGATTAATAAAACGACGCTATAGATTGCCATCAGCAATCCAGTAAGTCTCTGTGTAAGCCAAGCACGCATGCCTGGGTAACGTTTAGTGAGTAAACTTAAAAGCATATCGTTAAAAAACCCAAGAGATGGCAAGTAGCAATGTTGCTAACCCACCTAATACAAAAACCACTTTGCTGGTATAGCGTGCTTTAATTAAGGTTGTCGCCCAGTGCACATCCATCGCTAAATGGCGAATGCCCGCAAAAAAATGGTGAAAAAATGACCATGCCAAACCTAGAACAATCAATTTAGCTATAGGAGAATGCATCAAATCTTGCACCAACTGAAACTTAGAAGCCGAGCTAATTGATAATTGAAAAGTCACCAACAATAATGGCAAAGCTAAAAATAAGGCACACCCAGTCACTCTATGCAAAATAGACACCAACGCATTAATTGGCATCCTAATCGTAAATAGATTCAGGTTCTTCGGGCGTACTTTTTTTGGATTGGTAGACTGCACTTTACGATTACTATTCATCATTTACACTCAACTACTTGGCTTGCTGCAAGCGCGCAGCATCTGCCACTGCACCTGATACCACTTTCAGTAAGCGTGTATCAAACGGCTTAGGTATGATGTAATCTTTACCGAAGCTTAAGCTAGTTACATGATAAGCCTTAAGCACGTCCTCTGGCACAGGTTGACGCGCCAACGCCGCTAAGGCAAGAGCGGCAGCAATCTGCATTTCATCTGTAATTTGCTTAGCCTTAGCATCAAGCGCACCGCGGAACAAATACGGGAAACACAAGGCATTATTGACCTGATTTGGAAAGTCAGAACGTCCAGTCGCCATTAAAATATCATCGCGTACTGAATGCGCTAAGCTAGGTTGAATTTCAGGATCAGGATTAGCCAAAGCAAATACCACTGGATTAGGCGCCATTAACAATAATAATTCTGGCGCTAAAGTATTGGCCGCAGAAACTCCAACAAACACATCGGCATTTGGCATGACATCTGCCAAAGATTTTGCTGCAGTCGGCGCTACCGCCAAATGACGGTTATTGTCATGCAAATCGCTGCGCGCTGTATTCAACACACCTGATTTATCAACCATAGTGATATTAGTTGCGCCCATTAGCTTAAGTAGGCGAGCACAAGAGCAACCTGCTGCACCGGCACCAAGAAATACGATTTTTGCAGACGCCAAGGTTTTACCTTGAATTTCTAAAGCATTGGATAAAGCCGCCGCAACAATCACCGCAGTACCATGCTGATCATCATGAAATACTGGAATGTCTAAGCGTTCACGTAATTCTTTTTCGATACGAAAGCAATGTGGCGCTGCAATATCCTCTAAATTGATGCCACCAAAGGTTGGCGCGATATTTACCACGGTTTCAATAAAAGCTTCTACGCTAGGTGCAGTAATTTCAATATCAAAGACATCGATATCGGCAAATCGTTTAAATAATATCGCCTTGCCCTCCATGACTGGCTTACTTGCCAACGCGCCCATATTGCCTAACCCTAATACGGCAGTGCCATCGGTAATGACTGCAACTAGGTTACCTTTATTAGTATATTTGTAAGCATTTGCGGGGTCGCGGTTAATCTCACGCACAGGCTCTGCAACACCAGGAGTGTAGGCCAAAGACAAGTCTTCTTGAGTGGCACATGGCTTAGAAGACTCCACTGAAAGCTTTCCTGGTTTAGGAAACTGGTGGTAATCCAATGCAGCTTGTTTTAAGTCCATAATTTCACTACCTTTTGTAAGATTTTTGAATCATATATTTAGCAATCTAAAGGCCATTGCCGTTCAATACAACCAAGGCGAGATGCTCAAATAGCGCTACTCTAGTTCGTTCATGTAATGATGATTATCAGTAATACATAAGCCTAATCGCCACTCCATAGGTTTATCACCATAGGTGAACGAGACGCGCTCTATGCTTAATAAAGGTTCTCCATTCTTTAACCCTAGTGCCACCGCCACATCACCGCTAGCCCCAACCGCTTTCAATCTTTCTTCTGCACGTATCATACGTATACCGAATTCAGACTCGTACATACTGTACATAGACCCATTTTTCTCTTCTACGCGATTACCGCTTAATCCTTTAAATGGACTAGCTGGCACAACAATATGATCGTAAATCAATGGCCTTCCCGAAAAGGTTAACAGGCGTTTAATTTCAATAATTGAAGCACCCGCTTTCAAATCTAGTATCTGCCCCATACGGACATCTGCCTTACCTTTAGTGCAGGAAATAAACTCATTTTTTAAAAATTCTTTTTGTCCGTCGATCGAAGTTAATCTTAAAAAGCGTAGCTTCATGCCTTCTGCACTATGGGTTGCCACAAACGTGCCCTTACCTTGGCGACGGAGCAAGATGTGCTCGGTTGCCAGTGCATCAATAGCTTTACGAACAGTGCCTTGGCTAACCTTATAACGACTTGCCAGCTCAATTTCGCTTGGAATCATATCGCCAGGGCCCCACTCACCACCAATTAAGCTTTGCGTAAGCAACACTTTAATCTGCTCATAAAGTGGCTTATAGCTGGGTGAACTGTAGTTTTTCTCTTTCATAGCGCGTTATCCTAAATTTCTAAGCCATGTAAATATCTTTAATCATCATCTCATTTACATTAGATGCATTTATAGCATGCTGGTTTTGAATAGTCTAGTGTTTTATATCTTATATAAGACATAATATATAAGTTGACAGTTTTTATTTTCAGTCTATATAATCAGTTCTGTAGATTAATTAAACATAATGCAATGCTGTATGGATAATGCCAAAGCGCATTACACTACATAGCCACTTAACGAAAGTGACCATACTTATAAACATAGCTGACTTGATTTAGATCGCTATAAATTACGTCAACTTAAATAAAGTCACTCAAATAAAGGTACTGCAATGAATCAATACTTTCGCCCTCGCCGCTCGATGCTTTACGTACCGGGATGCAATACTCACTACTTAGAGCGTGCACGCACGTTGCATGCGGATTCAGTGATTCTTGATTTAGGTGACCCTATCTTAGTTGAATGCAAAGAAGAATCTCGCGCTAATGTCGTCCATTTTGTAAACGAAGGTGGGTACGGTTCACGTGAAGTCGTTGTGCGCGTGAACGACTTAAACTCACCATGGGGTAGCGATGACATTAAAGCAATCGCAAAAACTAATGTGGATGCAATCCTATTTCCTAACATTGAGTCGCGAGAAGATGTGCTTAACGCATTAGCACTGCTCGATGCTGCAGGTGGCGGACATATCCCAATCATGGTCATGATAGAAAGTCCTATTGCAGTTCTAAACGCAAAAGAAATTGCCAGCGCATCTGACCGTATTGTCTGTATTGTCATGGCAACTTCAGATTTAATTTCACAGTTACACGCCCGAGTCACCCATGAGCGCTCTGCGATTCTAACGTCGCTATCTCTAGTAATCTTAGCGGCTCGTGCGTACGGGCGTGCTGTAGTTGACGGCATTACCAGCGACTTTAAAAATATGCATTCTTTTGAATATGCTTGTCGCCTAGGTCGAGATATGGGTTTTGACGGAAAATCATTGGTACATCCAGCACAACTAGATTACAGCAACGATGCTTACACACCCAAGACCTCGGAAGTGAGTAATGCACGTGAAATTATTCAAGCACTTAAAGCAGCAAATGAAAGCGGAAAAGGCACAGTAGTGGTTAATGATAAATTGGTTGAGCATCACCATGTCAAGGCGGCTACACGCTTACTAAAACTTAGTGAAATGATTACCACCTTGGAAGAAAGCCATGTCTAATTCATCAGCCAACAAAGTCAATGCTGGCAATTACTTTGAAGACTTTTATGTCGGGCAAGTGCTCGCACATGCCACACCTCGAACCGTAGGTGAAGGTGAAGTATCCCTTTACATTGCACTAACTGGCGCACGCCAGGTGCTCCATAGCGCAGAGCCTGTAGCACAATCTTTAGGATACAAAAGCCGACCAGTAGACGATATGCTTGCATTCCACTTGGCCTTTGGTAAAACCGTACCAGATATCTCTGTAAATGCGATTGCCAATTTAGGTTATTCCGATGTGCGTTTTCTGCATCCAGTTTATATAGGTGACACTTTAAGCACCCGCTCTACTGTGATTGGGCTAAAACAAAATTCTAACGGCAAATCTGGTGTGGTCTATGTACGCTCAGTATCTGTGAATCAGCTATTTCAACCAGTGCTGTCTTGGGTGCGGTGGGTAATGGTGCATAAAAATAAATTAGAGGCTGCAGCGCCAGAAACAGTAGTGCCTGCACTTTCCTCGCATGTAGCTGCTAACGAATTAGCAGTCCCTAGCTTTCTTGATGCCCGCCATTTTGATACGACTACAACTGGTGGCGCCTACCTTTGGGATGACTACCAAGTGGGCGAACGGATTAACCATCCTGCAGGCATGACAATTACTGACACAGACCATACGCTCGCTACGAAACTTTATCAGAATAATGCGCGCCTACATTTTGATGATGTCATGATGAAAGCCAGCCCATTTGGACGTCGGTTAATGTACGGCGGACATGTAATCTCAATCTGTCGTGCACTTTCTCACGATGGATTAGAAAATGCATTATCCATAGCGGCAATCAATGCCGGCAATCATTGCAACCCATGTTTTGGCGATGACACTATCTACACTTGGACCGAAATTGTTGAAAAATGGACATTAGCTGACCGCGTGGATATTGCTGCATTAAGACTGCGTATGGTGGGCGTCAAAAATCAAAGCGCAGATAGCTTAGCGAGCACCCATATTGAAACGGCAGGCAAAACTGCTTATCACCCTAATGTTGTATTAGATTTAGATTACACCGTGCTTATGCCACGCAAACAAGGATAGAAATTATGAATACCACACTCGTGCACCCGAACGTCGCCCTATTTAGTGGCGAAAAAGCGTTCCCAATCATTCCTTCTTGTGAGCATTTTGCTGGCAGTGAAAAGCTCATCCTAAAAGCATTACAGCTACAAGAGACCATCGGTCCAGTATTTGATATCACTTGTGACTGTGAAGACGGCGCCATGGCAGGCCAAGAACGTGAGCATGCGGAAATGATTGTGCGCGTATTAAATAGTGAGGCAAATAAAGTACGCATGGCCGGTGCACGCATCCATGATTACACGCACCCAGCTTGGAGACTTGATGTAGATATTCTGGTGAAAGGTTTGGGTCAAATTATTAGCTACATTACCATTCCAAAGGCCACCAATGCAGCGCAACTATCGGAGATGATTGGTTACATTCAAGCCGTAGCGAAAAGTAATAATATCAGCCGAGAAATACCAATTCACGCCCTAATTGAAACCCATGGCGCGCTAAAACAAGTGTTTGAAATTGCAGCGCTGCCTTGGATACAAGTTCTTGATTTTGGTTTAATGGATTTTGTCAGCGGCCATCATGGTGCGATTCCAGCTTCAGCCATGCGTAGCCCTGCACAATTTGAACATCGTCTACTCGCTAGAGCTAAAGCGGAAGTAGTGGCTGCCGCGCTTGCAAATGGTGTTGTTCCTGCACATAACGTAACATTAGACTTAAAAAATGTAGAAACTACTTTTTCTGATGCTTCTAGAGCACGCAATGAATTTGGCTTTTTGCGTATGTGGAGCATTTACCCTACACAAATTCAAGCCATTGTTGACGCAATGAAACCTAACTTCGATGAAGTGAACGATGCTGCCAATATTTTACTTGCCGCACAACAAGTAGGTTGGGGCCCAATTCAATACGATGGCGAACTGCATGATCGCGCCACATATCGCTATTTCTGGGAAATTTTGCAAAAAGCTAAATTAACCAATACGCCAATTCCAAACGATGCTGCGCAGGCATTTTTTAGCTAGTACACCCTCTTCAATATCAGGTACTTATATGACAACTGCAACTTCAGCCGGCGCTAGGTTTCGTCAGGCGCTAGCCCAAGAAAAACCATTACAGATTATAGGCGCGATTAACGCCTATCACGCCATGCTTGCTACTCAAACGGGCTATAAAGCACTTTATCTTTCTGGTGGGGGCGTGGCTGCAGGTTCCTTAGGGCTACCCGACTTAGGCATTTCATCATTGGAAGATGTGTTAATTGATGTACGCCGCATCACCGATGCCACTGACACACCGTTATTAGTGGATATTGACACAGGGTTTGGCGGTGCTTTTAATATTGCTCGCAGTGTTAAAAGTATGATTAAAGCTGGCGCTGCTGCCGTGCATATTGAAGACCAAGTGCAAGCCAAGCGTTGTGGTCATAGACCAAACAAGGCCATTGTTAGCCAAGCGGAAATGGTAGACAGAGTCAAAGCTGCCGTTGATGCAAAAACTGATGCTAATTTTGTAATTATGGCACGTACCGATGCGCTAGCAGTAGAAGGCCTGCAATCAGCAATAGACCGAGCCTGCGCCTGCGTAGAAGCTGGTGCCGATATGATTTTCCCAGAAGCCATTACCGAACTAGGAATGTATAAACAATTTGCAGCCGCAGTTAAAGTTCCAGTATTAGCTAATATTACCGAATTTGGCTCTACGCCTTTATTTACAGTAGACGAACTTCGCGAAGTTGATGTCAGCATGGTGCTGTACCCACTCTCAGCATTTAGAGCTATGAACCAAGCTGCGCTTAAAGTCTATCAAGCTGTGCGCAAAGATGGTAGCCAGAAAAATGTGATTGATCTGATGCAAAGCCGTGCTGATCTATATGAGCACCTTGGCTACCACGTATTTGAACAAAAACTGGATGAGTTATTTAGAGGAGAAAAATAGTGACGAGCGCAGCCCCTATTGAAATCAAAAAGAAAAAAGGCGTAGCCCTCGCCGGCGTTTCTGCTGGCACTACTGCCATTTGCACGGTGGGTCATACTGGTAATGACCTCCATTATCGCGGCTACGACATTACTGAACTAGCACAATACGCAACTTTTGAAGAGGTTGCATATTTGCTTATTCATGGTGAACTGCCAAATAAGATCCAGCTTAGCGCTTATCATCAAAAATTAAAAACTCTGCGTGGCTTGCCAACGGCATTAAAAACTGTATTAGAACAAATCCCTGCCAGTGCTCATCCTATGGATGTAATGCGCACTGGGTGTTCAATGCTAGGCACGCTTGAGCCAGAATCACAAGACCGCAACATTGATGATGCTAAACTATTGGGTGATCGCTTAATCGCTTGCTTTGGCTCAATTTTGATCTACTGGTACCATTTTAGCCATAACCATAAACGCATTGAAGTCGAAACTGACGATGATTCGATCGCAGCACATTTTCTGCAACTTTTGCATGGAAAAACTCCGTCTGATTTACACGTACGGGCAATGAATACATCTCTAGTGCTGTACGCGGAGCATGAATTTAATGCCTCTACTTTTACAGGGCGTGTGATTGCTGGCACCTTGTCTGATATGTATTCCTGCATTACCGGCGCAATTGGTGCGCTGCGTGGCCCTAAACATGGCGGTGCTAATGAAGCCGCCATGGAAATTATTGAGCGCTATCGCAACGCAAATGAAGCAGAAGCAGACATCATGCTGCGTATGGCCCGGAAAGAAATTATTATCGGATTTGGCCATCCTGTGTACACCATTGCTGACCCTAGAAATGAATCCATCAAAGAAGTGAGTCGCAGTTTATGTCAAGACAATGGCGACATGACATTATTTGATGTATCCGCGCGCATAGAGAACACGATGTGGCGTGAGAAAAAAATGTTTCCCAACCTGGATTGGTACAGCGCCTCCAGTTACCATATGATGGGTATTCCTACTGGCATGTTTACACCAATATTTGTGATCTCGCGCACTACCGGTTGGGTAGCCCACGTGATTGAGCAGCGTATAGACAATAAAATAATACGCCCGAATGCTGAATATATCGGCCCTGAAAATCGCCCTTACCTTCCTTTAGAAAACCGTTAATTTACTGAAAGCACATCATGTCATCTCACATCTCAAACGTACGCCCTGCCCCAGATCAAGTATTGGTTGATATCGCCAATTATGTTGCTGATTTTGAAATTAAATCAGATGAAGCCTTTGATACTGCACGTAACTGCCTGATAGATACTTTAGGTTGTGGCTTTGAAGCCTTAGACTATCCAGCTTGCGTCAAGTTATTAGGCCCAGTGGTATCTGGCACTATTGTGCCTAACGGCGCAAAGGTTCCTGGTACCACCTTCCAGTTAGACCCAATTCTTGCAGCTTTCAATATCGGCGCCATGATACGTTGGTTAGACTTTAACGATACTTGGTTGGCAGCAGAATGGGGCCACCCATCAGACAATCTAGGTGGAATAT
>CAILXF010000022.1 GCA_903838125.1 uncultured Pseudomonadota bacterium | reverse complement strand
CTATTTAGACTTAACCGTCAATAAAGATTCTGTTGCATCGACAGGTTCTCCGCCAGCTATTACTAAAAAAGAACTTAAAACCAAACTTCTTGTTAAAGATGGTGGCGTTGCCATGATCGGTGGAATTAATAAATCCGAAGCAACCTCTTCCGAAGATGGCGTGCCAGGCTTAGCTAAACTTCCCATCATCGGAAACTTCTTTAAAAGCAAGGGAGATATCAATAAACGTAATCAGCTCTATATATTCCTTGCCCCAAAGGTACTTTAAGCGATGTCAAAAGAAGACTTTTTTATTCAGCTAAAAAATGAGATTGGCAAGATTTGCCTAGACCAGCATTTACTCTCATCCGAACAGTTCGATGTTATAAGTAAGCATGCTAAAAATACTGAAGGCAATCTATATGATCTGATTTTAAAAGATGGGCATGCTACAGAGGAAAAACTATTAAAAGCGTTGGAAGATAAATATGGCATTCCGGCCGTTTATGCAGCAAAGCCTGTGATTCCTAACTTTAAAAACTTTCCTTATCAGTTTTGCTTTAAAAGTGGCCTAATTCCGATTGGTGATGATGGCGTTACGTTAGAGATTGGTGTGTGTGCACCAAGTTGCCTTAACTCTATTAAAAACCTCAATCTTCTTACCGGCAGAAAAGTGGCGGCGAAATTTATTGGTGCAAGCGTACTCATGTATGCTATTCGAAGCTTTGATGAAGCGAGCAATAGTTTCATTGATAGACGAGGCACAAAAAACGCTTCAGGTGGTTTGGTTAATGCCGCGCCAGTCAATGAGGATCAATTGGTGATTTCCGTTAGTGAAAATAAGAAAATAGAAGTAAGCCACGCACCCACTTACCAGCGTCGCAAAAGCGATAAAAAAGATCTTATCCTGCTCAGCGGTGACGTCGTCACAGGCGTTGAAAACATCTTATCCCACGCGGTGAATAATGGGTGCAGCGATATTCACTTCGAGATTTTTAAAGATACAGCCAATGTTAGGTTCCGCAAGAATGGTAGATTAGTTTCTATCCCTGAGTACGTGAAATTTATTAGTGATAATTACAATGCGGTGATTGCACGTATTAAAATTTTATCAAACTTGGATATTGCTGAACGAAGGTTGCCGCAGGATGGAAAGATATCATTTAAGGCTGAAGGTGGAACAGAGGTTGATTTTCGAGTTTCTGTGCTTCCTACTAACCTTGGCGAGCGTATTGTTGTCCGCATATTAAATTCAAGCAGCCTTGCAATTTCCATTGATGCCTTAGGATTCAATACGCGTCAAAAGAATGACTTTCTAGAAGCCATTGGTGCACCTCAAGGCTTGGTACTTGTCACTGGCCCTACAGGAAGTGGAAAATCCACCACGCTCTATGGTGCAATACAATATCTCAATAAACCTGATGTCAATATTCTGACGGCAGAAGACCCTGTTGAATACACCATGAGTGGCATATCCCAAGTCCAGGTAAGAGAGGATATTGGACTTGGTTTTGCCGAAGCTCTACGTTCTTTTTTGAGGCAAGACCCCGAGATTATTCTGGTAGGTGAAATTCGCGACACAGAGACAGCGGATATAGCAACTAAAGCTGCATTAACAGGTCATTTGGTACTCAGTACTCTCCACACTAATAGCGCCGTTGGAGCCATCAATCGCCTCATTAATATGGGCTTACCACCTTATTTAGTATCGAGCGCATTAACTTTGGTCGTTGCCCAACGTTTAGTGAGAGTGAATTGCAAGAATTGCACCACTGAAATCGACCAAATTAGTGATCACAACTCCAATCAATTATCGAGTTTTCCAGATTTAGTAGGCAAGGTGCTAAAGCAAGGACAAGGCTGTGAGCAATGTTCACAAACTGGTTATTCAGGACGAATGGCTGTACATGAAGTGCTGAAAATCACCCCAAGAATTCAAAAAGCCATGAATGAACTAGCGACTGAAAATGACATAGTGACCATTGCCAAGCAAGAAGGTTTTCTGCCAATGGCTGATACGGCATTAGAGCATG
Source organism: uncultured Pseudomonadota bacterium (assembly GCA_903838125.1). Lineage (GTDB taxonomy): Bacteria > Pseudomonadota > Gammaproteobacteria > Burkholderiales > Methylophilaceae > Methylotenera. The sequence goes on along the minus strand of CAILXF010000022.1, from coordinate 42,363 downwards.
TAAAATCAGGTATATTGTCGTTAGAAGAATACGTCCGAGTGATTCCTCATTATGTTGAGGCGAGCTTGTGAACCCATTAATATTCAATTGGCGGGGGCTAAAAGCCAACGAGTTTGTATCTGGTGAACTTGAAGCTACCTCTCGAGATGAGGCTGTTTTTAAGCTTAAAGCAGAAGGGGTGATTGTTACTGATATTCATGGCGGTTTGGAAGAGATTGAAACTAAAATAACCAAGGCGCAAAAACCTTCATTTTTTAAGAAAAAAATTAAAGAACAAGATCTATTGTTGTTTACTCGTAAATTTGCCACCATGATTCAAGCTGGTTTAGCAATTGTGCCAGCACTTAATATGCTGACTAGGCAATCAGAGAACCCATCGCTCACCGAGATACTTGAAGAAGTGGTGAGTAAGGTTAACGCTGGCATCCCACTATCCAAAGCGATAGAAGTCTATCCTCACCTATTCGATAATGTCTATATCAGCCTTGTTAAAGCAGGTGAGGTCGGCGGTAGCATTGATATTTTCCTTAAAAAAATTGCAACTAATTTAGCAAAAAAACTCAAAATCATTCGCGGTCTCAAAGCTGCACTCATGTACCCAATTGCCTTACTTACCGTCGCTGTAATTGTCGTCTCTGTGATGATGGTCTATGTGGTGCCAGTTTTTGTTGAAATATTCGGTGCTGGTGGGGTTGAGCTGCCATTGCCTACTCGCATCGTCATGAATATCAGTGATTTTTTTAGAAGCTATTATATGGTTGGGCTAGTCGCCTTAATCTTTTTCGCATTTCAATCCTTTAAGCGCACTCTAAAAAATAATGTAGAGTTTAGGAAGAAAGTGCATAAAAATAATCTAAAGCTCCCCATTGTTGGCAAGCTCATTGAAAATTCAATTATGGCGCGTCTATCAACTGTTTTGTCCAATTTAATTGCAGGTGGTGTAGGATTAATTGAGTCAATTGATATTGCAAAAAGTGCTATCAATAACGAGTACATCAAACAAGCCTTAGAGAATGTAAAAAGAGATGTCTATTCAGGTCGTCCACTCGCATCTTCACTCAGGGAAACCAAAGCATTCCCTGAAACCTTGTGTGGGTTTGTTGAGGTAGGCGAAGAAACTGGTAAGTTAAACGACATGCTGGAAACCATTGCAACGTTTTTTGAGGATGAGTTTGATAACTCGGTCGCAGAATTCTCGCAACTATTAGAACCGATTATGATTGTATTTTTGGGTGTTTTGATTGGCTTTATTTTAGTCGCCATGTACATGCCAATCTTCAAAATGGGTAGTGCTGTGACAGGCTAATGATGCGTTACTTAGGCATTATCCTGATTCTAGCTTTAGCCCCAATTAAAGCTTTTGGGGATAATTATATTGAGAGTTCTCCTCTCTTATATCAGTGGCTTACGAACCATCAAGTCATGAATCCTAGCTCTTTTGATTTTAATGTAAATACCGTCATCAATCACCGATTCGTGAACGTTGATCGCATCGCCAATGCAACACCACTCATTAAGTATTACGCGGATGTGTTAAGTGCTGAAGGCGTTCCAGTGGATTTTGCTGTTTTGCCGCTCATTGAGAGCGGTAATAACCCACAAGCAAGATCTCCCAAGAATGCATTAGGTTTATGGCAATTTATTCCCTCTACCGGCTCGGAATGGGGGTTGCAAAAAACCGCCATGTTAGATGAGCGTGTGGATGTGCAAAAATCAACCGTTTCAGCTGCTAAATATCTAAAGGCTTTGTATGCAAAATTCCATAACTGGAATCTTGTCTTAGCTGCATACAATTGGGGAATTGGCTCAGTTGAAAAAGCTTTAAAAAAAGGCCTTGTCACTCCAGAAGGCAAAATCAACTTTAAATATCTGCCCTTAGAAACACAAGTTTATTTACTAGAGTTTCATCGGTTTAACCAGTTAATTAAAGCCGAAAGTCTGCAAGCTCCCTTGAATAAATATCCTAACCAAGCTTATTTAACTAAAATAAGAACTAAAGATCTTAACCAATACCTGCTCATTAACCCAGACTTAGCTGAGCTTAATCATTGGGTACTCAAGCATATGAATGGGTTTGAGGCTTCGCCAGAGCTAGGTGCCAACAAAGAAATCCTAGTGCCAACACGGCTATTTTCAAGATACTTTTCACTTAAGAAAATATCTTTTAATAACAGAGGAAAGTCAAATAATCACAATGAATGTAGCAGTCAACAATATCGGACCGTTACTGGCGATAGTGTTGAAAGTGTGTCAAAGAAATTCAACCTAAAAATAGATCGTTTTTTTGATCTAAATCCCAATGTGAGATACATCAGGCCGGGGATGAATATGAAGCTATGTTAATTTAGTTTGTTGCCCTCGCTACGAATCGACCTAGTGACATATTCCTGCCTTTCAGGACCGGGGTAATGTCAACGTAAGAACAACCAAATTGTTAGAGTAAACCCTACTAATATCACAAAGCCACGAAGCAGTTTTGGTGAAACGCGGTGCAAAAGGTAGTTGCCAGCAAAGGCGCCGCCGATTCCACCGATGGCTAAAGCGAGTGCTGCATACCAATGCACCTGGCCAGAAAACACAAATAAAGCCACGGCTGATGCGTTCATTGCCATGGCGAGTATATTCTTAGTGGCGGCAGCCATGCGTACTTGTTGACCAGCAACTGTTAGTGCAGCCAGCATTAAAAATCCTATACCGCCTCCGAAATAGCCACCATAGACGCCAATGAGAAACTGACTTGTGATGAGCGCTCTGTTTGATACAGAGCTTACTGCGTGCAACGGTTTTTTTCTTAAAGTACCCCAAGCAAAAACTGAAGTCGCAAACAGCACTAGCCATGGGACTAGGCGTGCGAAGAATGTGACAGGTGTGTTTAGCAGAAGTAACGCACCAACGACACCACCCAGTACGCTGATGATGAGTAGTTTTCTTAGGCTTATCTCGCCAATGCCACCCGCTAATTTACGACCAGTCACGGCCGAGGTTATTTGGTTGGGGAAGAGCGCAACGGTTGAGGTGATATTGGCGGCCAAAGGATCAAGACCTGCCAGCATCAACGCAGGAAAAGTAATAAATGAGCCTCCACCTGCCAGTGTGTTTTGGGTGCCAGCATAAAACCCAGCAAGGCCTATGAAAAAAAGTACAGTAAGATTTGGGTCGGTTAACATCGGGTTAATTCGTAAGTTATGTTTAGGTAATAATCATCTTAACGTAGCCCAGTTCGAAATAGCTTTAAATGTTGCGATTGAACATAGGTTTTTTTAACCCTTTGATATCTCAATGGCGATCGAGACTCTTTTTTTGCCTAAATTGCCAAGTTGTGATCAATAAGGCAATGAGTGGTAAGCGTTCTTGCGTTACAATATTAGTCAAATATTATCACCAACCATAATGCTTGTTGTTATCAGCAGAGAAGTAATGCACTAAAAGCATGACCTATACTCAACGACCTTTAATTCTATTCGCACTGCTGAGCCAACTGGCATTAGCCAGTTGTGCAATTTCGCCACTAGCCAAGTATCAACCGATCGCACCGCCAACTGCTTGGGTTGAACCATTACCTTTCAAACAAGCACATGACGGCAAGCTGACTGACCTTAAAAATTGGTGGCAACAGTTTAACGATCCGGTCTTATTGCAGCTCATCGAAGCTGCACAGAAGGTCAGCCCCGACATAGAAAGTGCAAAAGCCAGAGTCGTGGCTGCACAAGCCGCTTTTACCTTAACAGAAGGGCAATTATTACCAACCCTCACAGCAGATGCTAGTGCAAGTCGCAACCAGAATGGCGTGGTATTCCCTGTTGGTAATACAGCCAACATAGGCCTTAATACTAGCTGGGAGCTTGATGTTTGGGGTAAAAATAAAGCCGATAAGAATGAAAAGCAAGCGCAGTTAAGTGGAACTTCTGCGCTTTGGCATGAGGCTCGTGTGATTGTGGCTGCGCAAACTGCAACACAATATTTGGACTATCGCTTATGCGAAAACTTAAACAATATTGCCAAGCAAAATGCAGACTCTAATTCAGAAACAGCACGCCTAACCAATTTAAGCGCGAATGCTGGATTTTTAGCGCCAGCCAGTGCAAGCCAAGCTTTAGCCCTTGCAGCTGAGGCTTCCAGTCAATTTAAAAAACAATCACTGCAATGCACTTTAATGGTTAAAAGTTTGGTTGCGCTCACGGCCATGCCTGAGTCTGATCTACGCATTGCACTAGCAAAAGATAGTGCTGTAATGCCAATGCCAAACAACATTACAGTTAGTCAAATACCTGCCAATTTATTACTGCAACGCCCAGATGTCCTGAATGCTGAGCGCAACGTCGCAGCGGCGGGCTTTGAAGTTACCATTAGTCAGGCGCAGCGTTACCCGCGTTTAAGTTTAGCTGGCAATATCGGGCTGACTTACGACAATACTATGCGTAATTTTTTCCCTAAGACAACGGGAAAAGTAAGAGATGGAGTAACTTGGTCCATAGGCCCAGTAGCGGTTTCATTACCGATTTTTGATGCGGGTGTACGAGCAGCCAATATAACTGCAGCGAAAGCCCAGTACGAGGCAGCTAAAAATACTTATGAAAGTGTGGCGCGTAATGCGGTGCGGGAGGTTGAGGAAGCAATGGCTAAACTTAACAGCACTTCACAAAGACTTGAGGATGTAAATAAAGCCGCAGAAGGCTTTAAGATTTCATTAGCAGCTACTCAAATGCGTTACCAAGCAAGTTTGGCAAACTTATTTGAACTGGAAGATGCGCGTCGCGCTGATTTACAGGCGCAAACGAATGTCGTTACTTTAACTAATGAGCGAGTGTTGTCTTGGATTTCACTATACAGAGCCATGGGCGGTGGTTGGACACAAGCCTTGAATAGTCCTGTCCTGATATTTGATCACGAACTTAAACAAACTGAGTTGCAAAACCCGGAAACCATTCCATGAGATTAACCATGATATCCACTATGCAGGGCTTACAAAGCCAATTACTTATCACTAAGCTATTGCCTTTGTTTTTAATGTTATCGATGATGAGTCACGCCGCAACAGCCAAAGAAGCTTCTGTAGCAAGGCCGGCACTGACCGTTAACGTGATACAAGCACAACGCATTACACTGCCAATTAAAGTATTTGCCAATGGCAATATAGCAGCATGGCAGGAAGCCATTATCGGTAGTGAGGCTAATGGCTTGCGCCTGACACAGGTGCACGCCAACGTAGGTGATACTGTGTCTAAGGGCCAGTTGCTGGCAGAATTTTCGGAAGAAGCGGTGTTGGCAGATTTAAATCAAGCTAAAGCTAAATTGATGGAAGCTGAAGCGCAAGGTCATGAGGCGATAGCTAATGCAGAGCGCGCACGCACGCTACAAAATACAGGGGCGATGTCTAGCCAACAGATTGACCAATATCTCACCGCTGCTGATACGGCTAAAGCCAGAGTGGAAGTAGCGAAAGCGGTTGTACAAACACAACAAATACAATTAAAAAATACCAAGATTTACGCGCCTGATAGTGGTGTTATTTCAGCCCGTACGGCAACTGTAGGGGCCGTCATTAGTGCAGGTAGCGAACTATTTAGACTAATACGTCAGAGTAGATTAGAGTGGCGCGCTGAAGTGGTGTCATCTGACATTGCCAAAGTTAAAGTGGGTATGCAGGTCAATATCACTGTGGCAGACGGATCTAAGCTCAGTGGAAAAGTCCGAAAGTTATCACCGACAGTGGATATGCAAACACGTAACAGCTTGATTTACGTAGACATACCATCCAACAATACAGCAAAAGCCGGCATGTATGCAAAGGGTGAATTTGTGTCTGGGCAATCAAGTGCATTAGCCATACCCCAACAAGCATTGGTGCTTCGTGATGGATTTACTTATGTGTTTGTAGTGAAATCTGAGCAAGGAAGAACCATCGTGAAGCAAATGAAAGTACAACCTGGTCGTCGACTACTTAATCTAGTAGAAATTGTCAGCGGATTGCAAGCTCAGCAATCAGTGGTTGCTTTAGGTGGCGCATTTTTATCAGATAACGATGTGGTTAAAGTGGTATCTGCCATCAGCATTAAAAAATAATTCCTCATAAGCTTATATAAAGACCCAATAGCCGCATGAATATTTCTGCTTGGTGTATTAGAAACCCAATTCCCGCCATCATGCTTTTTGTGATGCTTAGCTTCGCTGGCATCATTAGCTATCAGTTAATGAAAGTACAACATTTTCCCGATCTAGATTTACCCACGGTCAATATTACGGCATCACTACCTGGTGCATCCCCATCACAGCTAGAAACGGATGTCGCGCGTAAGATAGAAAATAGTATCGCCACTTTGCAGGGTTTAAAACATATTTACACCACGATACAAGATGGGGTAGTCACGATCACGGCTGAATTTCGCCTTGAGAAGCCTGTACAAGAAGCTGTGGATGACATACGTTCTGCTGTGGCGCAAGTCCGCGCGGACTTGCCGAGTGACCTTCGTGACCCTGAAATAAATAAGCTTAATGTGGCTGCAACGCCGATTCTTTCCTACACCATTAGCGCCACAAATATGGATGATGAGGCGCTTTCTTGGTTTGTTGATAATGAGCTTTCAAAAAAACTGCTGAATGTAAAAGGCGTAGGTAAAGTGGCTCGCGTTGGTGGTGTTAATCGTGAGATTAGTGTTAAGTTGGATCCAGCTAAGCTTCAGGCGCTTAATGCTACGGCTGCAGAAATTTCTCATCAGTTAAAACTCATTCAAATGGAATCCGCGGGTGGCCGCACAAAGTTAGGCGGCAGTGAGCAACCTGTGCGTACTGTTGCCACAGTTGGTTCAGCACAGGATGTCGCTGAGATTGAATTAGCCCTAGCTGATGGACGTAAAATTAAGCTTAATCAAGTGGCTAATGTCAGTGATGGTTTTTCTGAGCCCCGTTCATCTGCGCTCTTAGATGGCAAGTCAGTAGTTGGATTTGAAATTTCACGAAGTAAAGGTGCTAGTGAAATTGAGGTAGGTGCAGGTGTAAATAAAGCATTTTCTGAACTTAGGCTTAAATACCCAGAGGTTGTGCTTACTGAAGCCTTTAATTTTGTAAAACCCGTGCAGGACGAATATGAAGCTTCACTGACCATGCTAATTGAGGGCGCGTTATTAGCCGTGTTGGTGGTGTTTATGTTTTTGCGTAATGTTAGAGCAACATTTATATGTGCTGTGGCATTACCTTTATCAGTGATCCCTGCGTTTATCGGCGTGGCTAGCTTTGGCTTTAGTATTAATATCGTGACCTTATTGGCCTTATCATTAGTAATCGGAATTTTGGTTGATGATGCTATTGTTGAGGTAGAGAATATCGTGCGTCATTTGCGTATGGGTAAATCCCCTTACCAAGCGGCGATGGAAGCGGCAGATGAAATTGGTTTGGCAGTGATTGCGACTACATTTACTTTGATTGCCGTATTTTTACCGACTGCTTTTATGAGTGGTATTCCGGGTAAATTTTTTAAGCAGTTTGGTTGGACTGCGGCATTTGCAATTTTTGCCTCCTTAGTTGTTGCACGGGTACTGACCCCGATGATGTCGGCTTACCTATTAAAGCCAATGCCAGGGCAAGCTGTTGATACAAAGATGATGCAACGATACATGCGTTTAACTAGCTGGTGTTTGAAACATCGATTAATTACGGTAGTAAGTGCGGTTCTATTCTTAATTGGATCAGTCAGCTTAATACCATTGCTACCTACCGGCTTTCTTCCAGCCGATGACAGCTCCCAAACCCAAGTTTATTTAGAGTTGGCTCCTGGGGCTACACTTTCACAAACCACACAATCGGCGGAGCAGGCCCGAGTGCTGATTAAAGATATTCCGCATATTAAAACTATTTACACCGCTGTCGGTGGTGGTAATGCTGGTGCTGATGCCTTTGTAAATTCTGGTGTAGCTGAAACGCGTCAAGCCACATTAACAATTCTCCTTGATGATCGTGGTTCAAGGCCTCGTAAGCAAGTAATTGAAGCAGATATGCGATTAGCACTAATGAATTTAGCAGGTGTTCGCAGCAAAGTCGGTCTTGGTGGCTCCGGTGAGAAGTATGTGCTGATGTTAAGTGGCGATGATCCAGTGACTTTACGCAGTGCGGCAGAGGCCGTTACGCAAGATCTTCGCACTATAGTGGGAATCGGCAATATTGCTTCAAGTGCCAGCTTAATTCGCCCAGAGATGATTGTTCGTCCAGACTTTAACAAGGCTGCTGATTTGGGTGTAACTAGCAGTGCCATTAGTGAGACTCTGCGTATCGCCACCAATGGCGACTATGACTTTGGCTTGGCTAAATTGAACCTAAGTGAGCGCCAAGTCCCTGTGGTAGTGCAACTGGCAGATGAAGCACGCCAAGATCAAAGTGTGCTGGAGCGCTTAACTATACCTGGGTCCAAAGGGCCAGTTATGCTAGCGCAAGTGGCAAGTTTTAACTTAGAAGGCGGTCCTGCAGTAGTTGATAGATATGACCGCTCGCGTAATGTGCAGATTGAGGTGGAGCTATCCAAACTTACTTTAGGTGAGGTTACTGCTGCAGTGAAAAAGCTCCCGAGCATTCAAAGGCTTCCAGCTGGAGTTAGGCAAATTGAAGTGGGCGATGCTGAGGTAATGACCGAGCTTTTCGGTAGCTTTGCCCTAGCCATGCTCACTGGGGTGCTCTGTATTTATATTGTGCTGGTAATATTATTTAAGGATTTTTTACAGCCATTGACTATCTTGGTGGCTTTGCCACTGTCATTAGGGGGGGCTTTTATAGCGTTATTAGTAGCACACAAAAGTTTTTCTATGCCGTCGTTAATTGGTTTGGTTATGTTGATGGGAATCGCTACCAAAAACTCTATCTTACTGGTTGAATATGCTATTTTGGCACAACGTGAGCACGGATTAAGTCGCTTTGATGCCTTGTTGGACGCATGCCATAAGCGTGCACGCCCCATTGTGATGACTACCATTGCTATGGGTGCAGGTATGTTGCCAATTGCTGCTGGTTGGAGTGCTGGTGATACATCATTCCGCTCACCGATGGCGGTGGCCGTCATAGGTGGTTTAATGACGTCTACTTTCTTAAGTTTATTGGTAATACCTGCAGTATTTAGTTATGTTGATGATTTTAAGCTTTTGTTTAAAGAGAAGTTGAAGCAATTAGGCGAAAACAGAAAGGCTTAAGTTTACCTAGATGTTATGAAATGAAAAAGGGTTGGAATTTATTCCAACCCTTTTTCTTAGAAGATTTATCCTTAGTGACAACTCGATGTATTTTTTATAAAAATACGAGAAAACCATCAGCAAAATAAATCATACCCACTAAGCCCGCCAAAGTGCCCGCTAACCATACAGCTTTCTTTTTCAGCAATCCAGCTATTGATGACAAGAGAATTGCAATTTGCAAATAAATAACTGCCATGCCAAAGGCTTTAGAGTGGATTTGAGCTTCATCTCTAACACTCTCAAGCTGCTTTGCTTTTACTTGAGCCTCTGACTTTTCTTTTTCATACTTCTCAATTTTACTTTTGTAATCTGCAATTTTCTCGGCATATGTAGATGCAAGCTTTTGGTTTGAACCTTGCTGAAGTTCAATTAAATCGAGTTCTAATTTGTCTACTTGCACTTGGTAGATATAGGATTTAATTCCCTTAGCCTGAAAGTAGGCCCATTCATCTGAAGCTTGCTCTTGTGATATTACTGATCTAGTAGAAAAACCTCCACCCTTAAAAGTAGAGAGTGTCGCACAAACAGCAAATATCACTGTTGTTAATGCCAAGTAATTCAGCCATACCTCTTTTTTTTCATCACGCATATCATCTCCCTTAAGACTTCATAACAGTCATTCTCTGACCTAAAAGTTATTCAAACCATCTGATATTCATTGTAGGCATTTGATCATTTAAATAAAAGACAGTGTTTATTTAACCTAAGAACTAAGACGAATAATACTTATTTTTTATCCTTAAGTATTAAAGATTGATGTAAATCAAACATGAGCTTACAGAGATCTTTTATATTACCAACATAATCTATACCTTAATATATAAAAGGTTTTATAAAATGATAAAAACTTTAAAAGCAATACTATTCCTAGTTACGGTCGTAATCACTCTATCTCCTATTACCAGTTTTGCTGTTCCATCCTTCGGACGGCAGACAGGAATGAATTGTGCTGCATGCCACACCAGTTTTCCAGAACTTACACCTTTTGGTAGAGAGTTTAAGCTTAATGGATATACCTTGGGTGAGCGGCAGTTGATACCACTAGCTGCCATGATGCAGTTTTCGATGACCAATGTTGCTAAGAATCATGATAATACTGGTGCGCAAATGATGCCACATCAGAATGACCCGCAATTTGATGTGTTAGGAGTTTTTGCTGCAGGCAAGTTGAGCGATTATGCGGGCATGTTTGTGCAATGGACTTACTCAAACAATGGGATCACAAATAGTGACGGTAAGCTCGTAGGGCATAGTGGACTGGATAACACTGACCTAAGATTGATTATGACGCATGATATTCTTGGGAAAAATACAGTCTTTGGTTTGAATTTAAACAACAACCCTTCTGTGCAGGATGTATGGAACACAACGCCTGCTTGGGGATTTCCATTTAATGGCCCCAATTTACCTGGCGTTCCAGGCCCAAGCTTTACTAGTTCTATTATAGAAGGTGGCCTTAGTCAGCAGGTGGCCGGTCTGGGCGCCTATGTTTGGTATGACCGTCATTTATATGGTGAACTGTCATTCTATGGAAATGCGAATAAGGCATTCCGTATTTTAAGTGCTGGGCAGAACTGGAATGATGGCTCTGTAACTAGAATAGATGGGAGGAATAACCCATATTGGCGCTTGGCATGGAACGAAGATTGGGGTGCTCATTCGCTGATGTTTGGTACGTATGGTATGCAAGTAGATAAATTCCCTGATCCATTAAGTCCCTATGGCCCAACGGACAGGTTAACAGATACTGCTCTAGATGCTCAATATCAGTTTTTGTCTGACCCTCATATCGTCACGGTGCAGACTACTTTTCTGCATGAGAAGCAGGATAACAGGGCTAGTTATGACTCGACTTGCGCAAATGGGCCATGTAATCCCCAGAATCACTTGAACACATTCAAGGCTAAAGCGAGTTATTTATACGACAGAAAATATGGCGCCTCTCTTGCTTACTTTAACACTACGGGGAGTAATGATGCATTTGCGTTTAATAGCTCAAGTAATCCTGTAACTAAGCCAGATACCCAAAGCTACGTCATACAGTTAGATTACAATCCTTGGACATTCGCTAGAGTTTCATTGCAATATACAGGTTATACCAAGTTTGACGGTTCTAGAGAAGTGGATGGGTTGGGCCTAAAGCCAAGTGATAGAAACACACTGCTCCTTAGCACTTGGTTTGCTTTTTAATCTAATCGGAGAATGATGATGAATTATCGTATATTGGTGTCTCTTGGATTAATCGGCTTTGCTATGGTCTCATCTGCTTTTGCAGCAGAATCTGGCAGTAAACTTGAAAGCCAGCTTTGTTCAGTATGTCACGGGCGAGGGGGTACAACTAGCTCAGAGCTTTTCCCTCAGCTTGCAGGGCAACCAGCACCTTATTTTATTGCCCAAATGAAAGCATTTAGGGACAAATCGCGCTCAGAAGAAAATGCTCAGAGATTTATGTGGGGCATTTCTTCGAGGCTTTCGGATCAAGATATTGAGCAATTGGCCTCTTTTTATGAAACTAAAACACCCTCGCATCTTGGTAAAATTTCAGATCAAGTGAAGTATGACTTAGGCAAAGATATTTTTACAAAAGGTCATCCTGATAAAGCTGTTCCACCTTGCATGGCTTGCCATGGGGAAAAGGGTGAAGGCCAGGGGGCTACACCTAGACTCGGCGGTCAACATGAGGTTTACCTTACAAGGCAACTCAAGGTCTTTTATGGTAATGAACGTCCTGCCGCAGTGGTCATGCATGAGGTGGTGAAAGGCTTGTCAGAAACTGATATCGAAGCTATAGCGCAATACCTGCAAGCCCAATAAATACTTTTGTAAAATGGAAATGTAGGTTGACCATTTATTTTTGTTGCCTTCGATAGGCCTGCTTTAAGCGTAACGGGCTTTAATAAATTTGATACATAAAGAAATTTGTAAGGTTTGTGACAGTTTCGAGGCTTACGATGTCATTCATGGTAAAAGATTAAAAAAATTCTTAACCAGCTTTGTTAACGCAATACTTACTTATTTTTGGAGATTATAATGAATAAATTATTAGCAACATTATTAGCTGGCGCTTTTGCATTATCTTTAGGCTCAACAGCATTTGCAGCAGACGCTGCTAAACCAGCTGAAGCCGCAAAAGCTCCAGTAGCTGCTGCAGCAGCGCCAGAAGTTAAAGCTGATGTAGCTAAACCAACAGCAACTGTTAAGGCTGCGCCTAAAAAAGCTAAGAAACATGCAGCTAAAGCGAAGAAAGCTTCTGCTAAACCAGCTACAGTTAAATAATAAATAACGTAGCTATTTAGTTCTGATCGAAGTACCAAGGGCGGATACAACGCCCTTTTTTTTGCCTGTTACTTACTGTTTGTTAAGTAACAGGAAATTCCAAGACAAAGGCGTTGCAGCTATCGCGGCCTTTGTAATTATTCAGCAGTAGATTCTTTGCCCGTAGTTTTCTCTTCTTTACTTTCATCAGAGAAGAATGGGAACAATAGTGGTAATAATAGTAAAGTAAAAAAGGTGGCGGTAATGAGTCCGCCTACAATTACTACCGCAAACGGTCGTTGAGTTTCAGAACCTATGCTATGCGATAGAGCTGCAGGCAATAAGCCTAAGCCAGCCATTAAAGCTGTCATCAAAATCGGTCTCAGTCTCGCTACAGCGCCGTCTAAAATTGCATTAGACAGACTGGCTCCTTCCAGTATCAGATGTTTAATTTGCTCCACCATAATGACACCATTTTGGACAGAGATCCCAGCTAAGGCAATAAAGCCTACCGCGGCAGAGACTGATAGGTGTAAACCAGCTAAACCTAATCCAGCCAAGCCACCTATTAATGTAAATGGAATCATTAGTAAGACCAAAATGGCATTACGCACAGACTTAAACGCCCAGAAAAGAATGACAAAAATTAAAAGGATGGACAGCGGCACGATTACTTCAAGACGTTTCATTGCACGTTGCTGATTTTCAAACTGACCACCCCAAGTCATATTATAGCCAGCAGGTAAAATGACATTTGCTTGAACCTTAGCCATAGCCTCTTTCACAAAGCCACCTTGGTCACGATTAATTAAATTACATTTAATAGAGACTATCCGAGATACCCCTTCACGACTAACTCGGTACGCACCTTGTTTTATACTAATGTCAGACAATTCGCTTAGTGGGATAGTACTAACACCATCAGGCAGTGTGATTGGTAAATTATCGATGCTATCAACTGATTGGCGGTATGGAGCATCCAACCTTAGCGTGACATCAAAACGTCGATCTCCATCATAAAAGGTATTTGCTGCAGTGTCTGCGAGTGCAGTTTGGACTGTATTGTTGACGTCGCCAACAGCCAAACCATATCGTGAAAGCTTGGTTCTATCTAAGGTGATATTTAATTCAGAGTTACCTGAAATACGGATAGCTTCTACATCACTAGCACCACGAATAGTATTAAGTACGCTAACCACTTGATTGGCTTTTTCTTCAAGTATGCCAAGATTAGGACCGAAAATCTTAATCGCAATCTCACCCTTAACGCCTGACATTGCCTCTTCCACATTATCCTGAATAACTTGTGAAAAGTTTGTCGGTATACCTGGAATAATATGTATTTTTGCCGACATATCTTTAATTAATGCCTCTTTGTTTGGGAAGCTCCATGTGTCGGACGGCGTAAGGTCAGCAAATATTTCAATATTATTGGGTCCTTTAGGATCGGTTCCATCATCAGGACGACCTACTCCAGAGCTCACCATTTTCACTTCTTTATACCCTCTTAATATCTCTCTTGCATGGCGTTCAATTTCTTTAGATTTATATAAGTTGGTAGAAGGGGGGAGGCTAATAGTTAACCAAATATTACCTTCATCAAGTTTTGGTAAAAACTCTGAACCTAGCATAGGTGATAAGGATAATGATAAAACCAGTAGCCCTACAGAAGCAGCAATGACAAGCAATCTCATTTTGGCCATATTAAGTAAGAAATCTTTATAGCTTTCTTTAATTTTTTCCATCCAGACGCTGTGTTTTTCGCCCATATCTTCACGACGCATGGTAAATGAAAGTAGAGCTGGAATTAATGTAAGCGTTAGAACGATAGCTCCTAATAACGCAAAACTAAGAGTAAATGCCATGGGTGAAAATATTTTTCCCTCCACACGCTGGAATGTAAAAATAGGCAGAAACGCTAGAATAATGATGAATTTTGAGAATAAAATCGGGCGTCCCATTTCCACTGCAGTATTTTTTAGCGTCTGAATACGCCAGCTATAAGAGGCATGTTGAGGAAACTTATCGAGTTGGGTAAACGCTAGTTTCACCATCAAAGCTTCTACTAACACCACGGCACTATCGATAATAATTCCGAAGTCGACTGCGCCTAAAGAAATTAAGTTGGCAGATACACCGCAGATATCCATGATGATAAAAGCAAATAGTAAAGATAGTGGAATCACCGAAGCTACAATTAGTGCAGCACGCCAATTACGTAGAAAAACAATTAAGATTGCCACAACCAATAGTGCGCCAACAATCAAGTTCTCTGAGACGGTGCTTACTGTGTGTTTAATTAAGTTGGTCCGATCATAAAACGGCGCTATACGAACTCCGGCTGGTAATTTTTTATTTGTTTCTTCTACCTTCAAGCGCAATAAATCAATGACCTTTGCTGGGTTTTGGCCTTTATTCATAATGACGATGCCTTCCACTACATCGTCTTGACTGTTATACGAAACAATACCTGAACGAGGTCGGTCACCTATCTCTACTTTGGCGATGTCACTAATAAGTATCGGCTTGCCACCGCGTGAAGTAATTACGGTTTTGGCAATGTCATCTAAGTTTTCATATAAGCCAACGCCACGCACTACAAGTGATTCATCACCTCGACGCATTAAGCCGCCGCCGACATTGCTACTATTATTGCCTAGGGCCTTGTTGACTTGATCAATGCTGATGCCAAATTTTGTTAAGAGATAAGGATTGAGTAGTACTTGATACTCTTTGACAGCCCCCCCAAAACTTGTGATGTCTGCCACGCCTGGAACGGTTCTAAGTATTGGGATGATTTTCCAATCTTGAATTGCACGTATTTCCCGTTGAGGCATGTCTTTGGGAGCCTCAACAACATAACGGTAAATTTCACCCACAGCAGTTGTTAGAGGTGCCAATGTTGGTTGGAGTCCTGGTGGTAATGTTACTTCCTGTAGACGCTCTAATACCTGCTGGCGAGCAAAGTAATCATCGGTATGCTCTGAAAAAGTTAGGGTCACAACAGATAGGCCGGTAATCGATACTGACCGCATTTGCATTAAATGAGGCACTCCACTCATAACATGTTCAATCGCCAGTGAAACCACTCGCTCTACCTCTTCTGGAGCTAAGCCAGGCGCCTGCGTGACAATGCCTACGTGCACATCTTCAACGTCGGGGAATGCTTCAATTGGTAAATTTTGAACTGCAAAGTAGCCGGCAACAATAATGACTAAAGCGCCTAGCAACACAAAGATGCGCTGCTGAAGCGAGAAAGTGATGAGATTTTTTAACATGGTTTTTGCTTTACTTAAGGTGGCAAGTTACTTGGCAATAGCTAATTCGGAGTTAAGCAAAAAAGCACCTGAGCTAATTACACGCTCACCAACGTTTAATCCACTTTTTACAGTAGCAAACTCACGCTCTTGTGAATTAAGTGTTACACGACGCTTCTTAAAGTGGTTGGGCGTAATCTCAACAAATACATAGTTATATAAACCTTCAGTAATTAACGCAGTATTCGCTAGGCGTATCACCTTTACATTTTGTGTGTTCAACGGTGTAATTTGCGCATACATTTCAGGTTTAAGTTTTCCGCGACTTTGTACTGAGCAGCGTACGGTAATTCTCCTAGTGGTAGGGTCTACCATTACACCTATGGAGTCTATATTGCCGGTAAATACTTCATCTGGATAAGCATCAACATGAATGGCTAATTTTTGACCTGGTGAAACCTTAGCTAGATCGCGCTCGGGCAGATCTATGCTTGCCCACAGGTGGTCTGGATTGGTAATAATAAAGAGGGGTAGTGCTGCATCTGGGCGCACTTCAGAGCTGGGATTAATCTGCCTGTCGACTACTGTGCCAGAAATCGGAGAGCGTAGCATAAAGCTTTCATCGGCATTGCGTTGTGCACCTAGATTTTTTAAATGCGCGTTAGCGCGCTGTTCTTCAGCGGTCGCTTGGGCTAAATCGGATTGGCTAGTTTCAAAATCTTTGCGAGCAATCACGCCACCTTCTAGGAGTAAATTATTACGTTCAAATGCTTTATGTTTAAGTTGTAGGTCAGCAGAGGCTTTACGTGCGTCAGCCAACGCACTGCCAAGTTCTGGCGAATCAATGGTCGCCAAGACTTGTCCCGCTTTTACTTTTTCGCCAACTTGCGCTTTGATACTAAGCACGCGTCCTGAAATTGGAGAGCTAACTCGACTAGTATAATTTTCATCGAAAGTTATTTTACCGTTAAGTGGAGAAGTTGTAGACGCGGTAATTTCTATGACAGGTTCTATTTTAAGATTAGCTAACTGAGGAGCATTGGCTGCAAAGCTTACTTCATCAGATAAAGCCTTTTTTACTGCGGCTATTTTTTCAGCTGCATAAGCATTTGGCAGTGTGAATGCCGTTGCTAATAGCAACACTAGTGAAACTTTATTCATTGGTTTTCCTCGGTATTGGTAGCCGCTTGCCATGCAGCAAACGCTTTGGCGTAGTCAGCATGAGCCGAAGCTGATTCTAATTGCAATGCGCGCAGCACTCGGCGTGAGTCTAGTAAGTCGGTTACGCCTATTGCTCCATGTTGGTAGGCAAATTCAGCCGCATCAGTAGCTTTTTGAGCTTCCCCTAGCATTTGTTGCTCAAAGCGCTGCACTTTATCGATAGCCGCATCAAGATCAGCCTGGCTGCGGGTAATTTCACCTATGGCGGTTGCGCGTGCTTGCGCCTTGGCTTCCATTGCTGTTACGTAATCAACTTCAGAGCGGGCGATCTCACCTTGATATTGGTAGTTAGTAAAGAGCGGTATGCTGACAAAAGCACCTACTGTATTCTCACCTACAGCTGGACCTTGACCAGGAAAATGTTGATATTGAACGCCAATATTAAGATCTCTTGTTTTAAGTGAATTTGCAAAGCGTCTATTTTCTTCCGCCTGCTGCGTTCTGGCTTCTGCCGCCAGAATATCAGCACGTTGGTTGAGTTTGGCTTCTAAGCTTAGTGGTGCCAGATTAAGTGCGTTAGGACTAATTAAGTTGGCTGAAGGCCAATGATCTGTTGCAATGATTTTGTTAGCTTCATTTTCTTTACCCATTAAGTAAGCAATATTGGCCTGTGCTTTTTGGTGATTGGCATTGGCCTGGCGTAAGTCATTTTTAACACGCAAAGAATCTACCCTAATACGAGCCACATCAGAAGCCGATATATCGCCGGCTTTTAATCTCAGTTCTGCTGCTTTTAGGGTGTTTTCATATAATGCCACATTACTTATTTGAATCTGTTCTGACTCCTGCGCCAGAACCAAATCATAATAAGCATAGGCTAGCGTCAGAGTTTGTTGTCTGCGTGTGTCTTTTAGATCATAGCTTGAAGCTTTAATACCATTTTCAGCAGAGGCCATGCGTATTTCACGTTTATCTCCACGCTCAAATAACTGATTAATTTGTACGCTACTATTTAAGGTTTTATCGGCTAGACTATTACTACCATTAGGGTTTGCATTTCCCTGACCGCGATTAATATTCAAACTTGAAATGCCCAGTGATAACACAGGGTTGGGTTTTTGTGCGGCAATAACTGCACCAGTCTGTGCAGACTCTAACATACGTTTTGCTAGAAGTAATTCTCTGTTATTGCTACTAAATAATGTATTTGCGTCACTAAAACTTAAATGCTCCAGTGTCGCATCATCAGCATATGCCGAGTTGGCAAATGTGGCGATTATGAGCATTGCAAGATAAGTTAAAGCACGAAATTTCATGTTGTTGCCTTCAAAGATTAATACTAAAGCTGCCTAAGCCATTACATGTTGGTTTTCAGGCAAAAATACTTGATGCAGATTATAGCCCTAAGCTGACAGTAACCTTACAGAAGATCATCAAATCCTACTTAAACCCGGGCACGATAACATCTTATTGCTTAGTTAAGCATTATGAATTAACAGCGCAGCTAAAATCGTATGCCTATTGAAAGTCGCGTTAAATTATTAAGTGTAAAATTTGCATATTGATCATAAGCTATTCTGGAAAAATACTGATGGTAGTCATAATCAACACTTAGGCTGTAGCCATGTACATAAGTTGCATTGGTACCTAAACAACTTTTATAGGCGCCATCAATGCTAATTCTCTCTGCTTCCGTTGGTTTATAACGCCAAATTAGGTGTGTAATTTGTTGCCCAGTGCCTAGGCGATCATCTCTTACTTGTTGTAAAGATAATTCAGTATTATTAAGTGCACGAGTACCAAGGCCGAATGTGATGGCGTCATTAGGGTCGAAATTTAAGTTGTAGTAATCTTTAAGGTTTGTGCGACCTAATCCGAGAATAGCGTAGTACTCACCACCTACCTCGGTTGTTAACGAACCGCCCACAAATCCGCCACTGGCCAATTGTGCCGATAAGGTCGGCCTCAACATACCGCCATCAAACTTATATTCATAACCTAGACGGGTTTGTTGGTAGCCACTTTTGTCTACGTATTCGCCTAGCCAAGCAGAATGCCCATCACGACTAGCGCGCAAATTAAGGTCGGTGGCATTGTTGCCATTAGATGAAAAATAGTAAGAGGGAGTGAACTTGAAGGCGATTGGGTCGTTAGTTGCGACTGGTGCTTCCGCTAACGCTATCAGAGGCTGAATACTTATAATACAGGTTAAGAATAGTGGTATTAAATATCTATCACGCATGACTTAGTCTTTTATAACGAGCTCATGCCTATAGTTTTGGTTTTTCATCAGGATAAGCCTTTAGGTAGATGGCTAAATCAGCATCTAAAGTATCCCAGTTAATAGTTTTTGCTACCTTGGCATAGACCCAGTTAATTACAGGGTTGATATGCGCACAATAATTGGTGAGTGGCACCAATTGATTGCCCAGTTCTATTTTAGGGGCATAGCCAGTTTGACCACTTTGTATAGCTTTAGCGCCATTTTTAGCTGCCCAGTCCACGGCTGCTTCCCATAATTTGAAGTACAAAAACCATTCTTTTGGCTTTTGGTAGTCAATGCCAATAAATTTATTAATCATATGGTCGCCTAGCGAAAAGCACAGCATAAAGGCCACTATTTTACCGTTCGATTGTTCCCGTAATATGACAAAGTGGCTATTAGTTTCTGCAGCTAGTAAGTCAAAAAACTTGCGATTTAAGCGTTCGAATTTAGTGCCACCTTTTTCGTAGGTTTGCCAAAATAGACTGAAAATCTGATCCATGGTTGCAGTGTCTGGTTGCTGCATCACCTCTATGTCGACTGGGCTTTCCGCAGCTAAGCGAAGTTTCTTCTTTAGCTTATTGCGACGTGAAGACTTGAGCGTAGCTAGGTATCCTTCTTTACTAGCATTTGGCAATTCGACCATGGTGCCAGGGAAGCTTACTAATTTAAATAGGCTAGCGCTTAATTTTGAGAAATCTTTAGCGTACGTTTGTGGAAAATCTTTCCATACTCGCATACTGGCTTTAAGTTGTTTTGTTTTTACGAGCATAGCCTGTTCTACGCATTGCAATACTGCCAGGCTATCCGTGCCTGGTAGCATGCCAACGTGGCCTTCATCGCTGCAAGGTGAGCCGATAAACAGTGTGCGTTGATATAAAGCCGAGGGAAGCATATAACCTACAATATTGGCCAAAGGCAATAATGGTGGTGGTAACACTAGGCGCATAGGTACATTCATGACAAAGGCAGGCGCGATGGCGATCGGACCAGTTTTATCGCTTACTACAGCATATAAAAAAGTAAATTGATCTAGGATGCCGCAACGCTCTAAGGCTTGATACCACCAATGACCTTCATAGGGTGCAGGAAAGCATGCTTGCCATAACTCCAACGCAATTTCAGATTCTGAATCTACCCAGTTCACCGAATATTTAGGCAACGGCATGCTCCAATACTTTACAAATCTTCATAAAATCTTGATCAACGAGCCAAGGGCTATTAGAGATAGTTAATGTACGTGCTGCAAAGTCACGCGCATTAGGTGTATCCGGTTGTACTAAGTCTAGAAATGCGTAATCGGGCAGGGCGTGGATAAACAAGCGACCTACTCCTAGACCAGCACACCATAATTCTGACAGCACTTTATTACGCACTTGTTCGCTGGGCATGAGCACTAGAAAATATGGCCAAGTTCCTTCGTCTCCGACGGCATCATCAATCACGCTTAAGCCTATAATTTTTGCTAGCTGGCCTTTGCGTGCTTTTGCTTGTGCACGGGTTAGTGAGATAAAGTCAGGCAAGCGTTTTAGTGCCCGTGCTCCAATCACTTTGCGCCAATGTCCCACACGATGTAATGGGAAGTTGGCTGAGCAATCGTCACCAACAGCCTCTATTAACTTACCTTGTTTAAGTTTTCGTCTCAGTGATATACCAAAAGCTAATCCTAATCCGATTGGGCGGTATAGGACGTAGTAACCTATTAATTCAACTAGTCGGCGCGCCTCCCATTTAAATTGGATTGGTACAATTTCTTGTGCTGTATTTCGTAGTAGCTGACGTATGTTTGCATCATGTGCAACGATGGCGCCACCACCATAAATAGTGAGTCCTTTGCCAACGCCTAAGCTGTAACAACCGATATCACCTATCGTGCCAGCCAGCAGACCTTGATATCGCGCGCCTAAAGCTTGTGCTGCATCTTCTAGCACATAAGCGCCCACTTTTTTTGCAATTATTGTTGTTGTTTTCAGGTCTGCCAAGCGTCCACCGAGATGGGTGGGCATAATGGCTAGCGTGTCATCGCCACACACTCTTACAAGTGCATCTGGGCAAAAATCAAAATGGTTACTTCGAGTGTCACACAGGATAGGGGTAAGACCACATCGCAATATAGCCAGAGGTACAAAGGGGCAGGTGTAGGCTGGAATTACAACACTACGCCTTTTGCTGGTGCCTTTTAGGGCGGCGAGGGCAACCATAATGGCTGCAGTGCCGGAGCACTCAATTTGACTTTCTGCACTACTAAGGAATTTAGCTAAATCTTGTTCTAATGAGGATGATTGCGGCAGGAAATCACGCCAAGTCAACTGTAGTCCAGCGGTCGGAGGGGGTTCTGTGCGCCAATTAAGCATGCGGTTGTTTGGCTTCACTCAAGCTTAAAAAGACGATGCCGACCACAATGCATAGAGCTCCAACTACTTGCATAATAGATAAATGCTCACCGAAATAGGCGACTGAAATTGCGAGTACGGCGACTAATCCAAGATGCGATGCGGCAAAAGCAGGTCCAACCGGCGCACGCTTAAGCAAGGTCATCCATGCGCCAAATGCACCTAAATAACCGCCCATTGCAGCATATAACCAAGGGTTCTGTAATACTTTCAGCAACCATTCTGTTTTCATGGAAAATTCGCCAGCATGGGTTGAGGCTAGTTTGATTGATACTTGAGTGAGGGTGTCAAAAACGATTAGCACACTAAAGCCTATGGCGTAAAAGTCACGTTTTCTCATGCATAACCTCCTACTAGCATCACGCCGATTGTGATTAGACCAATACCAACTAGCCTTAAGGGATCTAGCATTTCTTTAAAGATTATTCTGCCGGCCATCATAATGGAAACAGTATTAAACGCGCTTAACAATACGCCGATGGATAACGGCAGTATAGATAGCAGTATCAGCCACAAAACGAATTCTAATCCAAAGCAGAAAATGCCGACCATCAAAGGCCATGAACTGAGCATCTGCTTCCAACGGTCCCATTCGCTATCATGATCAATAATGGCTGCCCGTTTAAACGCCATATGGCCCAACGTATCGACGATGATATTTAGTAACCAGACAAAAATGGCGAGTTGAGACAAATGGTGGTCTTAGATTAAATCTTTAGCAACATCATTAATTAATTTTTTTAAATACTAATGATGCGCCGGTACCACCAAAGGCAAATGAATTCGACATTGCATAATTAAGTCTAGGCAAAGTTTTGGCTACATTGGGCACATAATCTAAATCGCATTCAGGATCTGGATTACTTAGATTAATCGTAGGTGGCAATTTGTTGTTATACACAGCCAGTGTAGTAATAATTGCTTCCAGAGCACCTGTCGCACCCATCAAATGACCATGCATAGATTTAGTTGAACTGATGCTCAGGTTATATGCATGATCGCCAAATGCTTTTTTAATCGCATTGCTTTCAGTGACATCATTAAGCATAGTGCCGGTACCATGCGCGTTGATATACTGAATAGCTTCCGATGGAATGTCAGCATCCAGAATCGCGGTTTGTATTGTGATGGCCTGCCCATCAATTGATGGTTTTGTAATGTGTGCACTATCGCTGGCTGAACCGTATCCTAAAATCTCAGCATAAATAGTGGCTCCACGAGCAATTGCATGCTCATAAGACTCTAATACCATCATCGCGGCACCTTCACCCAATACCATGCCAGTTCTATCTGCAGAAAACGGCTTGCATGAGCTAGTGAGGTCATTGACATCTTGTTCAGCCAATGTTCTAAGTGCTTCCCAAGCCTTAATGGTGCCGAAGGTCAGTAGCGATTCACTGCCACCTGCGAGCATTACATCAGCGTAGCCGTGTCGAATTTGCCTTGAGGCCTCTCCTATAGCAACAGATGAAGAAGAGCAGGCCGTGGAAAAGGTTAAATTAGGACCGGTGAGCTGATGCTCAAGCCCAATAGCCGCTGCCGCGGCGTTATTCATTCCCATCAGCACGGTAAACGGTTTTAAGCGACTGGCATTATCGCGGTATAGTCTTATATAAGCCTCTTCAACCGAATTTGCCCCACCCATGCCAGTGCCTAGGTAGACACCCATGCGCGGTTTAAGCTGATCTGTGATTTCTAGATTAGCGTCTTTAATCGCTTCAATACTAGTTTGAAGTGCCATCTGACTAGTGCGATCCAGCATGCCGTAAGTGTGTTTGCTGAAATGATCTGCGGGGTCAAAGTGGGCCTGTGCCGCGATCTTGCAATCTAATTTATCAACGAAATCGGCGTCAAGTAATTTAATCCCAGATACGCCAGAAAATATATTCTGAGTTAAGTCGGCAATCGTATTTCCTAACGGCGACACCACGCTTAGGCCGGTAATCACAACACGGCGACGATTTAAAATAATGCTCATTATTTGTTTTGTTCAATCGTCAGTTTATGTACCAAAACGCTTACATCATGTAGGGTTTCAATTTTAATCTGGTCATTAGGCACTTTAATTTTGAAATGGTCTTCAGCACTGAAAATCAAATCAAAGGTATCTAGAGAATCTAAGCCTAGTGATTGCAAGCTGCTATCAGCTTTTATACTAGCGACATCAATATCCATTTTGTCTGCAACCATTTGACTTAAAGCTTGCGCGACTTCATCGAGAGTTGGGGTGGTCATTATTTCAGGTCCTTGTTAGTTATGTCGTGGCTTAAATCTAGGCAGATACGGCTATTTTATTAAAGCTATTAAGTATTTTTGCTTGTTCTTTACAAAATTTTGCAGCACGCTTAGCTACGTCATCCTTACGTTTATCCAGCGTCAGTACATGGTAAGTGTCATCTACAAAAAAAGTTTCAACCGTTTTTGATGCTATATGCGCTTGTGTGTAGTAAGCATTTTTAAGACTGGCCATATCATCTTCGGTTGAGTGAACAATAAGTGTCGGAGAAACCACATCTTTCAAAGCTTTTTTTGCTGCCTTAATAAGTCGTACACTTTCTAAAACAACGAGAGCAGGTGTTTTAAAGTAACCTATTTTGTCAGCGGCTAAATGGTCGCGATTTTCTAAAATAGCATGCACCATAGCCCGTACGCGCTCATCTTTAATACCATAGGGGGATGTTTCTTCCCACTGCATAAAATATTTTAGGGGTGTGTAGAGCACTAATGGTAATAATAGGGCGCGTTTAAGTTTTGGTACATTCCAGCCATCATAAAAGAATGTGGTGGATAGTAGGATAACACCGGCTACTTGATGACCTTTTTTAGCTGCAAGCAACAATGCTATTAATGCACCCATAGACAGTCCTGACACAAATACATGTTCGCACTCTTCTTTTAGTGCCTCAAAGGCATCTTCAATTGATTGATACCAATCCTGCCACTGAGTCGCCGTTAGCGCTTCAATGGTTGCACAATGTCCTGCTAGTTCGGGGCAGGCAACGGTAAAAC
This sequence comes from uncultured Pseudomonadota bacterium, assembly GCA_903838125.1. Taxonomy (GTDB): domain Bacteria; phylum Pseudomonadota; class Gammaproteobacteria; order Burkholderiales; family Methylophilaceae; genus Methylotenera. The sequence continues at coordinate 17,813 of CAILXF010000022.1, read as the reverse complement.
CTTGACGTGCAATTACTCTGCCATATTGCTTCATTTCAGTCGGGGTGCCTGTTAATCCATGCACCAATAGAACGCCAACGCTACCTTTACGCTCAATAAAGCCATTTTCACCCAATAGAGCATCTATACTTGGCTTCTTGAATGTTTCTAATTTAATTACCTTGTTGTTTTGCATCTATGAAATGTTTACTTTCATGGTTATTGATTAAGTTTAATTACAGATACCATACCCACCATCTAAGATGGTGGATATGTAAATATTATTGCAAAGCATTTAATGTCTGATGCACGTATTTTCAAATTAGCTGAAATAAATTTTTCAAACTATTCTGTTTTATGTGAAATTGCGTTACGCAGCTCCACAACGTTTAAGTAAGGCTTCAAACAATTTTATGCCTAGGTCAATTTCTTCATTAGTAATTAATAATGAAGGAGCCAAGGTAATCACATTTTTTTGATAACCACCGATGTCTAATACCAAGCCATATTGCTTGCCATCAATCATGATGTCGCCCTTTAATCCTTCATTAAACATTCTGTCCGCTAGCGCACGGCTTGGTGTAAAACCATCTTCGGTACAAAGCTCAATACGTAGAGCTAAACCAAGACCGCTGACGTCACCAACAACTTTCCAGCGTGTTTTTAATGCTTGAATTTGCTTTAAAAAATACGCACCGCGTTCATTAACTTCTGCTCCAAAATTGCCCTCTTGTGTCATTTTCATGACTTCTAACGCAACTGCTGTTCCTAATGGGTTAGATGCAAACGTTGAATGCGTAGTGCCAGGAGGGAATTTTTCTGGGTTGATATATTCTTCTTTAGCCCAAATGCCTGACAATGGATTTAGACCGTTTGTAATGGCTTTACCGAAAACAAATACGTCTGGCACAATGCCAAAATTTTCCCAAGACCATAGCTTACCAGTACGATAGACACCCATTTGAATTTCATCGGCAACTAACAACACATTACGTTTTTTAAGGCTAGCTTGGAGCTTTTCCATATAACCATCAGGTGGAATAATGTAGCCGCCAGTTCCTTGCATAGGCTCAATGTAAAAAGCACCAAATTCACATTCCTCTGCTTTGGTATCCCATACAGATTGGTATTCTGTTTCAAATAATTTTTCAAATTCTTTGTGGCAATAAGTGTCACAAGTTTCCACTTTCATATCGTACGGGCAACGGAAGCAGTATGGGTAAGGCACAAAATGTGCACGGTCAGCAAAGTTACCAAAACGACGGCGATAACGGTAGCTAGAAGTAATCGCTGATGCGCCTAGTGTACGGCCATGGTAGCCGCCCATAAAGGCGAATTGATGAACTTTTCCAGTGTGATTACGCACAAGTTTTAGTGAATCTTCAACTGCTTGTGCGCCACCAACATTAAAGTGAACGCGGCCTTTTTCGCCGTATTTCTCTTCCATGTATTTACAGATTATTTCAGCTAAATCAACTTTTTCTTTATGTAAATATTGGCTGGCTAATTGAGGTAAGGTGTCTACTTGCTTGTGCAAAACATCACTTAAGCGCTTGTTTTTATATCCAAAATTGACTGCTGAATACCACATTTGCCAATCAAGATAAGGTGTTTTATTCTCATCAAACAAAAAGCTACCATCGCAATCCTCAAATACTTTAGGTGGGTCAGCATAGTTAACGGTGTCACCGTGCGAACAGTACTTGTTGTTTTTATCTAAAATTTCAATAATTTTTGCATCCATTAGATTGGGCTCTTTCTTTCTCAAAGTTAAATAATGAGTGGCTTAAGCTTAAGCCGCTTTGTTTTGGTGTATTGCGCTCACAGGTAATTTGTTAGTTACATCCCATTGTTTAACTAACTTAAGCACTTCGGCAAAAGTTTGGAAACGGTGGAAGGGGATATTCTCTTTTTCGCAATGTGTAATCAGTTTGCCCTTAGCAAATACAATGTCAGCATGCTTAGCTAGGCAATAGTCTGACTTCCCGTCACCCACTAGTATTACTGGCCCACCCACGTTAGCAGATAGTTCTTCTGCAATTTTGCATTTACATACGCCGTTGCCAGCCTTGCAATCTGGGTTGCGAAACGGATAACTGATTGAGACGCCGTTGGGTTTGAAATGTAATTTATTTGCATAAATTGGCATGCTGGGTATGTCTGCATTCCGTGTTGCGACATCTATCGCATGATCCAAGCCGTCGCTGACGATGGCAACTTTTGAAAATTGACTGATATATTTGTGAAATGGGATAAAGCTTGCATCCAACTGAATGCCGCGGAAAAACTTTTCGAGCGTAACTTGATCAACTTTAACTAAATCTAATTGTTGCTTCATACATTCGATGGCAGAAATATTACCCTTTAGCCACTCTGCCTCAAGGTCTTGCCAGCTATCGTCAGCAAATCTTTCCAACATGGCGTCAACAGTATCACCGACAGAAAGTGTGCCATCAAAATCAATTACAAAAAGCATGTATTTCCTTCACATTATTGATATGTACCTTTAACATTAGTACATCATAATTAAACATACTTACAATTTACTTACGGGGTAAGCATTATTTAATTTGGGTGTGTTTTAGCTAGCAATGAATTATGATGAATACACTCATTTATTTGGCCTAACAACTAATTTTTCATGCGTATTTTATTAGTAGAGGATGATTCGATACTTGGCAATGCCACTAGCGTTTATTTGCGAAACAGTGGTTATGTCGTGGATTGGGTTAGGGATGGTAATCATGCTGATGCAGCATTGCATGAGGACGTCTATGATGTGGTGGTGCTCGACTTGGGATTGCCTAGTATGGATGGATTAAGCATATTAAGAAATTTGCGTTTTAGAAAGCAAAGTACGCGAGTCATCATCTTAACTGCTCAAGATGGTTTGGATGATCGTATTGCCGGCCTAGATGCAGGTGCTGATGATTATTTAGTTAAACCCATTAAATTGGCTGAATTGGCGGCTAGATTGCGTGCGCAGTTGCGCCGAGAGCATGCTGTGCTAGTTTCTAGTATCGAATATCCTCCCCTAACGCTACATCTTAAAGAAAGGGTTGTTAGCTATCGCGATCAACCTTTTGGTTTGTCACCACGTGAATTAAGCTTATTTGAAAGCTTGCTTTTGCGTGTTGGTAAAGTCGTAAGTAAGGAAAGTTTGATAGAAAACATCAGTGATTGGGATGATACTTTGGGTAAAAATGCAATTGAAGTGTATATGCATCGATTGCGCAAAAAACTACTGAGTGTCGGCGTTGAAGTTCGGACAGTACGTGGCTTGGGTTATATGTTGGATAAGCTGGATTAGGCTATTAAAATAGTATGAATATAAATGTGATTATGCAGCGCGAACATCCATCTTTACGTAAAAAAATACTCACTTGGTTAATGCCATTGATGTTGCTATTGATTTTAGTTGATAGCACATTGTTAAACAGGTTAGCGATAGGCGCGTTAGAAAAAGAATTGGATGCCGATTTATACGGTTCAAGTAAAGAGATAGCTGCTTACTTAAATCACACCAATCTAGATGCAAAAGATTTTGAAATGTTAGAGAATTTCAGTCAAATTTTGCTTAAGGATGAAGTGGATACTGTGATTTATAGTGTCAACAATGCACAGGGCAAATTGTTAAATGGTAATCCGCAACTTTCACAGGTGTCGCCAAGCAAGCTCTCCAGATTAAACCCTGAGTTCTTTTTGACCGAAATTAATCAAACACAATACAGGGTAGCGCGATCTTCGTTCTGGGTTAGAAGCGGATCAGTCTCGCATCAGTTAACGGTGCAGGTAGCAACTACAATGAATCGTCGTAATGCCTTGGCTAGTAAGATATTAATTGGGGTGGTTTTACCGCAGTTACTCCTAGTACTGCTGACCTATTTCATCATTCTAATAGGCGTTAAGAAAGGATTGGCACCATTAAACTCTCTGCAGAATGAGGTGCTAGCAAGGTCAGAGCAAAATTTGAGTCCTATTGATTTGCCGAATATTCCTAAAGAGGTTGCTTTGGTGGCTAGATCGATCAATCAATTGATGCTTCAACTCCAAAATTCAATCTCAGCTCAAAATAACTTTATTGCTAATGCCGCACATCAGTTGCGCACGCCACTTGCAGGTGCACAAGCGCAGCTTGAGCTCGCTGAAATTGAAAGCGACCCCGAGGTGTTGCAATCTATTTTCGTTAAAGTACGTCAAAGCTTAGACCGTTTATTGCACACAATTAATCAGTTGTTGATATTGGCAAGAAGTCAGCCGGAGGCTTTGCCAATGATTAAAATGGAATTAATTGATCTTAATTTAATCTCCAAGGAAATTGTATTGTTGATGCTTCCTACCGCCATTCACAAACAGATTGACTTGGGTTTTGAGCAAAGCGAATTGCCAGTAGTGATTAAAGGAAATGAGGAGCGATTGCGGGAGCTGTTATATAACCTTCTCGATAATGCGATTCGTTATACGCAGGAAGGTGGACGGGTCACCATGGCGACTAACGTAAGTGCTGACGGTGTTGCATTAGTCGTTGAGGATAATGGTCCAGGTGTCCCCGTAGCAGAGCGCGATAAGATTTTTGATCGCTTTCACCGTGTCGTTGGATCTGAGCAGGAAGGAAGTGGGTTAGGCTTGGCTATTGTTCAAGAAATTGCCAAATTGCACGGTGCAAGCATTTCTTTAACTGAAGCCAGTCCTGACGGAGGTTTAAAGATTACGATATTATTTAACAGGCCGGAGCCTAGCTTAAGTCTGCCCCTTTAAATAAGGCCTGAAGCAATATTGATAGTTAAAGCCACTAAAGTGGTGTTAAAGAAAAAAGCCAGCACACAATGCGCTAAGCCAGTTCTGCGCATTGATCTACGCGTAAAGCTTACATCTGCAGTTTGCCCGGAAGTGCCAATCACACATGCAAAATAGAGGAAATCGCTGTAGTCTGGTGTAGTAACGCCAGGAAATGACAGCCCTCCATTCTCGCCAAGTTCGGTGGCGACATAAAAGTCATGTGCGTAATGCAAGGCGAACATGACTTGCGTAAATGCCCATGACGATAAAATTGTGAGTACGGCAAGCGCAATATGTAAGTAGCGTAGCATGCCATGCATGTCTTTCACTACTGAGAGCTCTGCAACAATTGCGCCCAATGAGGCGATAGCGGCAAAGATGACCATAGCCAAGACAAAAAACTTGCCTTCATCATGCAAAATAGCGCGGCTACGCATTTTTTCATGACTACTCCAGAACATCATGCGCGCGGCCAATATTAAGTATAGCCAAGTACCCACATTCCAGCCAATAATGATGCGCGTAATAGTATGTAGGGCTAGAGACTCAGGCAGCACGAGCGCAACAATCACGCCAATCACTATGGAGACAAATAGCCTGAGTCGCGCTGTCACTAAGCGCGCGCAGGCAATTAAAAACGGAGATGGCTCAAATTTTTTTGACATGATAAAACTGTGATGTTTGAAGTCGCCTTTAGATTAATGGCCACCCTTTGGTTCGGCAATCTTATCCATTAAGGCAAACAGCACGCCGGAAACAATCAGTGTGATATGAATGCCTACCATCCAAGCCATTTGCATGTTGTTCAGATGTTCCACGCCAGGGGTTGAAATGTGCATAAATGCTTTTAGCAAGTCTATAGCTGAAATCGCAACGATAGAGCCAATCAACTTTAGCTTTAAGCCAGAGTAATCGACTTTACCCATCCAATCTGGCTTGTCGACATGGTCATCCACGTCAATTTTAGACACAAAATTTTCATAACCACTGAATATGACCATAATTAACAGATTGGCTACTAGCGTAATATCGACTAAAGCTAATAAAGACAAAACTGCATCACGTTCTGTTGTATCTAATATATGGATGACAATATGAGAGAACTCCTGAACAAATTTAATAAGCAGAATAAATAGCCCGCCCACCAAGCCTAGGTACATAGGTGCTAATACCCAGCGACTGCGAAAAATCATATTTTCAAGAAAGTTTTCCATTGTGGCTCTTTTGTAAATAAATAGAATAGCTTTATTGTAATGCACGCTAGGTGAAGAAATGATGACAGGCTAAAAATATATGGTAACGGCTGTTAGTGTATTTAAAATCACACCTTGATCTTCGTCAAACTGTTAAGTGAAAAGATGGAGTACGATCCTTGGCACAATGCGCTTACAAATGGAAATTGACGTCAATGGTTATGCGTTGCAAGTTTAGTGGAAATAGCTTCAATATTAGTCGTTCTCTGCTTCAAAGCTGACTGGTATTAGGTTACAATTGCAACTTAATTAATGGCATTCAATCTACGTAACAGTAATGTAATAAAAATCTGTCATTATTATTAAAATTCTTAATCGCTTAATTTAACGATTCACATTGGGGCTAGCAAGTGCTAGAAAATTACTTTCCGATATTGTTGTTTATCCTTGTGGGTTTAGCCGTCGGCGTTGGCCCACTGGTATTAGGTAAGCTGGTTTCACCCCATAAACCAGATGCCGCAAAAAACTCTCCCTATGAATGTGGCTTTGAAGCCTTTGAAGATGCGCGCATGAAGTTTGACGTGCGTTATTACTTGGTTGCCATACTCTTCATTTTATTCGACTTAGAAATTGCTTTCCTATTCCCATGGGCCGTGGTGATTCAAGATATCGGGCTGTCTGGTTTTATTGCCATGATGTTCTTTTTGGGTGTACTTGTGATTGGTTTTATTTACGAGTGGATGAAGGGCGCATTGGAATGGGATTAATTTCAAATTTAAGTCAACGCTTAGTTTTTCAATCTCGGCTAGTTCCGTTACCTGCGGTATCAGGTGTAGTTATTTTTGATGTTGAAATGGATCATGTGGTATGAGTTTAGAAGGTATTTTAGAAAAAGGCTTTGTTACTACCACGCTAGATACCGTGATTAACTACACTCGCACCGGCTCTATGTGGCCAATGACTTTTGGTTTGGCGTGTTGTGCGGTAGAGATGATGCATGCAGGTGCCTCTCGTTACGACTTGGATAGATTTGGTATTGTTTTTCGTGGCAGTCCACGCCAGTCTGATGTGATGATTGTCGCGGGGACCTTGGTGAATAAAATGGCACCAGCTCTGCGTAAGGTGTATGACCAAATGGCTGAGCCGCGTTGGGTGATTTCCATGGGTTCTTGTGCCAATGGTGGTGGCTACTACCATTACTCTTATGCTGTTGTGCGTGGTTGTGATCGCATCGTGCCAGTTGATGTCTATGTGCCAGGCTGTCCACCCACAGCTGAAGCTTTGCTTTATGGCCTTATCCAGTTGCAAAATAAAATCAAACGTACCAATACAATTGCACGCTAGTGCCAATCAAACGAATAGCCAGCTAAACATAATATGTCATCTAGATTAAATCAGTTGTCAGCGAATTTGCAAAAGGCGCTTGGCGGAAAAATAAGTAAGCTTACCAACGCTTTAGGTGAGATTAGTATTGAATGTGCCTCGGCCGACTATCTTGCAGTATGCATGATTTTGCGAGATGCCGAAGGTTTGAAGTTTGAGCAGTTAATTGATTTATGCGGCGTTGATTATCAGGATTATGCTGACGGCAGTTACGCTGGATTGCGTTATGCTGTGGTGTCTCATTTCTTGTCAGTAAGCTTGAATCAGCGTTTGCGTTTGCGTGTATACGCGACCGACACGGACTTTCCTGTACTGCCGACGTTGGTGGATATTTGGCCAGTGGCAAACTGGTATGAGCGTGAGGCCTTTGATCTATTTGGCATTATGTTTGAAAACCATCCAGATTTACGTCGTTTATTGACCGATTATGGTTTTGTTGGTCATCCGTTCCGTAAGGATTTCCCAATGATCGGTACTGTAGAAATGCGTTACGACCCTGAACAACAACGTGTGATCTATCAGCCCGTCACGATTGATGAGCGTAATAACGTACCGCGCGTAATCCGCAAAGAGGGCGTTCACCATGGCTGAGATTAGAAATTACACGATGAACTTTGGTCCGCAGCATCCTGCAGCACATGGTGTGTTGCGTTTGGTGCTGGAGTTGGATGGTGAAGTTATCCAGCGCGCTGATCCGCATATTGGTCTATTGCATCGAGGTACTGAGAAATTAGCGGAAAATCGTACTTATCTGCAATCTGTGCCTTATATGGATAGGCTAGATTATGTGTCCATGATGTCCAATGAACATGCCTATGTAATGGCGATTGAAAAGATGATGGGTATTGATGTGCCACTACGTGCGCAATACATACGCGTCATGTTTGATGAAATTACCCGAGTGCTCAACCATCTGTTATGGCTTGGAGCGCATGCGTTGGATGTAGGTGCGATGACCGTATTCTTGTACGCTTTCCGTGAGCGCGAAGATTTATTTGACTGCTACGAGGCTGTGTCAGGTGCGCGTATGCATGCCGCATATTACCGTCCAGGTGGCGTATACCGTGATTTGCCTGAGCAAATGCCGCAGTATGCAGTTTCGCCTTTACGTAATGCCAAAACAGTCAAAAAACAAAATGAAAATCGCCAAGGTTCTTTATTGGACTTTATCGAAGATTTTAGTAATCGTTTTCCAGGGTATGTGGATGAATACGAAACTCTGCTTACCGATAACCGTATTTGGAAGCAGCGTACAGTAGGTGTGGGCATCGTGACGCCAGAGCGCGCATTAGCACTTGGTATGACTGGACCAATGTTACGTGGGTCTGGGATTGCTTGGGATGTACGTAAGAAGCAACCATATGAAGTTTATGCCGATTTGGATTTTGATATTCCCGTGGGCGTTAATGGTGATTGTTACGACCGCTATTTGGTGCGGATGGAAGAGTTTAGACAATCTAATCACATTATTAAGCAGTGTATCAACTGGTTACGTAAGAATCCGGGCCCAGTGATTACTAGTGATACAAAAGTAGCGCCGCCAAACCGTGAAAGCATGAAAACCAATATGGAAGACATGATTCACCATTTTAAGCTATTTACTGAAGGCTTTCATGTGCCGGCAGGAGAAGCTTATGCTGCGGTTGAACATCCTAAGGGTGAGTTCGGTATTTACATGGTTTCAGACGGCGCCAATAAGCCATATAGACTTAAAATTCGTGCACCTGGTTTCCCTCATTTAGCGGCATTAGACGAAATGACCCGCGGCCATATGATTGCCGACTTAGTCGCAATTATTGGTACCCAAGATATCGTATTTGGTGAAATTGATAGATAAAAATGTTAAGTCCACAAGCCATTGAAAAGATAGATTACGAGCTGACGAAGTATCCAGCAGACCAACGCCAAGCCGCTGTAATGAGCGCGCTTCGCATCGTTCAGACTGAGCGGGGTTGGTTATCCAAAGACAGTATTTCAGAGGTTGCGCAATACTTAGGTATGCCTGAGATTGCCGCTTTAGAGGTCGCTAGTTTTTACAATATGTATGATTTATCGCCAGTAGGTAAATATAAAATTACCGTGTGTACTAATATCTCCTGCATGCTGCGCGATAGCGATGAAATCGTAAACCATTTGCAAACTAAATTGGGTGTGGGTTTTAATGAAGTGACCGCGGATGGTAAGTTCTGCCTAAAAGAGGGTGAGTGTATGGGCGCTTGTGGTGGTGCACCTTTAATGACGGTGAATAACCATGCGATGCACGAGTTTCTAACCCCAGAAAAAGTAGATGAAATTTTGGAAGCGTTAAAATAATGACGACCAAAATGAAAAAATTAGACACGATGAAGCCTGTGATGACAGATTTAAAAGGTCAAACGTTAGTTTGTCTTCGCACATTGACTGAAGAAAATCCAGCGTCCTTGGCTACTTATATTAAGCTCGGCGGTTATAGCTCGTTAAAACGTATCGTGACTGAAAAAACCAAAGCCACTGATATTATTACCGAGGTAAAAGATTCAGTCTTACGTGGTCGTGGCGGTGCGGGTTTTCCTACCGGTCTTAAATGGAGCTTTATGCCGCGTTATTTTGACGGCACTAAGTACTTGGTATGTAACACGGATGAAGGCGAACCTGGAACTTTTAAAGACCGCGATATCATTCGTTATAACCCCCACCAATTAATTGAAGGGATGGCCATTGCAGCTTATACCTTAGGTGCTCATGTTGGTTATAACTATATTCACGGTGAAATTTGGCAGGATTACGAAACCTTTGAAGCGGCTTTGCATGAAGCGAAAGATGCGGGCTATTTAGGTGAAAATTTATTCGGTACCAATTTTTGCTTCAATTTATACGCAGTACATGGCTACGGCGCCTATATTTGCGGTGAAGAAACGGCGCTGATTGAATCGATTGAAGGTAAAAAAGGCCAGCCACGCTTCAAGCCGCCATTCCCAGCAAGTTACGGTGTGTTTGGCAAACCGACCAATGTCAACAATACCGAAAGTTATGCCAGCATTCCTTGGATTATGCAGCATGGCGGCGCAGCTTTTGCTGAATTAGGTGTCCCCAATTCAGGCGGTACTAAATTATTTTCAGTATCTGGACATGTCGAAAAGCCAGGCAATTACGAAGTGAAAATGGGTATGCCATTCTCTGAGCTTTTAGAGATGGTCGGCGGAGTATGGAAAGGGCGCAAGCTTAAAGCCGTTATCCCTGGGGGGCCTTCAACTGCAGTGCTACCAGCCGCTACTATCATGTCGGCAACCATGGACTACGATGGCTTAAGCAAAGCCAGATCCAGCTTAGGTGCTGGATCTCTGATTGTGATGGATGAAACGACTTGTATGGTGAAAGCTTTACATCGTTTGTCCTACTTCTTTTATGAAGAAAGTTGCGGTCAATGTACGCCATGCCGCGAGGGTACTGGCTGGGTTTACCGCATCATTACGCGTATTGTAAATGGCCAAGGCAAGATGGAAGATTTGGACTTACTGACAGATGTCAGTAACAACATCTCCGGACGCACTATTTGCGCGCTCGGCGAAGCGGCAGCAACCCCGGTATTAAGTTTTATAAAACATTTCAGGCCAGAGTTTGAGTATTACATTCAGCATGGCAAGAGCATGGTGGAACCACAGTAATGTTAAATATTGAAATTGACGGAAAAGCGCTTGAAGTTGAAAACGGCAGCAGTATTATTGATGCGGCAGATAAGCTAGGAATTGCTATACCGCGTTTTTGCTACCACCCAAAGTTATCGGTCGCTGCTAACTGCCGTATGTGTCTAGTGCAGGTAGAAAAATTCAATAAACCATTACCGGCTTGTGCTACACCAGTGGCTGATGGCATGAAGATATTTACCCGATCCAAAGCGGCCATTGAGGCGCAAAAAAGTGTGATGGAATTCTTGCTAATCAACCATCCGCTCGATTGTCCAATCTGTGACCAAGGCGGTGAGTGTGATTTACAAGATGTGGCTGTGGCCTATGGCACTGCTGGTTCACGTTACACCGAAGAAAAGCGCGTAGTTTTTAATAAAAATATTGGCCCATTAATCAGCACGGATATGACGCGTTGTATTCAATGTACGCGCTGTGTACGATTCCTACAAGAAGTCGGCGGCATGATGGAATTGGGTATGGTGGGCCGAGGAGAGCATGCCGAAATTACAGCTTATGTTGATAAGAGTGTCAACTCTGAACTCTCAGGCAATATTATCGATTTATGTCCCGTAGGTGCCCTTACTAGTAAGCCTTACCGTTACTCTGCGCGCAGTTGGGAGCTCACCCGTAGGCCGAGCATTGCTCCACATGATGGTCTAGGGTCGCATATAGAAGTCCATGTGAAAGACAATAAAGTCATGCGCGTATTGCCGCGTGATAAAGAAAGTATCAATGAATGTTGGCTGTCTGACCGTGATCGCTATTCTTACGAAGGTTTAAATAGCCCTGATCGCTTACAAGTGCCGATGATTAAGCATAATGGCAATTGGGTAGAAACAGATTGGAAAACAGCGCTAGAATTTGCTGCAGGTCAAATCAAAGATATTACGAATGAGTATGGAAGTGAAGCTTTAGGTGTATTGGTTTCACCCAATAGTACGATGGAGGAAGGTTATCTCGCCAAGCAGTTAGCCAATGGTTTGAATTGTGGCAATGTAGATTATCGCTTACGCCAAACGGATTTTAGGTTAGACGGCAAACGTGTCGGTACGCCATGGATGGGTTGCAACATTCAGGAAATTGAGGAGTTGGATCGCATTCTGGTGATTGGCTCTAATTTACGTAATGAACATCCCTTACTGGCACAACGTTTCCGCAAAGCGGTGGCTAATGGTGCACAGTTATCAATTATCAGTCCGTTGGATAATGATCCGTTAATGGACATTGCACATAAAGTGATTGTGCGCCCCAATGACATGGTGAATGTATTGGGTCAGGTACTAAAAGCAATGTCTGGCTTACAACGGTTATCGCTATGTTTGCCACCATCGCTCAATCAGTTGTTAGAAGAAATCAAAGTACGTCCTAATACGCAAGCAATGGCTGAGAGTTTAGCTGGTCATGGTGCAGAGGTGGATTTGATTGCGCCTAAAGTCGGAATTTTCCTAGGGAATATGGCATTGAGTGATCCACGGTTTACTGAAATGTACAGTATGGCAGAGGCGATCGGCGGAATTTCTGGTGCAAAAGGCGGCATCTTACCAGCGGCAGCTAATAGTACTGGTATGCACTTTATCGGCGTGATGCCGAGTAGCACGGGTATGCACGCGCGCGCAATGTTGGAAGTGCCGCGTAAAGCTTATTTAATCGTCAATATAGAGCCTGAGTTAGATTGCCAGCATGCAGCATTAGCTAAGTCTGCAATGCAGAAAGCGGAGTGTGTCGTTGCGCTTACAGCTTATAAATCAGCAGCCCTAGAACATGCGGATGTTTTGTTACCGATAGCACCATTTACTGAAACTTCAGGCACCTTTATGAGTATGGAGGGCAGGGTACAAAGCTTTACCGCTGCCGCCAAGCCGTTAGGTGAGTGCCGTCCTGGCTGGAAAGTGCTACGTGTATTAGCCAACACTCTAGGTATTGCGGGCTTTGAGTATGAAACTAGTGAGCAAGTGAAAACGGCCATCTTTGGCGGTGAAAAACCATCGGCCGTGGTGTGGCGTAGTTTAAATAACAACCTTAAGCAGCTGGTAGAGATTCAAGTGAATATCAAGCATGATGGCTTGCAGCGTATTGGTGAGGTTCCACAATACAATGCTGACCCATTGGTGCGTCGTTCACCCTCATTACAAAAAACAAAATACAACACTAAGCCGTTAGCACGTATGTGTGCAAAACAAATGGATCAGTTAGCCCTAGTGGAAGGTGAGCAAGTATTGGTTCGCCAAGATCAAGGTAGTGCTGTCTTATCGGTCAGACTTGATAACCATGTCGCCATGGGTTGTGTGCGCGTTGCAGCGGCTCATGAAGCGAGTGTGAGTTTAGGTGATTTGATGGGTGATATCAGCATTGAAAAATTACCATCAACTAAAGGGGTCTCAGCGTAATGGAATGGTTAGCTGACTTGTTTGGTACTTATTGGGCACCGGTGCAACTGACAGTGTGGACGCTACTAAAAATCGTTGCCATTGTATTGCCGTTAATGGGTGCTGTCGCTTATTTGACGTTAGCCGAACGTAAAGTGATTGGCTATATGCAAGTGCGCATTGGCCCTAACCGCGTCGGCTATTTCGGCTTGTTGCAACCAATTGCAGATGGGCTTAAGTTGTTGTTTAAAGAGATTGTGGTGCCTACTGCCTCAAATAAGGCATTGTTCTTGTTAGGCCCAGTGTTAGTGATTGCACCTGCCTTTGCGGCTTGGGCAGTAGTGCCGTTTGATCTTGATATGGTCTTGGCAGATATTGATGCGGGGCTACTCTATATTTTAGCCATGACTTCAGTAGGTGTGTATGGCGTAATTATCGCCGGTTGGGCATCAAACTCTAAGTATGCGTTTTTAGGCGCTTTACGTTCAGCTGCTCAGATTGTATCTTACGAAATTGCCATGGGTTTTGCTTTAGTCGGCGTGCTTATGTGCGCCAATTCCCTTAATTTAGGCAAAATTGTATTGGGACAATCGGGTGGATTTTGGCACTGGTACTTCATTCCTTTGTTTCCATTATTTATCGTCTACTTTATCAGTGCTGTGGCTGAAACCAATCGCGCACCGTTTGATGTGGCAGAAGGTGAGTCTGAAATTGTGGCTGGTTTCCACGTGGAATACTCAGGTATGTCATTTGCGGTGTTCTTCTTAGCTGAATACGCCAACATGTGGCTAGTGGCTACCTTGGCTGCCTTAATGTTCTTGGGTGGCTGGTTATCACCAGTACCGTTTATTCCAGATAGCTTCTTATGGTTATTAGCCAAAGTATGCTTTTTGCTCTTTATGTTTCTATGGTTCAGGGCAACTTTTCCACGCTATCGTTATGACCAAATTATGCGGTTGGGCTGGAAGGTTTTTATACCCATTACCATCGTGTGGATCGTGTTTGTTGGCGCCATGATGCAAACGCCATGGGCTTATTTGTTCCATTAAACTTATTTACTGATTGATAAAGACTCGTTCAATTTATGATCGCAAAAATTAAATCTACGCTAACTAGCTTAATGCTAATAGAGCTACTAAAAGGCATGGCGCTGACTGGGCGTTACTTTTTTGCGCCAAAAATTACTATTCAGTACCCAGAAGAAAGTACCCCGCAATCGCCAAGATTCAGAGGTTTACATGCACTGCGCCGCTACCCTAATGGTGAGGAGCGTTGTATTGCTTGCAAGCTATGCGAGGCCGTATGCCCAGCGATGGCCATCACGATTGAGTCTGAGCAGCGCGAAGACAATACACGTCGCACTACCCGCTATGATATTGATCTGACTAAATGCATATTCTGCGGCATGTGTGAAGAATCATGCCCAGTCGATTCTATTGTTGAAACCAGAATTTTTGATTATCACGGGGAACAGCGCGGCGATTTACTCTACACAAAAGACATGTTGCTAGCAGTAGGTGATAAACATGAAAAACAAATTGCAGCGGATCGCGCAATTGATAAAGCATTTAGATAGGCACACACATCGATGACATATTTTGGCTTACATTTTTTAGATCTAGTTTTTTATGGTTTAGCAGGCGTATTGCTGTTTGCCGCGTTGCGGGTGATTACCGCGCGCAATCCAGTGCATGCGGCGCTTAATCTAGTATTGGCGTTCTTTACTGCCGCTGGTATTTGGTTGCTTTTAGAAGCCGAATTCTTGGCGATAGCACTCGTGCTAGTGTATGTGGGCGCGGTGATGGTGCTGTTCTTATTTGTCGTCATGATGCTTGATATTAACCTTGATAAGCTACGAGAGGGTTTTTGGAATGCGCTGCCAATTGCTTTGCCGGTAGGTGGGTTAATGGCATTAGAGATGGTAATGATTTTAGGCGTGCGTAATTTCGGCGTAGATAAAGTACAGGCTCCAACAGCGCATCCAGCAAATTACAGCAATACAGCAGAATTAGGACATGTGCTTTATAGCGATTACTTATTACCATTTGAATTGGCCTCAGTCGTACTCTTGGTAGCTATCGTGGCGGCGATTGCACTGACACTGCGTGATCGTAAAGAAAGTAAATCAATGGACCCCGCTAAACAAGTATTGGTCAAGAAGCAGGATCGTCTACGCATCATTAAAATGGATGCTGTAGTTGAAGTGCCTGAACCAACTGCCACATCGAAGGACACTAAATAATGGTCGGACTTTCGCACTATCTTATCCTTGGGGCGCTGTTATTTGCTATTAGCGTTGTTGGTATCTTCTTAAATCGTAAAAATGTGATTATTTTATTGATGGCGATTGAGTTGATGTTGTTAGCGGTCAATCTTAATTTCATTGCTTTTTCACATTACTTAAATGATATTGCTGGCCAAGTTTTTGTATTTTTTATTCTCACCGTAGCGGCTGCTGAAGCGGCTATTGGTTTGGCGATTTTAGTGGTGTTATTTAGAAACTTACACACCATTAATGTTGATGATTTAGATAGTTTAAAAGGGTAAGCCAAGAATGAGCATGCAACAGATTTATTTGGCAATACCAATGCTGCCCTTAGCCGCCGCCGTAGTGGTCGGTCTGTTTTCTAAGTATTTGCCACGCGCCAGTGCGCATGTGTTAACCATACTCGGCGTTGCTGCATCATTCGTTTTATCGCTCTATGTGCTTAATGATACGATTTCTGGCCATGTGTTTAATGACAGCATTTATACCTGGTTGAAGTCGGGCAATATTACCCTAGAGATTGGTTTCTTAATTGATAATCTCAGCGCCATGATGATGGTAGTCGTCACTTTCGTATCGCTAATGGTGCATATCTACACTATTGGCTATATGGAAGAAGACCAAGGCTATACACGCTTCTTTAGCTATATCTCACTGTTTACCTTTGCCATGTTGATGCTGGTGATGAGTAATAACTTTATGCAGTTATTCTTCGGTTGGGAAGCAGTAGGTTTGGTTTCTTACCTGCTGATTGGTTTCTGGTATACAAGGCCGACTGCAGTGTATGCCAATCTAAAAGCCTTTCTCGTGAATCGCGTTGGTGACTTTGGCTTCTTACTAGGCATCGGCTTGGTGTTATTTCATTTTGGTAGCTTAGATTACGCCGCTGTGTTTTCAGTAGCGCCACAAATGGCAGACGTTCAAATTAGCTTAATTGGAAATGTGCAGTGGTCTCTCATGACGGTGACCTGTATTTTGTTGTTTATCGGCGCGATGGGTAAATCAGCACAAGTGCCCTTGCATGTGTGGTTGCCGGATTCTATGGAAGGCCCAACCCCAATTTCAGCCTTAATTCATGCGGCGACCATGGTGACTGCCGGTATCTTTATGGTGGCGCGTATGTCACCAATGTTTGAATTGTCATCCACAGCATTGTCATTTGTGATGATTATCGGCAGTATTACCGCCTTGTTTATGGGATTTCTTGGTGTCATTCAAAACGACATTAAACGCATTGTTGCTTATTCAACCTTATCGCAACTAGGTTATATGACTGTCGCCTTGGGTGCATCGGCTTATTCAGTCGCTATTTTCCATCTGATGACTCATGCGTTCTTTAAGGCATTATTATTTTTGGGAGCAGGTTCAGTAATTATGGGCATGCATCACGATCAAGATATCCGCAATATGGGAAACCTTAAAAAGTATATGCCAGTAACTTGGATTACCTCATTGGTTGGTTCATTAGCACTTATTGGTACGCCTTTCTTTGCCGGTTTTTATTCTAAGGACAGTATTATTGAGGCTGCCAAGGCATCGACGATCACTGGCAGTGGCTTTGCCTATTTCGCTGTATTGGCCAGTGTGTTCGTGACTGCTTTTTATAGTTTCCGACTCTACTTCCTAGTATTTCATGGTGCTGAAAAATGGCGTACGCCTAAACATGATCATCGCGATCACGATGATCATGATGCGCACCATCATGGATTAAGTGCGACAGATGATCCACATGAACCGGGTTGGGTGATTAAGTTACCTTTAATTCTATTAGCCATTCCTTCATTGGCTATTGGGTATGTTGCCGTGGAGCCGATGCTCTATGGTGAATTCTTTAAAGGTGTGATCTTCATAGACTCAGCCGCACATCCTGCGATGCATGAGCTCACCCACGAGTGGCATACAGCATTGCATACTGCTTGCGGTATGGCTTTACATGGGTTCAGTTCACTACCCTTTATGCTGGCAGCCTCTGGTGTTGCTTTAGCTTGGTTCTTTTATACGCAGCGCCCAGATATTCCTGCCAAAATTCAAACTAAATTCGCGTTGATTAATCGCGTGCTAGAAAACAAATATGGGTTTGATAGTTTTAATGAGCGTGTATTTGCGGCAGGTTCACGCTTTATCGGCCACCAACTTTGGCAAATTGGCGATGTAAAAATCATCGATGGTGGAATGGTTAATG
>CAILXF010000021.1 GCA_903838125.1 uncultured Pseudomonadota bacterium | reverse complement strand
GCACAAGAGTTACCAGTTATGCTTGGCGGCCATAGCGGTTTGGACCCACCCCTTCCCATCTCGAACAGGGCCGTGAAACGAACCAGCGCCAATGATAGTATGCTTTTTGCATGCGAAAGTAGGTCACTGCCAAGCTATTTACACCGTCCTCCGAAACGAGGCAGCAACAGCCCCTCTATGTGAATAGTGGGGCTTTTTGCTTTTTAAAGTTTGAGTTTCTTGGTAGTTGAAATGTTTTCTGCTTAGTATAATGATCTGAAGTATTCAATTTTAGGCAATCACTCATGACTAACAACTACCAACAAACGAATTCTCAAAAAGTTATTATTTATCATAATCCAGCCTGCGGTACTTCACGTAATACTTTGGCTATGATCCGCGCTAGCGGGGTTGAGCCCGAAGTCATTGAATATTTAATTACACCACTAGGCCGTGAACGACTAATTGCTTTGATAAAAAGCCTTGGATTTGGTGCTCGCGCATTACTGCGTGAAAAGGGCACACCTTATGCTGAACTTGGTTTAGATAATCTATCCCTGTCAGAAACTGACCTTATTGACGCCATGCTTGCGCATCCTATTTTAATTAATCGACCAATCGTAGTGACCCCAAAAGGGGTACGATTATGCCGACCATCTGAGTTGGTATTAACGTTGTTGGAAAACCCCGCAATTGGAGACTTTGTTAAAGAAGATGGTGAAGTAGTGAGAAGTGCTAACTAGGCATCAGCACACCTAAAGCACCTAAGTCTTTGCTGTATAATGCTCATTTTTAGTAATAAGTCATGTAGCCATGGAAGCCGAGCAACTCAATATTATCGCCAATCGCTTAGTCGATTTGGGCGAACGCAACCAATCACTCCGGGGGTACCTTTGACTTTGAAGCTAAAAGTCAGCGCCTTGAAGAAGTGAATGGTCTGCTTGAAGACCCCAAGGTTTGGACTGATAACGCCAAAAGTCAAAGTTTAGGTAAGGAAAAGCGCGAGTTAGGGTTAATCGTAGGAGCTTTAACGCATATTGAAGGTAGTTTAAATGATTGCGGCGAACTATTTGAAATGGCTCGCGAAGAAAACGATGATGATACCTTGCTCAGTGTAGCTGTTGATTCTGAGGCTCTTGAAAAACAAATTGCTGAAATGGAATTTAGGCGTATGTTCTCTCAGCCTCTGGATCCGAATAATTGTTTTATTGAATTTCAATCTGGTAGTGGTGGCACTGAGGCGCAAGACTGGTGCAATATGTTGTTGCGTATGTATTTACGTTACTGTGAGCGCAAAGGCTTTAAAGTTGAAGTTTTGGAAGAATCTGAAGGCGATGTAGCTGGTATTAAAGGGGCATCAATTAAGGTCTCTGGCGATTATGCTTACGGTACTTTACGCACCGAAAACGGCGTGCATAGACTAGTGCGCAAATCTCCATTTGATTCCAATTCTAAACGCCATACCTCATTTGCTAGCGTTCAGATTTTCCCTGAAGTTGATGAGTCAATAGAGGTAGATATTAATCCGTCTGACCTTCGTGTAGATACCTATCGTGCCAGCGGTGCTGGTGGTCAGCATATTAATAAAACAGATTCAGCGGTACGAATAACGCATATACCAACAAATACCGTGGTCCAATGTCAAAACGACCGGTCTCAACACCGTAACCGCGCTGAGGCGATGAATATGCTTAAAGGGGCACTGTATGCCTTGGAGCTTAATAAGCGTAATGCTGACAAGCAGGCCATGGAAGATGCCAAAACTGATATCGGTTGGGGACATCAAATTAGGTCATATGTCTTAGATCAGTCACGAATTAAAGATTTGCGTACTAATGTAGAAATTGGTAATACTCAAGGCGTGTTGGATGGCGACCTTGACCCATTTATTAGCGAAAGTTTGAAGCAGGGAGTATGAGTGTGAGTAACGAACAAAACCAACAGCCATCTAATGAAGCCGCCAGTGTTGATGAGAATCATGTGATTGCCGAGCGCCGTGAAAAATTAAAAGCCATACGTGATGCAACCAGTAATAATGGTGGCGTAGCTTTTCCAAATGACTTTAAGCCACTACATAAAGCGGCCGATTTAATTGCCGCTCATGCCGATAAAGAAAATGAAGCATTTGAAGCGGCCCCGGTAGACGTCGTGGTTGCTGGTCGCATGATGCTAAAGCGCGTTATGGGTAAGGCTAGCTTTGCTACGATACAAGACGGTAGTGGCGATCACGCGGGCAGTCGGATTCAGCTTTACATTGGACGTGATGTAATTGGCGAAGAGGTGTATGAGCAATTTAAACATTGGGATCTAGGTGATTTCTTAGGTGCGACCGGACATTTGTTTAAAACAAAAACAGGCGAGCTTTCTATTAAGGTGACTGGTCTACGCTTGCTGACTAAGTCGTTACGCCCATTACCAGAAAAATTTCATGGCCTTCAAGATCAAGAAGTTAAATATCGCCAACGTTATGTAGATTTGATCACCAGCGAAGATACGCGTGCAACCTTTATCGCGCGTAGCAAAATTGTTTCAGCGATACGTAACTTTATGCTTCAAAATGAATTCTTAGAAGTTGAAACGCCAATGTTGCACCCGATTCCAGGTGGAGCATCAGCCAAACCATTTATCACCCACCATAATGCGCTCGACATGCAAATGTATATGCGTATTGCACCTGAGTTGTACTTAAAACGCCTAGTTGTAGGTGGCTTTGAGCGTGTATTTGAAATTAACAGAAACTTCAGAAATGAAGGGTTAAGCGTGCGCCACAACCCAGAATTTACCATGATGGAGTTTTATGCGGCTTATACAGACTACCAATGGCTTATGGACTTTACTGAAAACTGTATACGTGCTGCTGCAATTGCTGCCCGAGGGACTGCCGTCCTTGAATATCAAGGGCGTGAATTGGATTTAAGTAAACCTTTCCAACGCCTTACCATCGTAGGCGCTATTCAGAAATATGCACCGCAATACACGCTAAACCAATTAAATGATATGGATTTTTTACGTGCTGAGATTTTAAAACACGGCACTAAGCCCTTTGATCATGCAGGTTTAGGCGCACTGCAACTTGCGCTTTTTGAAGAAACCGCTGAAAGCCAATTATGGGATCCTACTTACATTATTGACTATCCAGTTGAAGTGTCACCTTTAGCACGTGCATCGGAT
Source organism: uncultured Pseudomonadota bacterium (assembly GCA_903838125.1). Lineage (GTDB taxonomy): Bacteria > Pseudomonadota > Gammaproteobacteria > Burkholderiales > Methylophilaceae > Methylotenera. The sequence continues at coordinate 48,423 of CAILXF010000021.1, read as the reverse complement.
AGCAATCCAGAAATCACTGAACGTTTTGAATTGTTTATTAACGGTCGAGAAATTGCCAACGGTTTTAGTGAGCTTAATGATGCCGAAGACCAAGCCGCAAGATTCCACGCGCAAATGAAAGCCAAGGAAGCAGGTGATCATGAAGCTATGTTCTACGATGCAGACTTTATTCGCGCCTTAGAATACGGCATGCCACCAGCAGGCGGTTGTGGTATTGGTATTGATCGATTGGTGATGATGATTACTGATAGCTCGAGTATTCGTGATGTAATTTTATTCCCACACATGCGCGCAGAAAGTTAAGTAAAAAATATCTTGCTAATGAAAAGGGCCCCTGACTTAAGGTTTGGGGCCTTTTTTTATTGATTGATCCACTATGCATTCAGCCTATGTTGTAAAAATACAACGCCTTGTTGCTAATAATCTACTTATTCATTATCTGTCATCAAACTGTCACATTGAAGCCACAGAATGACGACTGTTGAGAAAGCAGTATTATTTTTAATTAAACGAGGGGATTTTGCATGAACTTTAAACTACGTAATTTAGTAGCAGCAACATTAGCAGGCTCATTTTTAATGGGTTTCGGCGTGAACGCAATGGCCGATTCAACAACAGATATCGTTAACGCGCTAGTAGCTAAAGGCGTATTAACAGAAGAAGAAGGCGCTTTATTAACTAAAGGCCGCACTGAAGAAGCTGCAGGTCAAGCTAAAGCATTGAAAAAAGCTTCAAAACTAAAAGTTTCTGATGCTATCGACAACGCAACTGTATACGGTGATATTCGTGTTCGTTTCGAAGATCGTACAAATGATGCTGGAACTGGCGTTGCCAATGCAGCTATCTCAGAAACAAAATTAGGCCGTGCTCGTTACAAAATGACTTTAGGTGTTAAAACTGAAGCCGGTAACTGGTATTCAGATTTAGCAATGGTTATGGGCGCTAAAGGCCGTTCAGATAATGCTGACTTTGGTTCATTAGCATCTAACGAAGTGGACTCTAAACAAGCATTGTTCCTTAAACGTGCAACAGTAGGTTTTAAAGCAACTGATTGGTTAGCTGTTGAAGCAGGTCGTATGAACAACCCGCTTTATACATCTTCTATGGTTTGGGATGCTGACTTAAACGTTGAAGGTTTAGTTGAAAAAGCAACTTTCAAAGTTGGCGACGCTGATGTGTTCTTAACAGCAGTTCAAAGTGAATATATGGGTGTTAGAAAACTTGTTGGTGGTGTTCCATCATCAGGCGCTCAATCAACTGCATTTGGTGTAGCTCCAACTTCAGGTGCTGCAATGGCTACTGCAGCAGGCTCAGCACAATTGTTTGCTTTCCAAGCTGGTTTAAGAAAAGCATTTAATGACAACACTTCAGCTAAAGCTGCTTTAACTTATTCAGCTTATAGTAAAAATCCTTACTCTACTAACTTTGGTGCTTCTGTACCAAATGGTGGAACTGCAACAACTACCTACACTACAACTGGAACTTCCCCAGGCCCATATGTAACTACAGCTTCAACTGCAACAACTGCAGGTGCAGCAAACAGCTCTAAGGGTAACTTATGGGGTGTTAATGATTTAAATATCATTGAAATTCCAGCTGAAGTTAATTATATGGCTGCAGGTAATGTTGGTGTACGTCTATTTGAGCATTTTGCAATCAATACATCTGCTGATGATCGCGCTAGAAACTCTGGCATAGCGACGGCAGTTAATGGTTCTTCTGGTTCTGATAACATTGCTTGGTCATTGGGCTTGTCAGTTGGTTCTGCTAAAGATCTTAAAGCCTTTGAAGGTAACAAAATGGCAAAAGGTGACTGGAATACTAAGCTTTGGTATCAAAGTGTAGGTATCTGGTCAGTAGATTCAGCTTTAGTTGACTCAGACATCTTTGACGGTCGTGTAAATATGAAGGGTACAACTTTCAAAGCACAATACAACGTAGAAGACAATGTTGCGCTTAACTTTACTGCAGCACACGGCGATAAGAAAAATACATCTTACTACGCAATGGGTATCGGTGATCTTAGTGGTGACTTAACTAAATTAAACTTAATGCAGTTTGACGTAACTTACAAATTCTAAGAATCACTTCTTAGTCTTAGTAAAACTAAAACCCGCTTCGGCGGGTTTTTTATTGCCTATCACTTTCGTTTAAAACACATTAAGGCAATCTAGCCTTAGTCAAAGCCTGTTGTGCTTTTTGTACTCGTTCTGTTGCCTTAGCTTGTTGTTGCCGTTCACGTTCAGCACTTAATGCCGTCTTAGCCTTTGTTTGCTGCTGTTTTAACGCATTAATTCTGGCTTGTGATGGTGTTGTTAGTGACTTGATGGGTTTTATTGTTTGAAATTCGTAGAAGCGCATACAGTTATTTATGCCGTGTGTGAAAGGGTTCTTTAAATAAGCAGAGCGTCGTTAACCTGCCTAATCCAAAGGGTATCTATAAGTGCAGAGGTCGCAGTGCATAGTAAAAAACAATGCTCAAGGTATAATCACGCAAGTTATTTTTATAGAAGCTTGTTATGTCTAAACAATTATTTGATTTCAGTCAACTTAAAGCCAATTTTGGATCTGATTTTTTAGCCTCTATCGTGGTCTTTTTAGTGGCGATACCATTGTGCTTGGGCATTGCCATCGCCTCTGGCTTGCCTCCAACTGCTGGTGTGATTACGGGCATTATTGGTGGTATCTTTGTCGGGTCTATTGCAGGGTCGCCATTAACGGTTAGCGGTCCAGCGGCGGGCTTGGTCGTATTGGTGGTAGAGATAATTGCTAAAAATGGATTTGCATTATTTGGTGAGATTTTAATGTTAGCAGGCATGCTGCAAATGTTGGCTGGTCATTTTAAGTTGGGCGTGTGGTTTAGGGCAATTTCACCGGCAGTAATACACGGTATGTTGGCTGGTATTGGTATTTTGATTATGGGTTCGCAGTTTCATGTAATGTTTGATCGAAAGCCGTTGGCGAATGGCATACAAAATATTATGAATTTTCCAACTGCGATTTCCGAGTCTATCTCAGGGCTAAATGGTCATTTGGCAGCTGGATTGATAGGAATGCTCACAATTGTAGCCATTGTAATGTGGACGAGTTTTGCACCAAAAAAACTAAAGTTGGTACCTAGCGCCTTAGTTGGCGTTTTGCTGGCCATCTTGGTGGCCAATGTAATGCACCTAGACATTAAGTACATTGCAGATTTATTTAGCGACCCTAAAGATATGGGTAATATTTTTAGCGCCATACAGTTGCCTAGTCTTGTAGATTTTTATGCCACTTTTAATGTGCCGGTGTTAATACAGGTATTTTCTTTGGCATTTGTGGCCAGTGCTGAGTCTTTGCTGTCCGCATCAGCTGTCGATCAAATGCATAATGGCGTGCGCACTCAATACGATAAAGAGCTGTTCTCCCAAGGCATCGGAAATACTATTTGCGGTTTTTTAAGCGTATTGCCAATGACTGGGGTGATTGTGCGTTCTAGTGCCAATGTGGCAGCAGGGGCTAAGTCACGCACTTCAACTATTTTGCATGGCTTTTGGTTACTACTTTTTATTAGCGTATTTACGTTTACTTTGAAATATATTCCAGTTTCGTCCTTGGCTGCGGTTTTGGTGTTTACAGGATATAAATTGGCTTACCCTAAAATTTTGCCGGAGTTGCGACGTTTTGGACGCGCAAAAGTCGGCATTTATCTTGTCACTATCGCGACTATTGTTAGTACCAATTTATTGACAGGTATTATGGTTGGCTTGTTGTTGTCACTGATTAAGTTGCTGTATGTATTCTCGTATTTAAAAGTGAATGTACTGAAGAAATCAGAAGATAATACTTTGGAACTGCAATTGTTAGGCTCAGCCACCATTATTGGTTTACCAAAATTGGCTGCAGTATTAGATGGACTGGCACTAAAACAAAACGTGAAAATAGTGTTTAAGGATCTAAATTATATAGACTATGCATGCATTGACTTGCTAAGTAGTTGGCAGCGTCAGTATATGGCTACTGGGGGCACGGTAGATGTGCATTGGGATAACTTGCATAACAAGTATCACCAGCGCTAGCTAATGCATTAGGGGCGCTAGCGGTGCCCCTCTTTTGCCATATTGATACTGTACTTAGGGATTTCTACCACTAAGTCTTCATTGCCAACAATAGCTTGGCAGGATAAGCGTGAGTTAGGTTCTAAACCCCAAGCTTTATCTAGCAAGTCATCTTCTTGATCATCGGACGGCTCTATAGTTTTAAAGCCTTCTCTTATGATGACGTGGCAGGTAGTGCACGCGCATGCCATATCGCAAGCGTGGTCAATATCAATATGATTTTTCAGTAACACTTCGCAGATAGAATCGCCTACGTTGGCTTCAATCGCCGCGCCCTCAGGGCAAAGCTCTAAGTGGGGCAATACAATAATTTGTGGCATCTTATTTCCTAATAATCCTACAACTTAATCTCGTCTAATGCTTTACCCGCTAAAGCGCGACTTACACTGGCATTCATACGCACTGCAGCAAATTCTTCGGTGGCATGATTAAGTGTTTCTACCCCAGCATGAATTGCGTCGGTATCATCGGTGGTACAAATTGCGGCTAATCGTTTAATTTCATCTTGAATGGCAGACACTTGATCTTTGTTAATTAAAGCGCTGTCAGCCTCTAAAGCAGCGTTCACTGCACTAATAATCGCGCCTGCTGATACGCGGGCTTCGGTCAGCATTCGTGCTGACTTATCTGCTTCAGCACTATTAAACGAGGCTTTAAGCATGTTAGTAATTTCATCCTCACTCAAGCCATATGAAGGTTTAACGGCGATGTGTGCTTCTACATTGCTTGAGATTTCACGTGCGGAAACTGACAACAAACCATCGGCATCTACAGTAAAAGTGACCCGAATTCTAGCTGCACCAGCCACCATAGGTGGTATGCCGCGAAGATCAAAGCGCGCTAATGACCTGCAGTCGCTGACTAGCTCACGTTCGCCTTGCACCACGTGGATGCTCATCGCGGTTTGACCGTCTTTATAGGTGGTAAATTCTTGAGCGCGCGCTACTGGCAACGTACTATTTCTATGGATGACTTTTTCAGCTAAGCCACCAAAAGTTTCAAGCCCTAAAGATAATGGAATGACATCAAGTAAGAGTAGTTCGTCATCACTCTTATTGCCCGCCAACACATTGGCTTGAATTGCAGCACCAAGGGCAACCACTTTGTCAGGATCTAAATTAGTCAATGGTGTTTGTTTAAAGTATTCGGCGACCACTTGCTGGATTTGTGGCATACGCGTTGCGCCACCGACCATGACGACGCCATCTATGTTTTCAATAGATAATCCAGCATCGCGCATCGCTTTACGAATTGGGCTTAAGGTTTTTTGTACTAAGTTGGCGGTGAGCGCCGTAAATTGCTCGCAACTTATCGTCAGGTTTACAAATTCGCCATCGCTCATTAAGCAGCTGATTTGTGTTTCAGCGTGCGCGGTTAGCCATTCTTTTGCCTCGCGTGATTTACTCATGAGCAGACGTGTGTCGTGGGCATTGCGTGGCGATAGCTTCGCAGTTTCTAAGATCCAGCAGTAAATACGATGATCAAAGTCATCACCGCCAAGTGCAGAGTCGCCATTGGTGGCTAGCACCTCAAACACGCCTTTGCTTAGCTGTAAAATAGACACATCAAAGGTGCCGCCGCCTAAGTCATAAATGACATAAACACCTTCGCTAGCGTTATCTAGGCCGTAGGCTACAGCGGCTGCTGTAGGCTCATTTAGTAGACGAAATACATTAAGGCCAGCTAAGCGCGCAGCATCTTTCGTAGCTTGACGCTGAGCATCATCAAAATAGGCGGGAACGGTAATGACTGCGCCTATCAATTCACCACCCAGGGCCTCTTCGGCGCGGGCTTTGAGCACTTTTAGAATTTCTGCTGAAACTTCAACTGGGCTTTTAATCCCAGCGCGCGTTTCTATCTGTAGCATGCCAGCTTGCTCTGCAAAGTGGTAGGGCAGTTGTGTGGTATCAATATCTTTTAAGCCACGCCCCATGAATCGTTTGACCGAAACAATCGTGTTATGTGGATCGCTATTTTGTTTCTTTTGCGCTTCCGTGCCCACCACGACCACTCCGTTTTCGGCATAGTGAACCACTGAGGGTAATAGCGTATGACCATGCTCATCGCCCAGCACATGGCTGAGTCCGCTACGTACAGTAGCGACTAAGGAGTTGGTCGTACCGAGATCTATGCCCACTGCCAACTTGTGTTCGTGGGGTGCGGCGCTCATGCCAGGTTCGGATATTTGCAGTAGTGCCATATTAGTTGTCTAGATGTTCAATTGCTTTGTTAATGTCAGCACACACTTTATCAATAAAAATGAGTTTGCGCGTGGTGTCCGTGGCTGTGCTGTAATCTTTTTTAATATCCAGTAAGTCAACTAGATTGGCATGCAAGGCTTTACCCTCTAATTGTATTTCAGCGTGTAACTGCTCTAAAGCAACTATATCTTTCGCAGCTTTGGCATCCTCTAATGCTTCTCGCCACTCCATCTGCTGCATTAAAAAGTCAGTAGGCATAGCAGTATTGGTTTCACTAATCGCCTTGATGCCTTGCAGTTCAAGTAAATATTTAGCTCGGTTGGCAGGGCTCTTCAGAGTTTGATACGCTTCATTGGCTAATGTTGCTAGTTGCATAGCGCTGAGCTTTTCAGCTGCAGTCCCAGTAACAAAGCGATCTGGATGCGAGGCTGACTGTATTTTTCTGAAATTGTTTTCGAATGTGGCAAGCTCAATATTAAAGCTAGGCGCTAAGCCAAATAATTCAAAATAGTTTTCCGTCAAACCGTAAAGCTTTCACCACAACCACATTCGTCTTTCACGTTTGGGTTGATAAACTTAAAGCCTTCGTTCAGGCCTTCTTTGGTGAAGTCCAGCTCTGTGCCATCGATATACACCAAGCTTTTCGGATCAACAATAATTTTGACGCCATTACTTTCAAACATGGTGTCCTCTTCATTCAAGCTATCCACAAATTCTAAGGTGTACGCCATACCAGAGCAACCGGTAGTTTTGACGCCCAAGCGTAACCCTAAGCCTTTACCTCGATTGGCAAGGAAAGTTTCAACACGATTTGCAGCTGTTTGCGTGAGGGTAATCGCCATAGTCTTGTATCTTTAAACTTTAAAAATTATTGTTAATTTTGAACGCGTGAACATTATATTACGCAGATGCCTTAGCTAACTGTTTTGCTTTGATATCGGCTACCGCAGCTTTAATCGCATCTTCAGCCAATACTGAGCAATGGATTTTTACTGGTGGTAAAGCCAGCTCTTCTGCAATGGCTGAGTTTTTAATTGCGTAGGCTTCGTCTACTGTCTTGCCTTTTAGCCACTCAGTCACCAATGAGCTAGAAGCAATCGCTGAGCCGCAACCATAAGTTTTAAACTTCGCGTCTTCAATAATGCCTGCATCATTTACTTTGATCATCAGCTTCATTACATCGCCACATGCTGGTGCGCCGACCATGCCGGTACCAACGTTTGGGTCGTTTTTATCTAATGTGCCCACGTTACGTGGATTTTCATAGTGATCTAAAACTTTATCTGAATATGCCATTTTACTTCTCCTTGATACTGCTATGTTAGTTACGGATCGTCGTTTTGTATTTAATGCAAAACTACAGATTACCTACTCACTATTGTGCTTAATGTGATGCCCATTGCACCTTAGATAAATCGATGCCGTCCTTAAACATTTCCCATAATGGGGATAAGTCTCTTAATTTATCAATTTTACTTCTCATTAACTTAATGGTGTAATCTACATCTTCTTCAGTTGTAAAGCGTCCGATTGAGAAGCGAATTGAGCTATGGGCGAGTTCATCTGAACGACCTAAAGCGCGCAATACATAGCTAGGCTCTAAGCTTGCTGATGTGCAAGCCGAACCGCTAGAAACTGCGATGCCTTTCACCGCCATAATCAGTGATTCACCTTCAACATAGTTAAAGCTGATATTGAGGTTATGTGGCACGCGGTGCTCTAAATCGCCATTCACATAGACTTCCTCCATGGTTTCTAGGCCATGCAATAATTTGTCACGTAGGTGAGTAATGCGTTTGTTTTCCTCATGCATTTCTTCACGGGCAATGCGGAACGCTTCACCCATGCCCACGATTTGATGCGTAGCCAAAGTGCCAGAACGCATCCCACGCTCGTGACCGCCGCCGTGCATTTGTGCTTCGATTCTGATTCTTGGCTTACGGCGTACATATAATGCGCCGATACCTTTAGGCCCGTAAGTTTTATGCGCACAAAAGCTCATTAAATCAACGGGTAAGCTTTCTAAATCAATATCTACTTTGCCAGTCGCCTGCGCTGCATCGACATGAAAAATAATGCCATTTTCCCGGCAGATATTACCAATGGCCGTAATGTCTTGAATCACGCCGATTTCATTATTTACAAACATCACTGATGCAAGAACGGTGTCAGGGCGAATGGCTGCCTTGAACTTAGCTAAATCTACTAAACCATTCGGCTCTGGCTGTAAGAATGTTGCCTCAAAACCTTGACGCTCCAACTCACGAACAGGGTCAATCACCGCTTTATGTTCTGTAGCCACAGTAATAATATGCTTACCTTTGCCGCTATAAAAATTAGCAGCGCCCTTAATGGCTAGGTTGTTCGACTCTGTCGCACCTGATGTCCATACAATTTCACGTGGATCAGCACCAACTAATTTCGCCACTTCTTCACGCGCGTTTTCCACCGCTTTTTCTGCAGTCCATCCATAAGGGTGGCTACGTGAGGCAGGGTTACCAAAATGTTCGGTAATGTATGGAATCATTTTGGCAGCTACGCGAGGATCAACCGGTGTTGTGGCTGAGTAATCTAAATAGATTGGCTGCGCGTCATGCGCATGGCCGTCTGCGTTGAAGGTATCTTTGACTACTGGCATTTCTATTGTTGCTGACATTGCTTATCCTTGCATTTATATTTAATTAAATTCCTGCACCGAAGTACACTTTTATGCTTTTGAGCCTTAGGCCGCCATTGCGGTCAATTGCTTCAATCTTAAAATTTCATGCTGCAGTATGGCTAAAAAATCGGCTACTTCTTCACTTGTATTCTGCGCACCAAAACTTACGCGAACTGCGCCACGTGCCACATCGGCATCTACACCCATTGCAAGCAGTACATGGCTGGGTTCGGTGCTGTCGCTAGAGCAGGCGGAGCCGCTGGCCACTGCGAAGTTTTTCCGATCCAACGCCATCACTAATGTTTCGCCTTCAATGCCGTCTATCGCAAAAAAACTGGTATTACTTAAGCGGGCTACTTGACCGCCAAAAATGGTCACCTTCATCTGCGCTAAACCACGCTCTAGTTGCTCGCGCAACGCTAGGGTATGTGTAATAAAACTTTGTGTATTCGTTGCGGCTAGTTCACAGGCTGCTCCAAAGCCTACAATGGCGGCGATATTCTCGGTGCCACTACGTAAACCCCGCTCTTGACCACCGCCATGCAACAATGGTTGTATATCCAGTCGCTTATCTAAAATAAGCGCGGCTGCACCTTGCGGGCCATGAATTTTATGACTGGAAATGGTCATCGCATGCACATTCAGGTCTGTAAAATTCAGCTTGATTTTGCCCAATGCCTGAACTGCATCAGTATGTGAAAAGGCGCCTGCGGTTCTGGCAAGTTCAGCAACATTGGCCACATCTTGAATCACACCAGTTTCATTATTCGCTAACATGACCGATACCAAACTGGTGTGGATATTAAGTTGTTCTGTTAATTGCGCTAAGTCCAATTGCCCATTCGCGTTCACGCCAATTTGGCGGCTAACGGAACCCAATGCTTGCATGGCTAGCGCTGGACGTGTCACGCAAGGATGTTCAATTTTGCTACTTAAAATTTGCATCTCAGGGCGATTGGCCGCGATGCCTTTTACGGCAAAATTATTGGCTTCTGTGCCGCAAGAAGTAAAGATTACTTGTGAGGCATAGGCGCCGCAGGATTCAGCTACTTGGCCACGAGCGTATTCAATGGCATCTCGTGCTGAGCGACCATAAATATGGCGACTAGTGGGATTGCCTGTTTGCATTTCCAGCCAAGGCAACATGCGCGCTAACACCTGGCTATTAAGCGCGGTAGTGGCATTATGATCAAAGTAGATGCTATTCATTCGCTGTTCTTAGGCGTCTGCAGTCTCAACTGTATTGCAAGCGCGTGGCGTAATCATGACCTTTTGACCGCTTGTTTGTGAGGCCACCATATCAGCCAAACTAATACCTGCTAGATAGTCTAGAATTTTCCCATTAAGCGTTGCCCACAAGTCATGCGTCATGCATCGGCCTTCGTCGCGGCAGTTTTCTTGACCGCCACATTGCGTCGCATCGATTTGTTCGTCTACGGCATTGATAATTTCAGCAACTGAAATTTCGGCATAATTTTTGGCAAGTTTATAACCGCCTCCTGGGCCACGCACGCTACTAACCAAGCCCTGGCGACGCAAGCGGCTAAATAGCTGCTCTAAATAAGAAAGTGAAATGCTTTGGCGCTCACTGATGCCAGCCAAGGTAATTGGCTTAATATCTTCGTTGTTTGCTGAAGCGCTCCGAGCCTCGTGGAGCGCAAGGTCTAGCATGGCGGTAACAGCAAATCTACCTTTAGTGGTTAAACGCATGGTGGTTTGACTCTAGTTAACATCGTTGAAGGTTGAATTTTATAATACCCTACAACTTTGGTCAACTATTAAGCGCAATTGGTTCCACGCATTGATACATTTATTTTTCGTTAAAGGGCAGTATGCGCTTATTTGGCTTTAGGCGTTTTGGATGGTTTAGGTGTTAGGGCTTTGAGTGCAAAAGCTTCAGCTACCTCAGTGTCAGTTTCTGTGTCCATATTTAGGCGACTCAGCTGTGATTGAAGGTCAGACAATGCACGGTCTTGCTTCTCTGCATGATCAAGTAAAGAGTGGATGGCTTTAATCATCGGGTCATTTTCGTCATTACCCACAGCATAGGCAGCAAAGCCTATTTTTTTAGCGGTATCTGAGCGCTGTTTTGCTTTTTCTTCCTCTAGAATGCGTGCTGGTATTCCAACTGCTGTGGCATTCGCGGGTACGTCTTTGACGACCACCGCATTCGAACCTATTTTAGCGCCAGTACCAATGGTAATCGGGCCTAATACTTTAGCACCAGCACCAATCACTACGCCATTTTCCAGCGTAGGGTGGCGTTTGCCTTTATTCCAAGAAGTGCCCCCTAGCGTGACGCCATGATATAGCGTGCAATCATTCCCAATGACAGCAGTTTCACCAATGACAACACCCATACCATGATCGATAAATACACGACGGCCAATAGTGGCGCCCGGGTGAATTTCAATACCGGTAAGCCAACGCCCTATATGGGAATTAAAGCGGGCTAGCCAGTAAAAATGTTTTTTCCATAACCAATGCGATAGCCGGTGCATTAGCAGGGCATGTACGCCAGGATAAGTGGTGAGCACTTCCCAATGCGTTCTTGCCGCAGGGTCGCGTTCAAATACAATTGCGATATCTTCTTTAACGTGATCGAACATAATTTAGTATTTATCGTGTTTTCTAGGAGTAACAGTAAGCGTAAGTATGCCACGTAACAGATTGACTTCTTCTTTTTCTAGCCGATTTCTTGCGTAAATGCGGCGTATGCGCTCCATTAGTTTCTTTGGCGCTGCCGGGTTGAGGTAGCCAATATGCAGTAAAGTTTGTTCCAAGTGCGCGTAAAACCCCTCAACACTATCAATCGTGGCAAGTTCATTCACGGTGTTCGGGTTGATTGGCGCGTCTTGTAGTGCAGCCATGCGTAGCTCGTAACACATGATTTGTACGGCAGCGGCTAAGTTGAGTGAAGAGTATTCGGGATTGGCCGGAATCATTGCCAACATCTGGCATAAGTCCAGTTCCGCATTGGTTAAGCCGCTCATCTCAGTGCCGAACACCAAGGCGACCGGTTGGTTGACTGCAATATTAATGGCCGTCGCAGCGGCGCTACGCACATTCACCAGCTCATGAGAAAGATTACGTTTCCGGGCGCTCATGCCAATCGCGAAAGCACAGCCATTAAGGGCTTCAGCTAAAGTCTTAGTAACGATGGCATTTTCTAACAAATCTGCCGCGCCAGTGGATAGGGCAGTGGCGTGCGCATCAGGAAAGCTATGAGGTTGCACAAGATATAGCTGGTTGATACCCATGGTTTTCATAGCACGCGCGGCTGATCCGATGTTGCCAGGGTGGCTAGTTTGGCAGAGAATCACACGGAAGTTTTGCAGTAAATGCAGCTGGCTAGAATCTAATTTTGCAGTCATATTTTCAAATTACGGTAATAACCGTTAAAATGCTATTTTACCAGTTCTTTAACACGGTCTTAAATTAGATGAACGCAAGCGCAGATGTTTTTGCCTTGCGCAAATTTGTGCATGGCGCAGATTGCCTTAATAGACTGAAACCCTAAATAGATTCGAGAAAATATGCATCCTATGCTCACCAACGCAGTGAAAGCTGCCCGCCGCGCCGGTAATATTATTACGCGTGCCTCTGAAGATCTCGGATCTCTTAAAATTCAAACAAAAACTTATAATGACTTTGTCACTGAAGTCGATCGTGCCGCCGAGCAGTCAATTATTGAGATGCTGAAAGACTTATATCCACATCATGGCTTTTTAGGTGAGGAATCTGGTGAATCAAATATTGAGTCTGACTTTATTTGGATTATTGATCCATTAGATGGTACGACTAACTTCCTTCATGGCTTACCGCAATACTGTATTTCTATCGCACTTCAAGAGCGTGGAGTTCTTACTCATGCGGTTGTATATGACCCTAATAGAAATGACTTGTTTACTGCGACTAAAGGTCGTGGTGCATTCTTAAATGATAAGCGTATCCGCGTATCGCAACGCACCAAATTGCAAGAAACCATCATTGGTACCGGCTTTCCATTCCGTGACTTTACGCATCTCGATACCTATCTAGATATGTTAAAAGATATGATTAAGAAAACGACAGGTATCCGTCGTCCTGGCTCAGCTGCACTAGATTTAGCTTACGTGGCTGCGGGTTGGTACGACGGCTTTTGGGAAATTGGTTTGTCTACTTGGGATATTGCAGCCGGTGGCCTATTGGTGCAAGAAGCGGGTGGTATCGTCGGTGACTTTGAAGGCAATGAATCCTGGCTTAAAACAGGCAATATTGTAGCTGCCAATCCAAAAGTATTTTCACAAATGTTGCAAACAATCAGTCCACACGTCACGGCTGATCTCAAAACGCCTGTAAGTATTTAATCCTAGTGCAACAGATTGCCGTTTTCACGGCAGTCTGTTGCAGCATTTCAAAGCTATTTCCACGCTATAGAATCACACTCTTGATAGTGAGTGTTTAAGCTTGCCCCTGTAATGGTAATATTGACCATGTTTACTAATCTGCAAAATATGAAAATATTAGGAGAGAAGCCAGTATGAGCGACGCTAGACAAAGCAGTATGATTATCCGTGTTTTTGAAAGAAATTTAAGTGCTCAGCAGTTGATAGCAGATTTAGTTGCGGATATTCGGCCGCCAAAACCTAATCAAACCGAAGTTGCAATTAAAGCATTGCAAGCACTTTGTTATTTACTCGATCATCATCCTTCCTATGTAAAGCAACTTCGCGAGGCAATACTCTGGCTATTGAGTGAGCATAAACCAATCTCACTATTTTTGACCTCGCGTCATTCGGTATTCTCTGGATTCTTCACTGAAATGTTGCGCCGGATGGCGCATAAATTATTGCCTGCAGCATTAGATCCATCTTATTTAGTCGATTCTTTCGCACTGTTTTTTAGTAAGCCTAGTGATGAACTCTGGATTTTGGCTGTTCCAGATGAAATTTGGGAGCAGTTAATTGTTGCCATGCATTTTGATGCTGCACCACCAAGTATGACTCAACCGTGTAGACAAAATTTATTGGAGGCCATGCAGGTATTGTCCTATCGTATTGCTGCACTTGGGCTAGAGCCAGAGCTGTTGCGTAATCATCCAGAGTTGGAGCAACACGGATCGCCGTTTATTTCACAGCATGCAGAATTGGGCAAATTTTTAGCCTTATCGAAAAGTGCTAGCGACCCTTTATCTCCTGGAAAGCTGGCAAGTGAAGCTGCCGATATTAAGCATATTCTAGTAATGCTTGATCAATGCAATGCAATCACTAATAAAATTAGGCGTAATAGCACGCAAACTGGCACCAGTATTCACCTTACATTATTGTTGCAACAGATATCGCAGCACATTGATCGCCTGACGATGCTGCTCAATATAGTCAATTATCTAAATTGTGGAAAAACCGCGAATGTTGAAGTGGTGGCTTTGTTCAAACAGTTAGTTTATAGCGAATGTCATAAAAATGATCTGCTTGAGCACTGGCAGCAAAACATGGAAATTATTGCGCAGCGGGTGACAGAAAATGCCAGTCGCACGGGTGAACATTATATCGTAAGCAATCGTAAGGATTATTTCGCTTTAATGCGTTCTGCAATGGGTGCAGGCGTCATTATCGCGCTGATGGCAATGCTTAAAATCATGGTTGCCAAGCTTCATTTGGCACCATTAACCGAAGCTATATTGTTTAGTCTTAACTATGGCTTTGGCTTTATCTTGATTCATATTTTGCACTTTACTGTAGCTACAAAACAACCAGCCATGACCGCCGCTACCATTGCAATGAGCATTGACATTAACGACCTTAAATCTAAAGACATGCATATGCTCGTGACCACAATCGCCAGAACAATGCGCAGTCAGATGATTGCTATCTTTGGTAATGTATTACTGGCAATACCTGTCGCCATGGTTATTTCCAGTACCATATTTTATTTTAGTGGTCAGCATTTCATCAGCCCACAAAAATCTCAGCAAATCTTGCTGGATATTGACCCAGTGCAAAGTGGTGCCATTTTTTATGCTGCAATAGCAGGGGTTTGCTTGTTTTTATCAGGATTAATCGCTGGTTATCATGACAATCTTGCGGTATATAACAAGATTCCACAGCGTTTACGAGCACTACCATGGTTGCAAAAGCTACTTGGCGTATATCGACTTTCGCGAGTAGCTAATTATGTTGAAAATAATCTAGGGGCATTAGCGGGAAATTTTTATTTTGGATGCCTGCTAGGTGGCATGTCAGCGATAGGAGTGCTATTTGGTCTGCCATTTGATATTCGGCATATTGCCTTTTCTTCTGCTTTTGTTGGGTTTGCTGCGGTGGGGTTAAATTTTGCTTTAAGTTGGCAGGTGATTGTCTTTACTATTTTTTGCCTAGCTATGATTGGTTTTGTTAATCTGACCTTGAGTTTTGGTCTGGCATTATATGTGGCAATGAAATCAAGAAAAGTGCGCTTTCAGCAATGGCGTTTGCTTTTAAGTAATTTGGCGTTTAGATTGCATCAGCAACCCGGTGAATTTATCTGGCCACCTAAAGAATTGGTTATCAAGGATGATCTTCCTAACGATCAATAAGCCACTTAGCAATGACAGTTGCCGAAAATTAAAACTGTCACAATTGGCGCTTTCAATGCAATGTAAAATAAAGTAATTGAGCAGCCTGGAGTTAAAGCGTGAAAAGTATACTAATTGCTAACAGCAAAGGTGGTAGTGGAAAAACGACACTGGCAACCAATCTTGCTGGATATTTTGCGACACAAGGCGCATCCGTGATGCTATCAGATTTAGATCGACAACAATCTTCCACCCAATGGATTGCGCGCAGACCAGCTGACATAGCTATCATTCATCCCCATAGTGCCCGCAGCAAAGCCCAGAACATCACACCAGACTGGCTAATCACTGACTCTCCTGCTGGACTCCGTGAAGATAAATTATCAGATGCGGTTAAACAAGCGGACTGTATCATTGTGCCCATTCAGCCGTCAGCATTTGATATAGGCGCTACGCGTGATTTCCTTGATATTTTGGCCGAAGAAAAAGCCATACGTAAGAATAAAACCTTTGTGGCACTTGTGGGTATGCGGGTTAATGTGCGCACCAATGCCGCCGCTGGACTAGCTGAGTTTATGGAGCAAACGGGCTTTCCTGTGCTGACCTATTTGCGTAACGCACAGGTTTATGCGCTCGCAGCTGAGCAGGGATTAAGCCTATTTGATATGAGGCCATCTCTAGTGGAGCAGGATTTGCAGCAATGGTTGCCGCTGCTTGATTGGGTTACTGAGGCGACCGCGTCTAATCAATAACCAGTCATAAAAAATTCACAAACTGCCCCGTGCTTAAAGTTGATAATGGCCTGCTTGTATCAAACTTAATCATAGGAATTTATTTTGTCGAAACATAAAGTGCCAAGTTCAGATTATCTAGCGCTAGCGAAAAGCCTCACCAGTGACGCGTCCGAACGTTTACTTTCAAGAATGACCGGAAAATTACCACGTCGTTTAGACAAAGACAAATTAAGCCAAGAAGACGCCATAGCACTACAACTAGAGTTGGAAGATGAGCAGCTAAGCGAATGGCGCGAAAAAATGAATAAATTCAACGCCATCGCTTAAAAGTAATTTTGGTTTTACTTCACGAAGCGCCAAGGTTTAGGTGCTAATTAAAAAAAGTCTTTGTAATCTAAAGTAATGTATCCCCAATTAACTTGTAAAATACGTTTTTATATTTCTAATCTGTCGATGTGTCTAACTCCAGTCCAATCCCAGCCTCAGAAATTTTAGCTAGCCAATCACAAACCGCACATACGCCGATGATGAAGCAGTACTTCGGCCTGAAAGCACAACATCCTGACATGTTGCTGTTTTATCGCATGGGCGATTTCTACGAGCTATTTTTCGAAGATGCTGAAAAAGCATCACGCTTGCTAGGGATAACACTCACGCATAGAGGCAGTACTAACGGTAAGCCGATTAAAATGGCGGGCGTGCCTTATCACGCTGCCGAGCAGTATTTAGCTAAGTTAGCTAAGTTGGGCGAAACTGTGGCTATTTGTGAGCAGGTCGGCGATCCTGCCACCAGTAAAGGTCCCGTTGATCGGCAAGTAGCCCGCATCTTAACCCCTGGCACCTTGACCGATAGCGCACTCCTAGACGAGTCGCGCGATTATCAATTACTCAGTATTTTTCAAGCGGAAGGCATGCTGGGTTTAGCGCGTCTAAATTTGGCCTCAGGCACTTTTATCTTAAGTGAAATTGCGGTTGGGTTGCTCGGGCAAGAACTTGAGCGCATCGCGCCTAGTGAAATTCTATATGCTGATGATTTTCAGCATGCGGCGCTTAGCGGAAGTAAGGTGGCTAAGAAGCGACTAAGCCTATGGCAGTTTGATTTTGATAGCGCTTTTAATACCCTGACCAAGCAACTGAATACCTATGATTTGAATGGTTTTGGTTGTGCCAGTTTAAATCCGGCTATCTGTGCCGCAGGTGCGCTATTAGATTATGTTAAGCATACACAACGAACAAGCTTGCCACATATCAATGCCATTAGCGTTGAATCAACCACCGCTTATATCCAAATTGATGCTGCGACACGCCGTAATTTAGAAATCGATTTAACTTTACGCGGCGAGGTTTCGCCTACGCTTTACTCGCTACTAAACACGACGCAAACCGCGATGGGCGCACGCTTATTGCGCCATTGGTTACATCATCCATTGCAAGACCGTAGTCTTGTATTAAAGCGCCATGAAGCGATTGCAGAGTTGATAACGCGTTTGACTTTATTGAATCCGGTGCTGAAACCCATCGGTGACATTGAGCGCATTACCGCACGTATTGCGCTAACAACGGCAAGACCTCGGGACCTGTCTGGCCTCGTATTAAGCTTGCAACAATTGCCATTAGTGCAGGCGCAGTTACAAAATGTACAAGCAGCGTTGTTGCAGGGGCTGAGTATAAAGCCCGCGGATGCTGTTGTTAATTTATTAGCCAGCGCAATCAAGAGTGAGCCTAGCGTTGTGTTGCGTGAAGGTGGCGTGATTGCCGATGGTTTTGATGCAGAGCTAGATGAGTTACGCGCCTTGCAAAATAATCATGGTGAATTTTTACTGCAATATGAAGCTACCGAAAAAGCACGTACTGGCATTAGCAATCTTAAAGTTGAATACAACAGCGTACATGGTTTCTATATAGAAATGAGCCGTAGCCAAGCCGAGGCCGCGCCAGCCGAATACAGGCGCCGGCAAACCCTGAAAAATGTAGAACGCTTTATTACACCAGAATTAAAAGCATTTGAAGATAAAGTGTTGAGCGCTAACGAGCGTGCGCTGGCGCGTGAAAAAGTGCTGTATGCCCAAGTGTTAGAGCAGCTACTACCTCACATTGCCACGCTGCAAGCTAATGCTTTGGCAGTGGCCAGTTTGGATGTGCTGTGCTGTTTTGCAGAGCGCGCACTGTCGCTTAATTACGTGGCGCCAGAATTTGTCAGTGAGGCCGGAATCCATATTGTGAATGGGCGTCACCCAGTGGTGGAGCAGATTTCGGTGCAAGCTTCTGGCCAACCATTTATTGCTAATGATGTCGTACTCAATCCTTACCGACAGTTGTTGTTGATTACGGGCCCTAATATGGGCGGTAAGTCGACGTTTATGCGGCAAACTGCCTTAATCGTTTTACTGGCGCATTGTGGTAGTTATGTGCCGGCGACTTCGGCAAAAATTGGCGAGATAGATCGTATTATGACGCGCATCGGCGCCTCAGACGACTTGGCTGGAGGACGATCTACCTTTATGGTGGAGATGACCGAAACTGCGAATATTTTGCATAATGCCACTGATAAAAGTTTGGTCCTGCTAGATGAAATTGGCCGTGGCACCTCCACATTTGATGGCTTAAGTTTAGCTTGGGCGGTGGCGAAGCAGTTGTTAGAAAAAAATCATAGTTACACCTTATTTGCGACCCATTATTTTGAGCTAACGCGACTAGTCGATGAGTTTAAACATGCTGCTAATGTGCACTTAGACGCAGTAGAACACGCCAACAATATTGTATTTATGCATAAAGTAGAAGAGGGTGCGGCTAACCAAAGCTATGGTTTACAAGTGGCGCAACTGGCAGGCATTCCTCGACCGGTCATTGCGGCCGCAAAAAGAAAATTGGCGCTGCTAGAACAAAATCAAGTGACACAACACATGCTACCGCAGACCGATATGTTTGCCGCAAGTGCGCCAGAAGTTGAGGTTGAGTTGCATCCAGTGCTAAGTGTCCTAGAAAGCCTTCAAGCGGATGACTTAACGCCTAAGCAGGCGTTGGATTTGGTCTATAAGCTAGTTGAGCTAGCTAAAAGTTAGTTTGTAGAAGCAATCAGTAGGCAATAAAAAAGCACCTAAAAACTTAGGTGCTTTTTTATCAAATATTTTTACTTAGTGGTGATGACCGCCAGCGCCATGCACATGCTCATGCGTCACTTCTTCAGTGTTGGCCGCACGTACATCGGTAACCGTTGCTTGAAATACGACGCGCTCGCCTGCCCATTCATGATTGCCATCCACAATGACTTTATCATCGGCAATTTCAGTGACTGTATATAAAATCACTTCACCTGTATCGTCTTCGCCTTCAAACTGCATGCCGACTTTCAGTTCATCTGCTGGGAATGCGCTTGCTGGTTCAATTTGAACTAATTCTTCGTCATATTCACCAAAGGCATCGGCAGGTTGTAAGTCAACAATGACAACATCGCCTACATTTTTGCCATGCATGGCTTCTTCAACTTTTGGGAAAATATTGTCGTAGCCACCGTGCAAGTAAGATACTGGTTCTGTGCTTGATTCTAAAACGACGCCATCAGCATCCTTTAATTCGTAAGTCATGGTGACTACTGTGTTCATTGCAATTTGCATATTGCGGGTCCTTTGCTTAGCGCTTATCAAAAGCGGGTGTAAAAATTTAAGTTTAAGAGTTTAATCTATTAGTTAGAGCAGTTCAAATTGGATTTAATGCAGATTAAACTTAAGGCTAACCTGCATTAAAGTTTTAGCGACCGCGACCACCGCTGCGATGACCGGTACTAGGGTTAGGGTTGCCGCGACCGCTATTGCCAGCGTTCGCGTTGCCACGATTAAAATTACCGTTGTTTGTGCTTTTAGGTGCGAACAAAGCCGGTTGTGGCATCGCTTGATGGCGCGCCGCTTCCGACATATTTTTTGAACTAGCATTCGCGTCAGCGCTTCGGCCTTGTCCATCTCTAGCTGGTTGGCTAGGTCTTGGTGCATGGCGAGTATTGTTTTGTCCTGGACGACCTTCAGCTCCTTGTGTTGGATTAGGTGCACGACCTTGTGTCTGACCACGGCCTTGATTGCGACCAGAATTTTGGCCACCACCGGCTGGTTTTCTTGACTGACCATGCGGTTGTCTTGGTGCACGTGGCGCTTCTGGCTCTGGATTAGCGGACGGCGTGAACCCTTCTGCCACCACTTTTGGAATCTCGCGCTTAATCAGTTTTTCAATATCTTTCAGTAATTTGAGTTCTTCACGATCGACCAACGATACTGCGGCGCCGCTACTGCCGGCACGGCCAGTACGGCCGATACGATGCACGTAATCTTCAGGCACATTAGGTAATTCAAAATTCACCACTTGTGGTAATTGATCAATATCTAAACCACGTGCAGCAATGTCTGTTGCAACCAATACGCGCATGGTACCGTCTTTAAATTGCGCTAGCGCTTTGGTGCGTGCGCCTTGGCTTTTGTTGCCATGAATGGCTGCCGCTTGAATGTCGTCTTTAATCAACTTTTCTGCTAAACGATTCGCACCATGTTTGGTACGAGTAAATACCAAGACTTGTTGCCAGTCGTGGTGTTTAATCAGGTGGCTAACTAACTCACGCTTATGACTTTGATTCACTAAATGCACAGTTTGCTCAACTAGCTCAGACGCTGTATTGCGGCGCGCCACTTCAACAAAGCCTGGGTTATGCAATAGGCCATCGGCCAAACCTTTAATCTCTTCCGAAAAGGTTGCTGAAAATAATAAGTTTTGACGTTGCTTAGGTAGCATGGCCAGAATTTTTTTAATATCGCGAATAAAGCCCATGTCCAGCATACGGTCAGCTTCATCTAGCACTAGAATTTCTACACCAGATAGATCAACGTTTCTTTGGTTGGCGTGATCAAGCAGGCGGCCTGGTGTGGCAACTAAGATATCTAGCGGTTTTTTTAAGCGCGCAATTTGTGGATTGGCATTAACGCCACCAAAAATAACAGTTGAAGTCAGCGGTAAATATTTACCGTAAGTTTTAACTGACTCTTCAATCTGTGCGGCTAATTCACGCGTTGGTGTAAGCATTAGGCAACGTGGGCGGCCTTTAGCTTGTTCAGCCAAAGGTTTTTGGCTAAGTAAATGCAAAATAGGCAAGGTGAAACCTGCTGTTTTGCCTGTGCCGGTTTGTGCGCCAGCCAATAAATCGCCGCCACTTAATACTTGCGGTATGGCTTTAGCTTGAATAGGGGTTGGGGTTGTGTAACCTGCGTCGATAATCGCACGCAAAATGGGTTCAGCTAATCCTAACTCGTTAAAGTTCAGGGTTGGGTTTGTTTCAATAGACAATGTAATGCTCCAGCTTGGGTTTAAGCCGACCTATTACTTATGAAGCAACACCAATCGAGGCAGGCAGGTTTGTAAATCTTCTTGAGGATTTAAGAAATCAGAAAGATTAAGGTATTTGGACCGCTACGCTGATTGGTTGGCGTAGGGAAACTGGATTATACGGATAATTAAGAAAATAGATAGTTTATTGATTTGGTGCTTAGTTTACCTATCGGTGGTCGCTATCGAGAAGGCTGTAGTAGTTTGATGGCACCAGTACAGTTGGAATAGCATCCGCATCTAAATTCGGGTGGTCTTTACTAAAGTGCAAGCCTCGACTTTCTTTGCGTGCAATTGCACTTTCGACGATCAGTTCAGCAACCTGTAGTAAGTTACGCAACTCAATTAGGTCATTACTGACTTTAAAGTTGCTATAAAACTCATGCACTTCATTACGAAGCATATGGATACGATGCAGGGCGCGACTTAGACGTTTGTCAGTACGCACAATGCCGACATAGTTCCACATGAAGCGGCGTAATTCATCCCAGGTATGAGTGATCAGCACTTCTTCATCGGCATCGGTGACGCGGCTTTCGTCCCAGTACGGCAGTTGTGGCGAGAGTTTTGTCGGTTGACTTAAAATATCTTCGGCTGCTGTGTGCCCAAATACGAGGCACTCCAACAGCGAGTTGCTGGCGAGCCGATTTGCACCATGCAATCCAGTACAGGCAGTTTCACCAACTGCATATAGATTTTTAATATCGGTACGGCCTTTGTCGTCGGTCATCACCCCGCCGCAAATGTAGTGCGCGGCTGGCACTACCGGGATCGGCGCTTTACTCATATCAATACCGAGCTCAAGGCAGCGTCTATAAATATTAGGAAAATGTTCGATAATAAAAGCGAGCGGTTTATGTGATATGTCCAAGTAAACACAGTCAAGCCCGCGCTTCTTCATTTCAAAGTCTATGGCCCGCGCGACAATATCTCGCGGTGCAAGCTCAGCCCGCTCATCATACTCAGGCATAAATCGCGTGCCATCAGCCAGCTTTAGCAAGCCGCCCTCACCACGCACCACTTCAGAAATTAAAAATGATTTAGCGTGGGGATGAAATAAACAGGTGGGGTGGAACTGAATAAATTCCATGTTGGCCATACGGCAACCGGCACGCCATGCCATCGCCATACCATCGCCGGTACTGACATCTGGATTGGTCGTGTATAAGTACACCTTGCCTGCTCCGCCAGTTGCTAGAATGGTATTTTGAGCAGCAATTGTGATCACCTTGCCTGTGTGGTTATCTAATACGTAAGCCCCTAAGCAACTATTGTCGTCGGCCTGTTCAATTTTTGTTTGCGTGACTTTACGAGTGGTAATTAAATCAACGGCAATATGATTTTCCAGCAGGCAGATATTAGGATGGGTGCGGACCTTCTCGGAAAGTGTGGTCTGTATGGCGTGGCCCGTCGCATCTGCGGCATGAATCACGCGTCTATGGCTATGCCCACCTTCACGGGTTAAGTGATAGCCGCTATCATCTTGCTCGCGTGTAAATCCTACGCCCTGCTCAATCAGCCACTCTACCGCAGGTTTAGCTTGCTTTGCTACCAATTCAGTAACAGCAGCATCGCACAGTCCGGCGCCAGCTGTTAGGGTGTCTTGAATGTGCGCTTCAACGGTATCGTTATCGTCATTAATGACTGCGGCAATGCCGCCTTGCGCCCAGTCACTGGCTGTGTCGTTGATGCGACGCTTGCTCACTAAACATACTTTTTTATGCTCGGCAGTGCGCAGTGCCAGAGATAAGCCGGCGAGTCCACTGCCAATAATCAGTACATCAAATTGCTGCATTTTACTTGGGGCCAAAAGTTAAATACTGAAAATAAATTCAGTGGTTAAGTTGAGTGGTGACAGAAAGTGATTGCTTAGGAACTTATCATCATGTGTTGCGGTCATTATAGGGGTAATAGCAACCGTATCACAACCGCAATAAATGTAAGACATGGTTAATTGTCAATATGTAACGTTAGATGGGGAGAGGCATGAGAATACAACTTACCAAAATGCACAAGATTGCGCAAATTAGCTTCGTTCAAGGGGCGGGGCAGGGTTATACTCCTATTCATGAATCAAAATATGTCGGGATTTTGCCCGCAGAGGGCTTAAGTGTAGTGACACCAACTCCAACACCCAGTAATCGTGAAATTGATCATGAGCTTGTGCTACTAGCCCAACGTGGCGATAAGCGTGCCTTCGGCATGCTAGTGGATAAGTATCAGCGCAAATTAGGCCGACTACTGTCGCGTATGATTCGTGATCAGTCTGAAATCGAAGATGTCGTGCAAGAATCTTTTATTAAAGCCTATCGAGCATTACCTAACTTTCGTGGTGATAGTGCTTTTTACACTTGGCTGTACCGCATTGGTATCAATACTGCAAAAAATCATTTAGTGGCGTTAGGTCGCAGACCAACAGTGAGCACCGATATTGAAATTGATGATGCGGAGAATTTCGATAGCGGTAATGAATTGCGGACTACCGAAACCCCAGAATCTACTTTAATGACTAAGCAGATTGCGCAAACAGTGAATGATACCGTTGCCAGTTTGCCAGAAGAGCTCAGAACCGCGATTACTTTACGTGAGATAGAGGGATTAAGTTATGAAGAGATTGCCAGCATCATGAGTTGCCCAATTGGCACCGTGCGTTCGCGTATTTTTAGGGCGCGTGAAACCATTGCGGTTAAGCTGAGGCCCTTGTTAGACACCCCAGATCATAAGCGTTGGTAATTCAAATTAAAAATAAATTTTCATCTATTTAATAGTAATAGTGTAAGTGTTTCAGGAGAAAACAATGAACGAGCAAATATCAGCCTTAATTGACGACGAAATAGCCATCGTAGATGCAGCCTATTTAATTACGATGTTGCAATCCTCTAAGCAGGGTGCGGAGGCTTGGAGTCAATACCATCTGATTGGTGATGCAATGCGTGGAGACGATAACCTGAGCCCTAATTTCAAGCAAAATTTAATGCAGAAAATAGATTTAGAGCCCACTGTGTTGGCGCCTAATGCCACCCTCGGTATGTTAGGTGAAGCATTTAAGATGCATCATAAAGTCCCAGCCTCTTGGTCAATTGCCGCCTCGGTTGCTGCGGTAATGGTAGTAGGTTGGATGGCGCTGCATCAACCTACACAAGTTACCAGTGATTTAGTTGCTGATGCACAAGGCGAAGCAGTCACATCGGCTATTCCTGCGGAATATTTATTAGCCCATCAGACCACTGCGCCATCAGGGAGTGCCTACTATATCCAAACCGTAAGTTACTCTAAATAACGCATATGAAGTATTTTATTGCAGCTTGTTTTTTGATTGGTGCTAGTTTAGGAGCGCACGCAACGAGTGATGATGATATGTGGCAAGCGTTGCAAAAAGCGGCGGTTGCTGCACGCGCTTTAAGTTATCAAGGTATTTTCGTTTGCCAAAGTGGCAAGCAGTCCAAGTCTGTGCAAATCACCCATATGTTTTCCGACAAAGGTGAATTTTCACGCAATGTGTTGCTTGATGGGACGCCCCGCCAATTACTTAGTCAGGGCAGTGACTTGGTTATTTATAACCAAAAAAATGAAAAAGTGGTGATTGAAAAACGACATGGACAGAATATGTTTCCTGCTGTATTGCCAACCAATCTGGAGTCAATAAGAGCAAACTATGCATTGCGTAGCGGAGATATAGAGCGTATTGCCGACCGCCAGGCGCAGATTTATCTTTTGGAGTCTAAGGATGGCTTAAGATACAGCTACAAGCTTTGGGTTGATAGTGAATACGGTTTGCTGCTGAAGTCTGTGTTACTTAATAGCCACAATGAAGTCATAGAGAGTATTTCTTTTAATCAGGTAGCCTTAATGCAAGTCGGGGGTTTAGATTGGTTTAGACCTAAGATTGATAGCAAAAAAAATTACGTGATGGAAGATGAGGTTCCCACAAGCGCAAATACTGGCGCTATAAATGCATGGAGCATCAAAGAGCTCCCCGCAGGATATCGCAAAGTAGATCAAATGATTCGCATGGTGCATGGTAAGACGCTGCCGGTTACCCATGTCGTATTTTCAGATGGAATGGCTTATGTGTCCTTGTTTATTGAACCCGTTAGCCTAAAATCTAAAGCCAGTACTAAG
This sequence comes from uncultured Pseudomonadota bacterium, assembly GCA_903838125.1. Classification (GTDB taxonomy): domain Bacteria; phylum Pseudomonadota; class Gammaproteobacteria; order Burkholderiales; family Methylophilaceae; genus Methylotenera. The sequence goes on along the minus strand of CAILXF010000021.1, from coordinate 22,717 downwards.
GCTACGCAAGCAGTCGTTGGTAACACCAGTTACTACATGAATGTGGTAGATGGTTATCAAGTCACTGTGGTTGGTGAGGTGCCAGAAATTACGGCAGCTCAAATTGGCAATGCGGTCATCTTTAATAAATAATCAATCAAGACAACCTCCCCTATAGGCCGCTATGATAGAAGAATATGCCGTTGTAACTGCTTGTGTTGGCAATCAAGCGACGTTGGAAATTGAAAGGCGGACTGCTTGTGGCCTTTGCGGTCAAAAACGCGGTTGCGGAAATGCTACTTGGGGTAAGTTGCTTGGGCATAAAAGCCATGCCTTTAAAGCTGAGAATGCAATTCATGCAAATGTTGGGGACAGTGTAGTCGTTGGTATCAATGAGCAGGCAATGCTAAGCTCAGTATTCCTGCTTTACATTATCCCTATGTTAGGGATGCTAATCGGCGCGGTGCTAACCGATATCTATTTCAACAATGAATTTTATGTCATGATTGGTGCCACAACTGGCTTATTGCTAAGCTTTGTCTTAGTTAAGCGACTCATGCTCGGTCGCAGTTGCACTACAAAAGCCTACGCACTAAAATATCAAGCAACAATCTTGCGACAAGCAGTAACTGAAGATGCAGACAAACTTAAAACTGAATAAGGGTTAACATATGAAAAATTGGATTGCCATTTCACTATTCGCACTGACTTCAGCCTTACATTTAGATGTTTATGCACAGAGCCTACCTGACTTTACTGAGTTGGCGGAAAAGCATGGCGGAGAAGTGGTTAATATTAGTGTGACGCAAAATGTCCGACAAGATGCTGGGGCGATGCAGTTTCCAGGTATGCCAGGTGATGAGCAAATGCAGGAGTTTTTTAAACGATTTGGTATTCCCGTGGTACCTGGACAGAATGGTACGCCACCAGCTGAATACAAAACGCAGTCGTTAGGTTCAGGTTTTATTATCAGTAGTGATGGTTACATCCTAACCAATGCTCATGTTGTCTCTGAGGCTGATGAAGTGGTGGTTAAGTTGTTTGATAAGCGTGAATTTAAGGCCAAAATTATAGGCTTTGATAAGCGCACTGATGTAGCGTTGGTAAAAATCGAGGCGACAGGGTTGCCTAAAGTCACCATTGGTGACCCAGCTAAACTGAAAGTAGGGGCTTGGGTGGCCGCTATAGGCTCACCGTTTGGCCTAGAAAATACAATGACTGCAGGGATTGTAAGCGCTAAAGGACGCGCCTTGCCGCAAGAAAACTTTGTGCCATTTATCCAAACCGATGTTGCGATTAATCCAGGTAATTCTGGCGGTCCGCTATTTAATTTAAGTGGTGAAGTAGTGGGCATTAATTCGCAGATCTATAGCCGTAGCGGTGGCTCTATGGGCTTATCGTTTGCGATTCCAATTGATGTGGCGCTTGAGATTTCTAATCAACTGAAATCTAGCGGAAAGATCACTCGTGGTTGGTTGGGTATAGCCATTCAGGAGATTAGTAAAGAGTTGGCAGAATCGTTTTCAATGAAAAATACCAATGGGGCATTAGTGGCTGGTGTTGAGAAAAACGGCCCTGCTGATAAAGGTGGCTTAGAGCCTGGAGATGTCATTACCAAGTTCGATGACAAGCCCATTGTCGCTACGGCAGACTTGCCACGCGCAGTTGGGTCAGCAAAGCCGGGTAGAATTGTGCCAGTTGAGATTCTACGTAAAGGTAGCGTAAAGATACTTAACGTAGGGGTGGGTGAAATGCCAGCCGACGGAAGCGAAGCGCTTCAAAATAGCAAGCCCGCTGCCAAGTCGGAGATGAACCGCATAGGCTTGACTTTAAAGGAGCTGACAGTGCAGCAAAGGAAAAAGCTAAACGGAAAGAATGGCTTGATGGTAGTTGATTCGCAAGGTGCCGTAGCACAAGCAGGCGTGCGTCATGGGGATATAATCCTTGGTCTCAATAATTCTGAAGTACAGTCTTTAGACCAATTTAACAAGCAGCTTTTGGGCATATCTGTAGGGAAAACCATCGCATTGCTAGTGCAGCGCGGTGAGAATACGCTGTATGTTCCAGTCAAAATCCCCGCAGGAAAGTAATGATTATGGAAAGTAGCGCACCAATCAGTTGATGTTAATACTTTGAATTTGCTGTAAAATCCAGTCAGTTAATTTGCAATAACAAAGGCGCTTAAGGCGCCTTTGTTATTAATCTTCGTTCTTGAGCTATACCCTTGTTATTAAACTGCGTCATAGGCATTAAGTTTTGAATAAACTTAAGTTGCTAGCCAGACAATAAAATAGTCTATCCAAACCATGAAAAATATCCGTAACTTCTCCATTATTGCCCATATTGATCACGGCAAATCAACTTTGGCCGATCGTATCATTCATTTATGTGGCGGTTTAGCTGATCGTGAAATGGAAGCGCAAGTCCTAGACTCTATGGATATTGAGCGGGAACGCGGCATTACGATTAAAGCACAAACTGCAGCTCTAGATTACAAAGCAGACGATGGTCAGATCTACCATCTTAATTTGATTGATACACCTGGTCACGTGGATTTTAGCTACGAAGTGTCTCGCTCACTTTCAGCTTGCGAAGGCGCGCTGTTAGTAGTTGATGCCAGTCAAGGTGTAGAAGCACAGAGTGTTGCTAACTGCTATACCGCGCTAGATTTAGGCGTGGAAGTAACCGCGGTGCTCAATAAAATTGATTTGCCATCAGCAGATCCTGATCGCGTCATGCAGGAAATTGAAGATGTCATTGGCATTGATGCTAAAGATGCCGTGCGCTGCTCAGCAAAAACTGGTTTGGGTGTACGTGATGTGTTAGAAGCTGTGGTGGCCAAGGTTCCGCCGCCTAAAGGTAATGTGGATGGTCCGCTCAAAGCGCTAGTGATTGACGCATGGTTTGATAACTACGTTGGTGTCGTTATGTTAGTGCGTGTGATTGATGGCGTGCTAAAGCCAAAAGATAAAATCCGCTTAATGGCCACGCATGCAGAATTTTTATGTGAGCAGGTCGGAGTATTTACACCAAAGTCTGTGCAAAAAACGGCGCTTTCAGCCGGTGAGGTAGGCTTTGTTATTGCGGGTATTAAAGAGTTGGTTAGTGCTAAAGTTGGTGACACTGTTACCTTGGTGAATAAGCCAGCAGCAGAGCCGTTGGTAGGATTTAAAGAAGTAAAGCCACAAGTATTTGCAGGTCTATATCCAGTAGAGTCTAATCAGTTTGAAGCTTTGCGTACCGCTCTAGAAAAGCTAAGTTTAAACGATGCTAGTTTGTTGTTTGAACCAGAAAACTCGACAGCGTTAGGCTTTGGGTTTAGGTGCGGATTTTTAGGCTTGCTGCATATGGAAATCGTACAAGAGCGCCTAGAGCGTGAGTATGATATGGACCTGATTACCACTGCACCTACAGTAGTGTATGAATTACTGCTGAAAGATGGCGAAGTTGTGCAGATTGAAAATCCATCACGATTGCCTGAGACTTCACGTATTGCAGAAACCCGCGAACCGGTGATTAATGTCAATTTGTTGATGCCGCAAGATTACGTAGGTGCGGTAATGACGCTTTGCAATAACAAGCGTGGTATTCAAAAGAATATGCAGTACATGGGTAGGCAAGTCATGCTGAGCTATGAAATGCCACTTAATGAAGTGGTGCTAGATTTCTTTGATAAATTAAAATCAGTGTCACGTGGTTATGCTTCCATGGATTACGAGTTTTTAGAGTTTCGCGCAGCAGATTTGGTAAAGCTTGATATTATGGTTAATGGTGAGCGAGTGGATGCCTTGAGCATGATCGTACATAGAGCCAATAGTGTGCGTCGCGGACGCGAAGTGGCGGCAAAAATGCGTGAGTTGATTCCGCGTCAGATGTTTGATGTGGCTATCCAAGCCTCCATTGGTGCCAATATTATTTCGCGTGAAACCGTGAAAGCGATGCGTAAGAACGTGATTGCTAAGTGTTATGGCGGCGATGTTTCACGTAAGCGTAAGTTGCTAGATAAGCAAAAAGAAGGTAAAAAACGTATGAAGCAAGTGGGCAATGTGGAGATTCCTCAAGAGGCATTTTTGGCCATTTTGCGCATTGAAGACTAATATCGGCTTCTACAAAGCCCAACCAAACTAATAGGATATATACGCAATGATGTTTGCATTATTTATGATCGTCATACTGGTGGCCACTGGCTTTATCTGGTTGCTCGATATTTTAGTCTTAAGTAAAAAGCGTGCTGCAGGCGCTGGTGAGCCAGTTCTGGTGGAGTATGCCAAAAGTTTTTTTCCAGTCATCTTAGTGGTGTTTTGTGTGCGCTCATTTATTGTTGAGCCATTTAAAATCCCTTCAGGATCAATGATGCCGACCTTGTTGGCGGGAGATTATATTTTGGTGAATAAATTCACCTATGGCTTACGCGTACCTATTTTGAATAATGTATTCGTGTCAATAAATCAGCCTAGTCGTGGTGATGTATTTGTCTTTCACTATCCGCCACAACCTTCTATAGACTACATTAAGCGTGTGGTGGGTTTGCCTGGCGATAAAATTAGCTATCAAGATAAGCATTTAACCATCAATGGTCAGCCGTTAGTGGTAAATGAGGTTGGTGATTATGACTATGTCATCTCAGGTCTGAATATGATCCGTGCTAAGCAATATCAAGAACAATTGGGTACTGTGAAACACGACATTTTAATCCATGATGTTATGGGAAATTATGAGGCTAATGCTATCGGCGCTAAATTTGCCAATAATGAAGAAATTACAGTACCCGCTGGACAATATTTAGCGATGGGTGATAATCGTGATAATAGTTCAGATAGCCGTGTTTGGGGATTTGTGCCAGAAAGGAATTTGGTTGGCAAAGCCTTTTTTATCTGGATGAATTTTGATCAGTTTTCAAGAATAGGCACTGCCATTCATTAAAATGGTTGCGCGCTATGCTGGACATGTAAGGGGATTCAATGCATCACTTTGAAAGCGCAAGCACGCAAGCGGTAATAGACTTGGTTTCAGAAGACATTCTGGTGCTTAACCGCATGGTATTGATGAATTTTTCTGCAAGTCGCTTTGAATAAAATGCGCGCCGTTTCAATCAATCTATAATGATACAACAGGCTTTAGCAAATCGATTGCCCTATCATTTTGTCAACGGCAGTCTACTAACGCAGGCGCTCACTCATCGCAGTTTTAGTGCGCAAAATAATGAGAGGCTTGAGTTTTTAGGCGATGGCGCACTTAACTTTATCATTGCTCAGCAGTTGTTTCAGCGTTTCCAAGCGTTGGCTGAGGGAGATTTAAGCCGGTTACGCGCACAATTAGTCAAAGAAGCTACCCTATGTGAAATAGCGCAGTCACTAGACGTTGGCGCTGCGCTTAAATTAGGCGAGGGCGAACTTAAAAGTGGTGGTTGGCGCCGACCGTCTATATTGGCTGATGCATTAGAAGCTTTGGTTGGTGCCGTTTATCTAGATGGTGGCTATGCCAAGGCTGAAGCCTTGGTGATAGCTTTGTTTGCGGACAAGTTGGCAACGATAGATCCCAATGTTATCGACAAAGATCCTAAGTCATTATTGCAAGAGCACTTACAAGGTCAAAAGCTCGCAGTCCCAGAATATAAGGTTACGCAATTAGCAGGCGAAGCCCATGCGCAACTGTTTATGGTGGAATGTTACATAGATAAATTAAATATACGTACGGCTGGTGAAGGCACCAGTCGCCGCATTGCAGAACAGCAGGCTGCAAACTATGCGTTAATCGCATTAGAAAAAATTGCTTTGGAGAAGATTAAATAATGACAGATTTAGATAAAGAGCTGAGCGCATTTAAATGTGGTACGGTGGCAATTGTCGGTCGTCCTAACGTAGGTAAATCAACGTTACTCAACCATATTTTGGGCATGAAGTTAGCCATTACTTCACGCAAGGCACAAACGACGCGACATCGATTACTTGGTATTCATACCACTGACGATACCCAATTTTTGTTTGTGGATACACCTGGCTTTCAACAAAAACACTTAAATGCGCTCAATAAGGGTTTAAATAAAACCGTGACGCAGGTTTTAGCTGAAGTGGATGTCGTGTTATTCGTGATTGAACCTATGAAGCTGGGTGATGCAGATCGTAAGGTATTAGCATTACTTTCAGAAAAGACACCGACTATTTTGGTGGTGAATAAGTCAGATTTGATGGGGGATAAAGGCAATCTATTACCTTTAATTCAAGACTTTGATTTGGAGTTCCCATTCTCAGACATCGTGCCGGTCAGCGCTAAAAAGAGCCTGCATTTAGATGAGTTGTTGGCGACTATTCGAAAGTACTTGCCAGAGCAAGCCGCTATCTATTCTGAAGATGAGCTGACGGATAAGAACGAACGATTTTTAGCAGCTGAACTGGTGCGTGAAAAGATATTCAGATTATTAGGTGATGAAATTCCTTATTCAGTAACCGTAGAAATTGAAAAATTTGAAGTGGTAGGTAAGCTACGCCGTATTTTTTGCGCGATTATTGTGGATAAAGACAGCCAAAAGCCGATGCTAATCGGCAAAGGCGGAGAAAAGCTCAAACAAATCTCAACTGAAGCGCGTCAAGATATGGAAAAACTTTTTGATGGCAAGGTTTATCTCGAAACTTGGGTTAAGGTTAAGGGTGGCTGGGCCGATGATGAGCGTGCTTTGAAATCTTTAGGTTACTAATTCATGGCACTCATGCTTTTAGCTTAATTGTCACTAAGCGTTTATGGCTGTAGTCAGTTTAAATCGTCAAGACAATCAAGCGGTGTATGTGCTTCATACTTTTCCGTTTAAAGAAACCAGCCTGGTCGTAGAGTTATTTGCCCGCGGTTTTGGACGTGTAGCCGCCACTGCCAAAGGTGCGCGACGTCCACGTTCTGCAATGCGAGGAATGTTACAAGCCTTTCAGCCATTAGTCGCTACTTGGTCCGGTAAGTTAGAACTTAAAACGCTACATAGTCTAGATTGGGGTGGCGGTTTATTGCTTCTCAAGGGCGAAGCGCTGATGTGTGGATTTTATCTAAATGAACTGTTATTACGCTTATTGCCGCGCGAAGATCCGCATGAAGCCCTTTTTGAATACTATAGTGCCACATTAAAAATTCTCGGTAGCGGCGAAGATTTAGCCAGCACTTTACGCCGATTTGAATTGAAGTTGTTGCAGGAACTAGGATATGCCATTCCCCTAGGAGCGGACGCTGATAATAAAGCGATCGTCGCTACCCACAGTTATCGCTATGAGGCCGAGCATGGCGCGATAAGGTTAAATGCAGCATTAAAACACACCCAAAATGGCGTACAATTGTCTGGTGGCACTCTGCTGGCGATGGCCAATGATGATTATAGTCAGACTCAAACGCAGCAACAAAGTAAGCTGTTAATGCGCTATTTATTGGCGCATTATTTAGGGGATAAACCTTTGCATACTAGGCAGCTTTTAATTGATTTACAAGGGCTGTAAACTGGCCAAAACTCAAACATAGCTAAGTTAACTTAGCATAGAAAACTAGTAAAAAATTATGATCAAATTAGGCGTTAATATCGATCACGTGGCGACTATACGTCAAGCACGTGGCACTCAATACCCTAGCGTAGTGCAGGCTGCATTAAGGGCTGAACAATCTGGTGCCGACAGTATTACTTTGCACCTTCGTGAAGATCGTAGGCATATGCAGGATGCCGATGTGCACGCATTGCGTGGCTTATTGCAAACACGAATGAATCTTGAGTGTGCGGTTACTGATGAAATGGTCGCTATAGCCTTGGAAGTAGCACCGCAAGACGTTTGCTTAGTGCCGGAAAGGCGTGAGGAACGCACCACTGAAGGTGGCTTAGATGTAGTCGCTAATTTCGCAAAAATAGAACATGTCGTCAAAAAACTTAGCAGTGCTGGCATACGTGTTTCCTTATTTATAGGACCAGACCATGCACAAATAGATGCCGCAAAAAAGTGTGGCGCACCTGTTATTGAACTTCATACTGGCACGTTTGCCGACGCAGTGACTGCAGAGACTAAAGCCCTAGAATTGCTGCGAATTAAACAGGCCGTTAGTTACGCGCGAGGACTAGGATTGGTGGTGAATGCAGGTCACGGATTACACTATCATAATGTGCATGAAATCGCTGCGATAGAAGGATTAGAAGAACTCAATATTGGCCACGCAATCGTAGCGCATGCTTTGTTTGTAGGTTGGGATAATGCGGTACGAGAAATGAAGGCGTTAGTGAAAGAGTTTTCATTTAAGTAGCCATGATTCGATTGACGGATGAGTGTGTAATATGATTTTTGGGATCGGTACGGATGTTGTTGAAGTCTCACGTATTGCGGCTTCAATTAATGCGTTTGGAGATAGTTTTGCTGAACGTGTTTTGGCAGAAAGTGAATTAGAAGGCTATCAAAACTCACAAATTAAAGCACGTTTTTTGGCCAAGCGCTTTGCGGCAAAAGAAGCCTTTTCTAAAGCCTTGGGTACCGGTCTGCGTGCGCCGGCCACTTTTCAGAATATTGCCATTTCCCATGACGATTTAGGTAAGCCCATATTGGTGCTTGCCCCTGACTTGCTGGCATTTATGCAAGAAAAAAACATACAACACACCCACATTAGTATTAGTGATGAGAAAAATTTAGCCACGGCTTTTGTGATTTTAGAATTATGACAAGCATTAGTCAGACTGCAGCGTTAACAGATGATTTGGAAGCGATTGATAGCGCACGGCGTTTTGGTGGTGTAGCTCGGCTGTATGGTGCTACGGGCTTAGCTAGGCTACAAGCCGCACATGTCTGCGTTATTGGCATTGGTGGGGTTGGGAGTTGGGCAGCGGAAGCGCTGGCGCGTAATGCTGTTGGCACTATCACTTTAATTGATTTGGATAATATTGCTGAATCTAATGTGAATCGGCAATTGCATGCGCTAGAGGGTAATTTTGGCAAAGCTAAAGTGACTGCGATGGCTGAACGCATTCGCCTGATTAACCCATCGGTACAAGTGGTCGAAATTGAAGATTTTGTGAGCGCTGAAAATGTTAATTCGCTATTAATGGCAAAGTTTGATGGTGTCATCGATTGCATAGATGATGCCAAAGCCAAGGCAGCCATTGCGCATTTTTGCAAAACCCATCATTTACCGCTAGTGATGACGGGCGCTGCCGGCGGCCGGATTGATGGCAGCCGTATCAAGCAAGCTGATTTAGCGCAAGTCAGCCATGATAAATTGTTAGCTAAGGTACGTAATATGCTACGCCGCGATTACGCCTTTGCCAAAGCAGAGCCCGACAAAACAAAAATACCAAAGTTGGGTATTCACTGCGTTTATTCAGATGAAGAAGTGATAAAGCCAGAAGGATTATGTGCCTTAGAAAGTAGTGCCATTACAGGTTTAAACTGTGCTGGATATGGGTCTAGTGTGACAGTGACGGCACCATTTGGATTTATTGCCACTGGTTGGCTGTTGCAACAATTGGTCAACGCCTAGCAATCGCTAGCTTAAAAGCCCATCTAATATTAGAGCGTGGCTAGCTAATGATTGGCTGTGAAGGCCTCGCAATTTTTTTAACGGGCTATATTTTCATTAAAAAGTCATTAATTTGTAACAATTGATGATTAAAATTGTTGTGACATCTAAAATTAAGAAACCATGCGCAAATCTTACCCGCCATTAAAACTTATTAATCGTGACACCAGTATTTTAGCGTTTAACGAACGCGTGTTAGGGTTAGCGCAAAATCCAGAATATCCATTGCTTGAGCGTCTGCGATTTTTATGCATCGTTTCATCAAATTTAGATGAGTATTTTGAGGTGCGCGCCGCACCGCATGTAGATGCTATGCGCGAAGATGATCAGGACGGTGATATTACCGTGCAAAGTTATGAATCGATTTCTAACGTAGCACGCGCACTAGTCGATAAACAATATCAAATATTTAATGATGAACTAATGCCAGCTTTAGCCGAACAAGGCGTACATTTAGTCTCACATGGTGAGCGTACGTTGCAGCAACGCGGTTGGGTGGCAAGGTATTTTGAGTCAGAAGTACGTCCTTTATTGATTCCGGTCGCACTAGATCCATCGCACCCTTTTCCGCAGGTGGCTAATAAATCATTAAATTTTATTGTTTCTCTAGCTGGAAGTGATGCTTTTGGACGTAGCAATAATATTGCTATTGTCAGAGTACCGCGAGTGTTGTCACGTCTGATAAAGCTACCAAAGAACTTAAGTGATAAACAGCAAAAGTTTGTTTCACTTTCTAGCGTGATTCGAGCACACTTGTCCAGTCTGTTTGATGGGCGCGAAGTGCTTAATTTCTCTCAGTTTCGGGTTACTCGTCACTCGGATTTGTCTGTTGATGAAGATGATGTTAAAAATCTTCGTACAGCTTTGCGTAAAGGCTTGGTGCATAGAAATTTTGGGGATGCAGTGCGTTTGGAAGTGTCACATGGTTGTGATGACAAGCTTGCTAAGATGTTATTACAGCAATTCAATTTGCCTAAGCAGTCCTTATATCGAGTCCATGGGCCAGTGAATTTAGCACGATTAATGCAGTTAGCTGATTTGGCTGAAGGTAGTCAGCTTAAATTTAAGCCATTTGAGCCGCAAATTAGCCATCAGTTGTTATCCAATCAATCTTTCTTTAGCCAGTTGAAGCATAGAAACGTTTTGATTCATCAGCCTTATGAAAGCTTTGAATCGGTGATCGACTTTTTACGCGAAGCTGTGAATGATCCAGATGTGTTATCGATACAGCAAACCATCTATCGTGCAGGCTCTGATACCCGCATGCTAAAACTGTTACAAGAGGCTGTACGTCAAGGCAAAGAAGTCATGGCGGTGGTCGAGCTTAAGGCTAGGTTTGACGAAGAGGCTAATATTAACTGGGCTGAAGCGCTTGAATCTGTAGGTGCACAAGTGGTGTACGGAATTGTTGGCTTAAAAACGCATGCAAAGATGCTATTAGTGATGCGTCGTGAAGAGGCTGGACTTAAGTATTACGGCCATTTATCTACAGGCAATTACAATCCTCGAACTACGCGTTTGTATACGGATGTGAGTATGCTCACGGCAGATGTGCAAATTACACGTGATATGGAGCATCTGTTTAGGCATATTGCCAGTCAGGTTAAATTGCCCCGTATGCAGAAACTTTTGGTAGCACCATTTTATTTACATCGGCAGATGTTGGCCAAGATTAGAGCTGCTGAGTTGGCGGCTATTGCAGGTAAGCCAGCAAGTATTATTTTGAAAATGAATGCGCTCACCGATGAAGCCTTGGTGAAGGCGTTGGTAAAAGCTGGACGCGCTGGAGTCGAAGTGGATTTAATTATTCGTGGTGCCTGCATTTTGCCAGTTGATGCGCCTGGACTGGACGGCCGTGTCCGTGTCCGTTCCATTATTGGCCGGCTCTTAGAGCATTCTCGCGTATTTTATTTTAAAATTGATACTGAAGAGAATATGTGGCTAGCTAGCGCTGATTGGATGAATCGCAATATGATGCGCCGGGTTGAAATTGCATGGCCAATTGATAATGTCAATGACCGTGCGCGTATTTTACTTGAATGCTGCCAAATGAGTCTGGATGATAATAAGGATGCTTGGTTGCTGGGATCAGATGGCATTTATGCACGAATTCCAGTCCCTAGTGGAAGAGCTAACGGAGCAGATTTAAGCTTTAGTGCGCAGCAGCAACTGCTTAAAAAATATGCAGATTAGTCTTTGATTTAGATAACAGTTAACAATGGCTAATTTAATTTTATGGCGTCATGCTGAGGCTGAAGTAGACAGTGTGACAGGAAAAGATGCCGATCGTGCGCTAAGTAAGAATGGTCACAAAGATGCTGTTAAGATGGCTAAGTGGTTACATCAGCATTTGCCTGATAATGCAGAGATTTTGTGTAGCCCAGCGCGGCGCTGCTTGGAAACTTTAGCTGCTTTGCAGCAGTTGGATGAAGTTGATACTCAGCATAAAGGAAAGAAGTATCCTGTGCAGATTGTAGATTTTTTGTCTGTCGATAGCACTGCACAGACGATTCTAAAGAACGTAGCTAATGACAATATCAGTAAAACGCTAATACTTATTGGACATCAGCCAAACCTTGGCCGCGTCATTGCTAAGTTGCTTGGAATGAATGAAGGCGCCTGTGTGGTTAAGAAAGGCGCCTTATGGTGGCTACGTCAGCGTTTGATGGTTGGACAACCTCAGACTTATCTATACGCCGTACGTAACCCGCGCGACTAAACTTATTAAAAAGCTAAGCCGCGCTTACTCTTCTACATTTATTTTTTCGGACGGCCAGTTTTAATAGTCGGCACTTTGCTCATCACAGCAGATAATGCGGCATCTGTCATAGCACTCAGTTGCATAATCCCTGCACGTAATAACTCACTTTTTTTCACTGGGCTACCCAGTTTCTGTAAGCGCTCTTTTAACACATGGAATTGTGCATATTCAGCTTTAGGCATAGTGAAGCTGTCACGCTCCATTTTTACTTTGGGTGCTTTTTCAATTTTAACTGGTTTAGGAGCAACTGCTTTTTTAACGGCAGTTTTTGTAACACTCGCAACAGTTTTAGTGGTCGCTGGCTTAGCGATTACGGCTTTACTGACGGCAGCCTTTACTACAATGGTTGGCGCTACAACTGGTTTACTTGCTTGCGCTAGGGTTACTTTTGGCGCTGTAGGGCTTGCTGGTTTTCTTTTTGTCATGACAATCTCCTTAATAAACTATATAAACAGTTTATACCGTTTAATTTTAATTGCAATAAAAATTTACCAGATTAGTGCGAAAAGCTCCGTCCTTTAGGTCGGAGATAGATAGCACGGATGCCAAAGGCATCCTTTGTCTTAAAAACTAATCAAATAAAAGCACGGAAAGGCCCATGAAATAGGGCTTTAAGTCATATTTGGTTGCTATACTATAGTACGATGCTAATAAGAAAAGCCTTCAAATTTTAGCTAATGCCTAACGGTGCCCAGCAACGCGACATGCGTCGCTACGCTGGCAATGCACGTAAGGTTTGGAACTTAGCTTTTGCACAGCAACAAGCTAACCATGAAGCCGACGAGAAGTTTGCCAGCGCCATGGTTATGACCTACTGGTTGCCGGCCATGAAAGAGACTTTTGCTTTCTTAAAAGACTCTCCGTCGCAAACCCTGCAGCAAGTCACTACCGACTTAGCCTTTGCCTACAAGAACTTCTTCGCTGGCCGTGCCGACTTCCCGAAGTTCAAGAAGAAGGGTAAGTCCAGCGACAGCTTCAGATTTCCGCAAGGTTTCAAGCTTGAACCACACAACAACCGTGTGTTCTTGCCGAAGCTTGGTTGGATCTGCTACCGCAACAGCCGTGCTGTAGTAGGCACCATCAAGAACATCACCGTTAGTTGCACTAACGGTCAATGGTTTGCATCCATACAAACCGAACAAGAAGTTGCACAGCCACTTCCAACGGCAACCACTGCAGTGGGTATTGATGTGGGCATCGCACGCTTCGCTACCTTAAGCGATGGCACTTTCATCGCGCCTGTTAATAGCTTCAAGCAACACCAGTCGAAGCTTTCCCGCTATCAGCGGTCAATGTCTCGCAAGGTGAAGTTCAGTAAGAACTGGCAAAAGGCCAGACAAAAAGTAAGTAAAACGCACGCCCGTATTGCGAATATGCGAAGGGACTTTCTCCACAAGACTTCAACTGCTATCAGCAAAAACCACGCCATGATATTCGTAGAAGACCTGAAAGTCGCTAACATGAGCAAATCCGCAAAGGGCACCGCCGCTAAGCCAGGCCGTAAAGTCCGCCAAAAGGCCGGACTGAATCGGTCCATCCTGGACCAAAGTTGGAGTGAGTTCCGGCGTCAGCTGGAATACAAACAAGCTTGGAACGGTGGCTGGTTGGACGCGGTTCCACCGCAATACACCAGTCAAGAATGCCCGTGTTGTGGGCATACGGCGAAGGATAACCGCAAGACACAAGCACACTTCGTGTGCTTGGACTGTGGCTTTGCGGAACATGCCGACTTGGTTGGTGCGATCAATATACGAAGGGCAGGACTTGCCCGGTTAGCCTGTGGAGATACTTTGCTTGAAGTAAGAGCATCGGCCCAGGAATCCACAGAAGATACTAGGCAGCTTTTAGCTGCCTAGATCAGTATGAATCTCTGCCCTTCAGGACAGGGAGAATGTCAAAAGTGAGCCTCAATAGCGATTAGATTGTATTTAGTTCAAATATCCAGTTTGTTTTCTGCCATGATGCAGTTTCTTCATCCAACAAATAATAAGACTGTGGGTACTTCTCAGGCCAAGTTCTAGGTAGGCCTAGTACAATTTTATTGTCGAATAGATGGAGTTGTATGCCACGTAAATTAGGCATTTGGCGTGCGTGACATAAAATCACAGCAAGGCGCAGACAACAAAGTTGCATGACAAATATACGGTTTGAAAAATCGGCATCAAGTTTTTTTAATTTAGCTCTGTGGCCTAGTATTAATAAGCTTAGGCAGCGTAGTTCGCTTTGAGCAAACCCTGGAGGGTCAGTATGCTCAAGAATGTATGCACCATGCAGGTGTGCATCTATCGGTGAGACCGCGCAGCCAATCTCGTGTAGCAAACCTGCCCAGCGTAATTTACGCGCATGGGATTGTTGTTCGCCAGGGGAAAATTGTATATCGACACCAATTTTCTCAAATAACTTCTCAGCAACTTCTGCCACTATTTTCGCATGTGCTATATCTACATCAAATTTACTGGCCAATCTCTGTACCGAGGCGTTCCTTAAGTCTAGCATGGCATCATCGCGCGCAAGCATGTCATATAGCAAACCGTGCCTAAGCGCGCCTTTGGCTACATTTAGAGTTTCAATATTTAAGAAATCAAAGATGCCAAGCATAATAGATAGGCCACCAGCAATCACAGGTTTTCGCTCTTCTTTTAGACCTAGTAATTTGATCTTATCTACATGGTTGCTGCGTAGTAATTCTTCTCTTAGCCAATATAGGCCTTCTCTGGTAATGGTATCCTCAGGTCGGCCATACTGTACTAAAACATCAGCAATTGCGCCTACGGTACCCGATGCGCCATAAGCCACATCCCAGCGCTTGTGATTAAAATTCACCCCGAGAGTATCAAAAATAGATTCAGCCGCGATTTCTGCGCGCATAAAGGCGTTTTCGGTTAATTCGCCGGAGCCAAAATGTTTAAGCGACCATGCGACAGAGCCTACATGTAAAGAAGCGGTTTGCTGCGCTTTAAAGCCTTGGCCCAATATAAATTCGGTAGAGCGTCCGCCAATATCAAGCACTAAGCGTCTCTCTTCTGATTGTGGTAAAAAACGACTAACACCTTGATAAATTAAGCGCGCTTCCTCAACACCAGAAATTACTTCTACATCAAAGCCTAAGGCCTTTTTTGCTAATTTAAGAAATACATCGCGGTTATTGGCTTCACGCAGCGTCTGTGTAGCTACGGCCCGAACATGCGACGGCTCAAAATCCTGTAGACGCTCACCAAATCTAGCTAAGCAGCGGATACCTCGCTCCATAGACTCCGCAGTGAGGTTGCGATCCTCATCTAAATCGCCACCTTGGCGTACTGGTTCTTTTAAATATTCTACGCGTTGAATGTGGCCGCTATCTAAACGTCCAATTTCCAATCTAAAGCTATTGGAACCCAAGTCTATAGCGGCTAATAAGGATTTGTCAGCAGGTGTTTTGGGGTCTGATTGGGTCATGATTTTCATAATTTTTAGCAATTTCTTTTGATTTTTTTGCGATTATAACTTTTATTGGAACGATATTATTGTTTCTATTATGCAGTGACTACTTGAAAGTTTGATGACAAAGCCTAATTAAGGTTAAGTATTAATTAAATCACTTAGGAATTTAACATGGCAAAACAAACCGCTAATAATAGTCCAGTGCCAGAAAAGATGGCTTTTCAGGCCGAGGTCAAACAGTTGCTTCAACTAATGATCCATTCGCTGTATAGCAATAAAGAGATTGTCCTACGTGAATTGATTTCTAATGCCTCAGATGCTGCAGACAAGCTGCGTTTTGAAGCCTTAGCCGATGGATCTTTGTATGAAGATGACAGTGAATTAAAAATTCGCGTAGCTTTTGATAAGGAAGCGCGCACTGTAAGTATTTGTGACAATGGGATTGGCATGACTCGTGATGAGGTGATTGCTAATATTGGTACTATTGCAAAGTCTGGCACCAAAGAGTTTTTTAATGCGTTAACTGGCGATCAAGCCAAAGATGCTAATTTGATTGGCCAGTTTGGTGTTGGTTTTTACTCATCCTTTATTATTGCTGATAAAGTGACCTTAATTACGCGCCGTGCTGGCACAAATGATGCTGTGCGTTGGGAGTCTTCTGGGGAAGGAGATTACACACTAGAAGCAGCCGACAAAGCTGCGCGTGGTACGGAAATTATTCTACATCTGCGTGATGGTGAGGATGAGTTTTTAAGTGATTGGAAACTAAAAACCATTATTCGAAAATATTCAGACCACATTACTTTGCCAATTGTGATGAAAAAAAGCGAGTGGAAAGAGGGTGCGGAAGTGGCGACGGATGATGATGAAACCGTTAACCGTGCATCAGCTTTGTGGGCACGTAATAAAAATGATATTAGCGAAGATGAGTATAAAGAGTTTTATAAGCACGTTTCGCATGATTTTGAAGCGCCATTGGCTTGGAGCCATAGTCGAGTTGAAGGTAATCAAGAATATATTTCATTGCTGTATATTCCAACTAAGGCGCCATTTGATCTCTATGACCGCGAACGCCGCCATGGCATTAAGCTTTATGTGAAACGCGTATTTATAATGGAAGATGCTGAAAAGCTGATGCCGCAATATTTGCGCTTTGTTCGCGGGGTGATTGATAGTGCCGACCTGCCGTTGAATGTCTCACGCGAGATTTTGCAGTCTAGCCGAGATGTGGATGCGATTAAAGCAGGCTCTACCAAAAAAATATTAAGCCTACTTGAGGATTTAGCTGAAAATAAAACGGAAGATTACGCTGCGTTTTATAAAGAATTTGGCCGCGTGTTAAAAGAAGGTGTAGGTGAAGACTTTGCCAACAAAGATAAAATTGCTACTTTGTTGCGCTTTGCCTCTACTCACGCAGATACTGACGCGCAAGTGGTGTCACTCAAAGACTATATTGCACGTATGCAGCCAGAACAGGCGGTGATTTATTATATTACTGCAGATAGCTTTGCTGCTGCCCAACATAGTCCGCATCTAGAAATTTTCCGCAAAAAAGGCATTGAAGTCTTGTTAATGTCTGATCGCGTTGACGAATGGCTGTTAGGTAGCTTGACCGATTTTGAAGGCAAAAAGCTACAGTCGATTGCAAAAGGGGATCTGGATCTTGGTAAATTGGAATCCGATACGGAAAAAGAATTCCATAAGAAAATTGAAGATGAAGCTAAAAGCTTGCTTGAAAGGATTAAGAAAACGCTAGGCGATCAAGTGAAAGATGTGCGGGTTACACATAGATTAACCGACTCCCCAGCATGTTTGATCAGTGATGCTGAGGATTTGTCAGGTAATTTGGCGCGTATGCTGAAAGCCGCGGGTCAAAATACGCCGGAGACCAAGCCTATCTTAGAAATTAATCCTACACATAAATTGGTGAAACGTCTTGAAGCTGAGACTTCAGAGGCTGTATTTAACGATCTTAGCTTGGTCTTGTTTGACCAAGCTTTGCTGGCAGAAGGTGGGGTATTGAATGATCCTGCAAGCTTTGTAAAACGGATGAACAGTTTAATTAGCTAAACATGTGACTTGTGCATAAGAGGCCCACTTAACGAGATGTTTGGTGGGCTTTTTTTATTTTAATTTTAAAGTTATTGATTGGGCGCAAAGAAAGTAGGCATATTTTTTGCTAGAATATTACTTGAAATCAATCTTATAGAAACCATTGCGATGCCTATTACGCCAAACCTCAAACTCAAAAAATCTAGCAAGTCCAAACATAGTGCAATGCCAAAGCTGATGCCGATTGAGCAAAGTCTCCAAAACCACTTAACCTTCACTGGATTTAAGACTAGTGAGGCGGCAACGACTAGAGATTGGTATGCGGCTGCTAGCCATGCCGTGCGTGATTGCGTGGTCGAGCGCTGGATTAAAACCGCCGAATCTTATTTCATTGATGATCCAAAGCGTGTTTATTATTTATCGTTAGAGTTTTTAATCGGGCGCATGTTAAGTAATGCCGCACTAAATTTGGGCGTTAACGATGAGTTGCGTGATGGTTTAGTTGCGTTAGGACGTGATTTAGAAACTACCGTAGAAATGGAGCCAGATGCGGCACTAGGTAATGGTGGTTTGGGCCGCTTGGCAGCATGCTTTTTAGATTCAATGGCGACGATGGATATCCCTGCTGGAGGCTACGGCATACGCTATGAATATGGCATGTTTAAGCAAACCATAGAAAATGGTCAGCAGGTTGAAAATCCAGATAACTGGTTGCGTTATGGCAATGTATGGGAGTTCCAACGTCCAGAGGCTACTTATGTCATCAAATTTTATGGACATGTCGTCAAGTATCCCAAAGATGATGGTGAAATTCAGTACTGGTTAGATGCTGAGCACGTGGTGGCCATGGCTTACGATGTGCCTGTGCCAGGCTATGGTACAGATACTGTGAATAACTTACGTTTATGGTCAGCTAAGGCGACTCGCGAGTTTGATTTACGCCACTTTAACGATGGTAACTATGTACGTGCAGTTGAAGAGCGCAATGAAACGGAGACTATTTCAAAAGTACTCTACCCAAATGATGCCTCTGCATCAGGTCGCGAACTCAGATTAAAGCAGCAGTACTTTTTTGTGTCGGCTTCAATACAAGACATATTGCGCCGATTCTTATCGATACACGATATTAAAACGCTACAAGACTGGAATCAACTGCCGGATAAAATTGCAATTCAGCTCAATGATACGCATCCTGCGATTGCTGTGGCTGAAATGATGTATCAGCTAGTGGATAATCATAATTTGCCTTGGTCACAAGCATGGGGATTAGTGCTGAAGATTTTCTCATACACCAATCACACCTTAATGCCAGAAGCATTGGAAACTTGGTCTATCGATCTTTTTGGTAATCTACTTCCTCGTCATTTAGAAATTATCTACCAAATTAATACAGAGTTTCTACATATGGTGAATCATCATTTCCCAGGGGAGGCTGATTTATTAACGCGCGTATCCATTATTGATGAAACGCATGGTCGTCGTGTACGTATGGCGCATTTGGCTGTGGTGGGCAGTCATACAGTCAACGGCGTTGCAGCTTTGCATAGCGAGCTACTAAAAACCACATTATTCGCTGATTTTGACCGAATCTATCCCGGTAAGTTAACGAATGTAACCAATGGGATTACGCCGCGTCGCTGGCTTAATCAAGCCAATCCAGCTTTGACCAGTTTGATCGAGTTGGCGATTGGTCAGGAATTTAAAAAAGATCTTAGCCATATTAAAAAATTAACGCCTCTAGCGGATGATGCGGATTTTAGAAAAGCCTTTGCACAAGTGAAGCACGGCAACAAAGTGCGTTTGGCAGAGACGATTGAGAAGCTAACGGGCATTAAGCTCAACACACGAAGTTTATTTGATGTGCAGATTAAGCGTATACACGAATATAAGCGCCAGTTACTTAATGTGCTGCACGTCATTACGCTTTATAACCGTATTCGTAGCGGTGAGAAACACATTACGCCACGCACCATTATTTTTGGCGGTAAGGCGGCCCCTGGATATTGGATGGCGAAGCAAATTATTCGCTTAATTAACGATATTGCCTTGATTGTGAATGAGGATCCAGCTGTTGGTGACCAGTTGAAAGTGGTGTATTACCCTAACTATGAGGTTTCAGCGGCAGAAATACTATTTCCAGGTAGTGACTTATCGGAACAAATCTCAACTGCGGGTACCGAAGCTTCAGGTACTGGCAATATGAAAATGGCATTAAATGGTGCCTTAACCATCGGAACTCTGGATGGCGCCAATGTTGAAATTAAAGAAGAAGTTGGTGATGAAAATATTTTCATATTCGGTTTAACCACAGCTGAAGTAGCGGCAACTAAGGCTAACGGATATAACCCACGTGAATATTACGATTCGAATCCAGAGCTAAAACGTGTGCTTGATATGATTAGTAGTGGGTTCTTCTCGGTGGATGAGCCAAATCGTTATCAGCCAATTATCGACAATCTTCTTAATAACGGCGATCAATATCTATTGCTAGCGGATTATGCCAGTTATATTGAAGCGCAGGAAAAAGTGTCAAAACTATATAAGAACCAAGATGAGTGGACGCGCTTGGCTATTCTAAATGTTGCGAATATGGCTAAGTTTTCTAGTGACAGAGCCATTGGCGAATATGCAGAAAATATATGGCATGTCAGCCCTTATAAAGCCAAAAAAGCCAAAGTCAGTTCCAAAAAGTGATGCCGAGGGTTTAGTAAGTTAGTACTTGTGAGTGGGCTTTAAATCCCAGTCGCAAGGGCTGACTCTTTGTGGGGCTAGCGCTAAGCTTTTCTGCAAATATATTCTAGGTTTAGCCCCAAACAACAAGCGGCTAAACAAGCCCTAATCTGTTAGAATTCAGCTTTAATAATTGCACCTATTTAGCTGAATTTTAATGATCCAATCTCAGACCCATACTCACATGGTTTGCCTGCGTGGCAGTGCCGCTTTATCTCAATTCCGTATTGAAAAAATATTAGCCAAACTAACAGGTGCTTGCCCCAACATTACGCATCTTTATGCGGAGTTCCAGCATTTTTCTTGGGTGGATACGCAGTTTTCTGGCCATGAGGGCTATCGCTTAGACCACGCACAGCAAGAAAAGCTACAACAAATTCTGACTTACGGCCCCTCCATGCAGAAAGAAGACGCGCAAGGTGAGCTACTTTTGGTGTTACCTAGAGTCGGTACGATTTCACCATGGGCCTCGCGCGCTACTGATATTGTGCAACATTGTGGTTTGCCTGCGGTACTTCGCGTAGAGCGCGGTATTGCCTATTACGTGCAGACTAAAAACGAAAAAAAATTAAGCGCGGGTGAGCTTGAGCACTTATTGCCATTAATCCAAGATCGCATGACGGAAACCATATTTACGGATTTAGAAGATGCCACTAAGCTCTACCATAGCGACGCTCCGGCACCATTAACGACAGTGGATATTTTAGGTGGTGGCAAGGCGGCGTTGTCACAAGCTAACGCTAATATGGGGCTCGCTTTATCTCTGGATGAAGTTGACTATTTATATGAGAATTTCTGCAAAATTGGACGCAATCCTAGCGATGTAGAGTTGATGATGTTTGCGCAGGCCAACTCTGAGCACTGTCGACATAAAATATTCAATGCGGATTGGGTCATTGATGGCCAAGTACAGGATATGTCTTTATTCGCCATGATTCGCAATACGCACAAACTTAATCCTGGCAGTACAGTAGTAGCCTATTCCGATAATTCTTCAATTGTGGCTGGGCAAGCTGGCGTGGCAACCAAGCGCTTTTACCCACAGGATGGCAACGCTTATCATCATGTAGAAGAAGAAATGCACTACATCATGAAAGTGGAAACGCATAACCATCCAACCGCGATTTCACCATTTGCTGGTGCAGCTACTGGAGCAGGAGGAGAAATACGTGATGAAGGTGCAACTGGGAGTGGTTCTAAGCCTAAAGCTGGTTTAACTGGATTTTCTGTATCTAATCTGAACATTCCAGAGTTTGGTCAGCCATGGGAGTCGACGGCCTATGGGAAACCTGGACGTATTGCCTCGCCGTTACAAATTATGCTTGACGGCCCATTAGGTGGCGCTGCTTATAACAATGAATTTGGACGTCCCAATATTGCCGGCTATTTCCGTACTTTTGAGTTGGAAATAAATGATGAAGTGCGTGGTTACCATAAGCCTATTATGTTGGCTGGAGGTATCGGTAATATCTCAGCCCAGCATTCTAAAAAGAACCCCATCCCAGCAGGGGCCGCTTTAATACAACTAGGCGGACCCGCCATGCTAATCGGTCTCGGCGGTAGTGCGGCTTCAAGTATGGATACAGGCAGTAATATCGAGAATCTAGATTTTGATTCGGTACAGCGTGGCAATCCGGAGCTAGAGCGACGTGCACAGGAGGTTATCGATCGTTGTTGGCAGTTAGGCGACCATAATCCAATCTTAAGTATTCATGATGTTGGTGCAGGCGGAATTTCTAATGCCTTCCCAGAATTGGTGAATGATGCTGGCGTGGGCGCTACATTCCAATTGCGAGATGTACATAATGAAGAGCCAGGCATGTCGCCACGTGAGTTGTGGAGTAACGAGGCGCAAGAGCGTTATGTGATGGCTGTCTTACCAGCTGACTTGCCGCGTTTTCGAGCGATATGTGAGCGCGAGCGTTGCCCATTTGCAGTAGTGGGTTATGCCACGGCTGAGCGTCACCTAACCGTTGCCGATAGTCATTTTGACAACAAGCCAGTGGATATGGATTTATCTGTACTGCTGGGTAAACCACCTAAAATGACCCGTGATGTTACAAGCACTGTCCCTAACTTAAAAGCTTTTGATACTAGCCGTATTGATTTAAAAGAGGCGGCCGCACGTGTATTAAGATTGCCTGGCGTGGCCGATAAAACTTTTTTAATCACTATTGGTGACCGCTCAGTGACCGGTCTTGTGGCGCGTGAGCAAATGGTAGGTCCTTGGCAAGTGCCAGTCGCTGATGT
>CAILXF010000020.1 GCA_903838125.1 uncultured Pseudomonadota bacterium | reverse complement strand
TGGCTATACAAACCGACATTATATGCAACTGTATTGACTGGAGCTGCCTCAGCAGCCGGCGCTACAACTGGTGCAGCCTCATCAGCAAAAGATAATGCAGGCACTGCAAGTGTACTTAATACTGCTAAAGATAATAATGATTTACGCATGTTGCTCTACTCCTAAAAAAAACGATAAAAATAAAATTCTGCATATGAGTATAAGCAAGGTGCGTGCCAACTTAAATTGCATTTAAAATCAACATCATAAATACATTTACATACATGGTAGTTTTTTGTGGATAGGGATCAAAGCTGTTAAACTGCATGTAATCTTAAGGAATATACCATGCTTAATTCACAAAAATTAAATGAAATATCTAATAAAATCAGAGAGATGGTCAGTGACTCGCCATTAGCCGATGCTGAACACAATCTTAATGCACTATTAAAGAGCATGCTCACCAAAATGGAGCTAGTTTCACGCGAGG
This sequence comes from uncultured Pseudomonadota bacterium, assembly GCA_903838125.1. Lineage (GTDB taxonomy): Bacteria > Pseudomonadota > Gammaproteobacteria > Burkholderiales > Methylophilaceae > Methylotenera. Next base: position 31,495 of record CAILXF010000020.1, on the reverse strand, counting down.
AATTTGATGTGCAAGCGGAAGTGCTACGTAACACACGGCAAAAGCTGGAGCTATTAGAGGCTAAGCTTGCACAACTAGAGCAGCAAGCTGAATACAAAGCTTGAATTTAGTGCACGCTCATTGTTGAGGTGATTCATTTTGAACGCATCGATGTATAAGCATGTAGTGTTTAAGCCAATGCTATAATTTGGTCTCGCAATGAATTTAGATTAAAGCTGGCCCATGTCACAAACAAACTATTCCGCAACCGAAAAAGTTCTCCGCGATTTATTAGCCCAACGCATCTTAATTTTAGATGGTGCCATGGGCACAATGATTCAGCAATACAAGCTAAGCGAGGTCGATTACCGCGGCACACGCTTTGCTGACTTTGCCGCGCCCGCAGGGCAGCGTGAATTATTTGTCAAAGGCAATAACGAATTGTTGACTTTGACACAACCGCAGGTCATACAAGAGATTCATGAAAAATATCTAGCCGCTGGTGCCGATATTATTGAAACCAATACATTTGGTGCCACCACCGTCGCGCAAGATGATTACCACATGGGTCAGTTGGCCTATGAAATGAATGTGGAGGCTGCCAAGCTAGCCAAAGCAGCCTGCTTAAAATACAGCACCCCAGATAAACCGCGCTTTGTCGCTGGCGCTTTAGGCCCTACGCCCAAAACCGCTTCGATATCACCTGATGTTAATGATCCCGCTGCACGTAATGTCAGCTTTGATCAGCTAGTCGCCGCCTATTTAGAGCAAGCCCGTGGCCTAGTCGCCGGCGGCGCCGATATACTGATGGTAGAAACCATTTTTGACACCTTAAATTGCAAGGCTGCTTTATTTGCGATTGATACCTTCTTTGCTGAAAGCGGACTGCGTTTACCCATCATGCTTTCCGGCACAGTGACGGATGCTTCTGGCCGTATTTTATCTGGCCAAACGGTTACCGCTTTTTGGCATTCTGTGCGACATGCAAAACCGCTCACCATCGGCTTAAACTGTGCGTTGGGTGCCACTTTAATGCGGCCATATGTGGAAGAGTTATCAAAAATTGCTGACACCTTCGTCTGCATCTACCCCAATGCTGGCTTGCCTAATCCTATGTCCGATACAGGATTTGATGAAACGCCGGATATTACCTCCAGCTTGGTCAAAGAATTCGCAGAAAGCGGTTTTTTAAATATTGCTGGTGGCTGTTGCGGTACCACCCCCGCACATATCAATGCCATCTACAATCAAATTAAAGAGATACCCCCTAGGGTAGTTCCCACCTTGCCACGCACCCTTAAGCTCTCTGGCTTAGAGCCTTTTGTGGTTGACGATGACTCATTGTTTGTCAATGTGGGCGAGCGCACCAATGTCACCGGCTCTAAAGCATTTGCGCGTTTGATTATTAATGAGCAGTATGATGAGGCCCTAACGGTCGCACGTCAGCAAGTAGAGAATGGTGCGCAAGTGATTGACATCAACATGGATGAAGGCATGTTGGATGCGCTTAAAGCTATGACCCACTTCCTCAATTTAATCGCCTCCGAGCCCGATATTGCGCGCGTGCCAATTATGATCGACTCTAGTAAATGGAGCGTAATTGAGGCCGGATTAAAGTGCGTACAAGGCAAGTCGATTGTCAATTCGATCTCGATGAAAGAAGGCGAAACAGAGTTTCTACGTCAAGCCACTCTATGTAAACGTTACGGCGCTGCCGCCATCGTCATGGCCTTTGATGAAAAAGGCCAAGCAGATACCTTTGAACGCAAAACAGAGATTTGTCAGCGTGCTTACAACTTACTGGTAGAGCGCTTAGATTTCCCACCAGAAGACATCATCTTTGACCCGAACATCTTCGCTATCGCCACAGGCATTGAAGAGCACAATAATTACGCTGTGGACTTTATTAATGCCACACGCTGGATTAAAGAAAATCTACCTTACGCCAAAATTTCTGGTGGCGTGTCCAATGTCAGCTTCAGCTTTAGGGGCAATGACCCTGCGCGTGAGGCAATTCATACGGTATTTCTCTATCATGCCATTAAAGCTGGCATGACCATGGGCATCGTCAATGCTGGCATGATGGGTGTTTACGATGACTTACCTGCAGAACTTAAAGAGCGTGTTGAAGACGTAGTCCTCAATCGACGTGAAGATGCCACGGAGCGCATGATTGAAATTGCCGGCACCTTGGTCGCTGGCGGTAAAAAAATTGCAGCTACTTTAGAGTGGCGTGGCACAGCAACCGAACCTACGCCAGTTGAAAAACGTCTCAGCCATGCGATGGTGCATGGCATTACAGAGTTTATTGTCGAAGACACAGAAGAAGCGAGACAAAAAGTGGCCAATAGTGGCGGCCGGCCTATCCATGTCATTGAAGGGCCATTGATGGACGGCATGAATGTGGTGGGTGATCTGTTCGGTCAAGGGAAAATGTTTTTACCACAAGTGGTGAAATCAGCGCGGGTAATGAAACAAGCGGTAGCGCATTTGATTCCGTTTATTGAGGCCGAAAAAGCCGCAGATGAAAAACGCACCGGCATTGTGGCCAAACCTAAAGGTAAAATGGTCATCGCTACAGTCAAGGGCGATGTTCATGATATCGGCAAGAACATCGTTTCTGTGGTGCTGCAATGCAATAACTTTGAAGTCGTCAATATGGGCGTAATGGTGCCCGCATCAGAAATTTTAGCGCTGGCCAAAGCAGAGAAAGCCGACATTATCGGTCTCTCTGGCTTGATTACGCCATCATTAGAAGAAATGACGCACATTGCTAGAGAAATGCAACGTGACCCCTACTTTAAAGGTCTGAAGACCCCACTGCTAATCGGCGGCGCCACCACTTCACGTGCGCATACGGCGGTGAAAATTGCGCCATTTTATGATGGACCGGTGATCTATGTCGCTGATGCTTCGCGTTCGGTCGCGGTCATGCAATCATTATTAACACCAGAGCAGCGTGATAGTTATATCGCAGAAGTGGCAACTGATTATGAGTTGGCGCGCACCCAGCATGCCAATAAAAAAGGCATCCCGCTACTGACCTTAGCCCAAGCCCGCGCCAACAAAGCTAAGCTTGTGTTTGATGGTGCATTGGCACCAGTCAAGCCTAAGTTTATTGGACGCCGTGAACTTAAAAACGTAGATCTAAGCATTATTGCTCAGTACATTGACTGGACGCCATTCTTCCAGACTTGGGATTTGGCGGGCTTTTACCCCGCGATACTTAGTGATGCTGTAGTGGGTGTTACCGCCACCAAGCTCCATAATGAAGCGCTTGCGATGCTTAAGAAAATCATTGAGGGACGCTGGCTGAGTGCCAATGGTGTAGTGGCTCTGCTACCAGCCAATACCGTGAGTGATGATGATATTGAAATTTATAGCGATGAAACGCGTAACCAAATTGCATTTACTTACTATGGCATGCGCCAGCAAACTGTAAAACCAGTGATTGAGGGCGTGGCACGCCCGAACCAATGTTTAGCCGATTTTATTGCACCAAAAGGCACGCCAGACTATATAGGATTATTTGCTGTGACTGCTGGATTGGGCATAGAAAAACATGTGCAGAAATTTGAAGCTGCACATGATGACTATAGCAGCATCATGTTGAAAGCCTTGGCTGACAGACTAGCTGAAGCTTTTGCCGAGTATTTACATGAGCGTGTACGTCTTGATTTCTGGGGTTATGCCGCCAATGAGAGCTTAAGCAAAACTGCGCTGATTAAAGAGCAATATCAAGGCATTCGTCCAGCGCCAGGCTACCCAGCTTGCCCCGACCATACAGTGAAACCTGATATGTTTAAGGTGTTGCAAGCCGAAGCCATCGGCATGCAATTAACTGAGTCGTTCGCTATGATGCCAGGTGCTGCAGTCTCCGGCTTTTATTTCGCCCATGCCGATGCGAAATATTTCAGCGTGGATAAAATAGGCGAAGACCAATTGTTGGATATGGCGAATCGTCGAGGCGTGGATAAGGAATATCTACAAAGATGGTTAGCGCCTAATTTGTCGTAATTGCCATGGTAGGTGAGCGCTCACCTACAAAACAACTAAAAACATCGGATAGAACAACACTATGCATATTCACATTTTAGGTATCTGCGGCACATTTATGGGCGGCATCGCAGTGCTAGCCAAACAAGCGGGGCATAAAGTCACGGGCTGTGACACCAATGTTTATCCGCCAATGAGCACGCAACTTGAAGCGCAAGGTGTGGAATTGATTGAGGGTTTTGATACGGCGCAAATTGCACTTAATCCAGACATTTACGTAATCGGCAATGTGGTGTCGCGCGGCAATCCCTTGATGGAAGAAATTCTTAACCTGGGCCTACCTTACATCTCTGGCCCGCAATGGCTGGCAGAAAACGTGCTGCAAGGCCGCTGGGTATTGGCAGTAGCTGGCACCCATGGCAAAACCACCACCAGCTCTATGTTGGCATGGATACTGGAATATGCAGGTTTAGCACCTGGCTTTTTAATCGGCGGCGTACCGCAAAACTTTGGGGTATCTGCTCGCCTACCGGGCACGCCACAGCAAGACCAACACAGCCAGTCACCTTTCTTTGTAATTGAAGCTGATGAATATGACACCGCATTTTTTGATAAGCGCTCCAAGTTCGTGCACTACCATCCACGCACTGCAGTACTTAATAACTTAGAGTTTGACCACGCCGATATTTTTGAAGATTTAGCGGCGATTGAAAAACAGTTCCATCATTTAGTAAGAACAGTACCGCAAAAAGGACTAGTCGTCGCGAACGGCAAAGAAGTCAGTCTGCAGCGGGTGATTGATAAAGGCTGCTGGACCCCAGTGGAAAAATTTGGCAGTGACGCAGACTGGCAGGCTCTTAATGCAAAAGGGAGCGGCAGCTTTGATGTGGCCTATCAAGGAAAAATTCAAGGCCATGTGGCCTGGGATTTATTAGGCGAACATAACCGCATGAACGCACTAGCGAGCATCGCCGCAGCACGCCATGCCGGCGTCACGGTAGAGGTCAGCATTGCTGCGCTCACTGAATTTAAAAATGTTAAACGGCGCATGGAAATTGTGGGCGAGATCAATGGCATTACCCTCTACGATGACTTTGCTCATCACCCAACTGCAATTTCGACCACGTTAGCTGGCTTACGTGGCAAAGTAGGAAAAGCACGCATATTGGCGGTGCTGGAGCCACGCTCAAATACGATGAAGTTGGGTGTCATGAAAAGTGCATTGCCTGCCAGTTTGGAAGAAGCCGACTTGGTGTTTTGTTATGGCGCCAATTTAGGCTGGGATGCTTCAGAAGCATTAGCCCCAATCCAATCCAAGGCTAATATCTACGATGATATGACTCAAATGGTAGAGTCTATTTCAAGTGTAGCTGAAGCTGGCGACCAAATTTTGATCATGAGTAATGGTGGTTTTGGCGGTGTACATCAAAAATTATTTAGCGCCTTACAAATCAAATTTCAGGCTAATTAACGCCATTTATTCGTTATGGTAGCTCAAGTAACCGCCTCACTCACGTCAAAATCAGCGCCATTAAATGACACGCACATTTTTCGCATCGCCATTTGGCTGTCAATCTTGGTCCATGTTGCGCTCCTCAGCATTACGTTCAAATCCACTATCCAAAAAAAATTCGGTGATCATTTCCCCGTTTTAGAAGTGCTGCTAGTCAATGCGAAAACCACTAGCCAGCCAGATCATGCGGAGAATTTTGCACAAACGAATTTAGATCGCGGTGGCAACACTGAGCAAGATCGAAAAATGAAATCAGCATTGCCCTCTCTCAATCCACAACCCACAGAATTGACCCCCACGCCTACCCCGCGGGCAAAAGCTAGCGCCTCAGCAGCACAAAAATCAGCGGATACCACACAACCACAAATACGTGTGGCCGATCTGGAAAAAACAGCGCAAGCATTGATGACGCAAATCCGCTCTACACACAAAATAGAGTCTAACCCGGCACAAAAATCCGTGGCTAAGGAACCTAACTCAGGTAAACAAGAAAACCCAAGCAAGACATTGAATCTGGAAGATATCAACGCCAGTGCCATGGAAATTGAGCACCTAGAGGCAATCATTTCCAAACAACAAGATGACTACCAAAAACGTCCCAAACGTAAATTTATTGGCGCCAGAGCTAAAGAGTATCGCTATGCGCTTTATGTAGATGCTTGGAGACAAAAAGTAGAGCAAATTGGCAATCTTAATTACCCGGCCGCTGCTAAAGATCAGCAACTTTATGGTCAACTTCAAATGACGGTATCAATCCGCGCCGATGGCAGCATAGAAAACATAGAACTTAACCGCAGCTCTGGTCATAAAATTCTAGATGTGGCTGCTAAGCACATAGTAGAAATGGGTGCGCCTTATGCCCGGTTTCCAGAAGACATTAGCAAAGAAATTGATGTACTAAGTATTACGCGCACTTGGACCTTTACCAAAGAAGATAACCTGTCGAGTGAGTAAATGACGCCCCCCCTCTTTTCATCTACCTTGAATGATTAAAAAATGAGTAATCACTTTCAGCACCATATATTTTTCTGCCTAAACGAACGTGAAGATGGCAGCGCCTGTTGTAGCGACAAGGGCGCAGCAGCAGCTTTTGATTACATGAAGGCGCGGGTTAAAAAGCTTGGCATAAACGGCAAAGATAAGGTGCGAATCAACCGTGCAGGATGCTTTGACCGCTGCGATGAAGGACCTTTACTGGTAATTTATCCGCAGGCAATTTGGTACACTTTTGTTGATAATGAGGACATTGAGGAAATCATACAAAGTCACTTACTTAATCAGCAAGTGGTCGCAAGACTAACGGTTTAGTTAGCAGACTGCACGCACTCGATATGTGCGGCAATTTTTTCACTTAGCGCTTTTAGCTCATCAGCACTTACTTGCCTTGGCTGACCATCGCGCATAGGCGTACCCCAATGCGGATTAGGGAAGTGGCGATCCGTTTCAAATCTTGGCACGACATGCCAATGTAGATGTGGTGTTTTATTGCCTAGACTAGCTAAGTTGATTTTATCTGGATTAAAGATTTCCCTCACTGCCAGCTCAACTACAAACACCACTTGCATCATGCGCGCCCGATCTACTGGAGGCAGATCAGTCATTTCTTTAATATGTGCAAGCAACTCCACGCGACAATAGGCAGGATAGTCAGCATCATGAAGTAACACAACACGGCAAAAGTCATCTTGCCATAGCAGCGTGTCATTGGTTTCTGCGCAAAGAACGCAACTCACTAAGAAGCCGCCAACATGCGCTCTAAGGTTAGCTTGGCTAGCTTGGCTTCATGTGCTGGCACTTTAATTTGATTGACCACATTCCCAGCCACTAGATTCTCTAACACCCAAGCCAAATGCTGTGGGTCTATACGCGCCATGGTCGAACACTCACAGACAACATGACTCATAAACTGCACTAACTTACCTTGCGCCTGCATGTCATTAGCTAAGCGATTAACCAAATTCAGCTCTGTACCCACCAGCCACTTCGTATTAGGTGGCGCCTCACTCACGGTTTTTAAAATGTATTCAGTAGAGCCTACATAATCGGAATTAAGGCACACTTCAAACGGTGCTTCTGGGTGAGAAATCACGAAGCCATCAGGATGCTGCGCTCTAAACTGGGTGATATTCTGCAAACGGAACATTTGATGCACCGCGCAATGGCCCTTCCAAAGCAGGATTTTGGCATTGTGAATTTGCTCAAGACTTAAACCACCCATAGGTAAGTCAGGATCCCAAATAGGCATTTGCTCTAAGGGGATTCCCATTTTATGTCCGCTCCAGCGCCCTAAATTTTGATCGGGGAAGAACAACACCTTTTCACGTTGAGAAAAACCCCATTCAATAATCTTGGTTGCATTGGTTGAAGTGCAAACAATACCGCCATGCTCACCGCAGAATGCTTTAAGGTCAGCTGCAGAATTGATGTAAGTAATCGGTGTAATTTTTTCATCAAAATTCAGTACTTTATTGAGCTCGCGATAGCTACGCTCAACTTTGGCAAGATTGGCCATATCCGCCATAGAACAGCCAGCAGCTAGATCTGGCAGAATAGCGATTTGTTCAGGGCGACTTAAAATATCAGCCACCTCAGCCATAAAATGTACGCCTAAAAACACGATATATTCTGCATCTAAATTTTCGGTGTAGCGGGAAAGCTTGAGAGAGTCGCCCGTGTAATCCGCATGCCTATACACTGTCTCGTTTTGATAGTGGTGCCCTAAAATCACCAAACGCTTACCAAGTTTTTCTTTGGCGGCGATAATGCGGCGCTGACAGTCAGCTTCATCGACTGCCTGTAAGCGTTCGAATTTAATGGGGATAGCTTTAGTATTGGTATTCATATTGGTTTGATCGCTTTTGCGGAGATTCTATTGGCAACAAGGCTGTATTTTACAATGTAAGCCCGTGGTGTTCACCCAATTTGCGCAAAGCCTCAACATTAGTCCATGAAAAAACGCGTTTTGCTGCCTCGCGCCAATCCACCCATTCATATTGAACATGCTCAGTTGGGGCTAATGTAATGGGCAACGTATGGGGTAACGTAAGACCAAACAAATGTTCGGTATTGTGCGTAATATTTTCAGCGTAACGATGGCGCCAATGTGGATAAATTTCATACTCATTACTCATATGCCAATCCTGCAAATCATAGCGCCCAGCATCTAAGCGAGTTTCTTCCCACACTTCACGTATCGCAGTTTTAAGTGGGGTTTCATCCGACTCCAAACTGCCCGTGACCGATTGCCAAAACCCAGCTCTGTCGGCACGCTCCATAATCAGCACCTGCAAATCTGTGGTATGAATCAAGACTAAAGCTGAAATGGGCGTTTTGAACATGTTGATAGGATTAAGTTGGCTTGACGGTATTTTTTGCATTGACCAAATTTTTGGGTAGCTGAAACACTACGCTTTCTATCACGCCTTGCAACTCATGCACCTTAGTGACACCTAGTTGCTGCAACCGATCAATCACTTCTTGTACTAACACTTCCGGGGCTGAAGCGCCGGCTGAAACACCAATTTTCTTCTTACCTAGCAACCATTCTGCTTTAAGAAAGCTGGCATTGTCTATCATATAGGACTCAATGCCTTGGTTTTCAGCAACCTCACGCAGGCGATTAGAATTTGAACTATTGGGTGAACCCACCACAATCACTAAATCACAATCTTTTGCCATAATCTTCATCGCATCTTGGCGATTTTGGGTGGCATAACAAATATCATCACTTTTGGGTGCTTGGATCTTTGGAAACTTGGCCTGCAACGCTTGAATAACTAAGCTAGCATCGTCCATAGACAGGGTGGTCTGCGTGACGAAAGCCAGCTTGTTCGCATCGGTGACTGTTAATTCCAACACATCAGCTGGGGTTTCCACTAAATACATACCGATCTTCTCTGCACCATCCTCGGCTTGCCCCATGGTGCCCTCCACCTCGGGATGGCCTTTATGCCCTATCATCACAATTTCTAGGCCAGCGGCACGCATTTTTGCTACCTCAATATGTACCTTAGTCACTAATGGACAGGTGGCATCGAAGGCAATTAAGCCACGAGCATCCGCTTCAGCACGTATCGCTTTTGATACCCCATGTGCACTAAAAATAACGGTGCTACCTGCTGGAATTTCATCAAGATCTTCAATAAAAACTGCGCCTTTAGCACGCAATTCATCCACCACAAATTTATTGTGTACCACTTCATGACGCACATAAATTGGTGCACCAAACTTTTCCAAAGCTTGCTCAACAATAATGATGGCACGATCAACCCCAGCACAAAAACCGCGCGGGTTGGCCAATAAAACTTCGGGGGACGGTTGATCTAACATACAGACTTTTTATTCATATAATTTCACTCAAGGTATAATGCACATATTAACCTAAATCAGGATGTGCTTAAATTTCAAGCACGCTTAAAACATGAAAAATATAACAGCCCCTAGCGCTGTCGCTAAAAATACCGCAACCCTATTGATCACCTGCCCAGATCGTAAGGGCATCGTTGCCGCTATTGCTGATTTTTTGTTTCAGCATAATGCCAATATATTGCATGCGGATCAGCATCAAGATGCCGAGAACAATTTATTTCTAATGCGCGTTGAATGGGACTTAGCTGGATTTTCATTCGATCCATCCGAATTTTCGCAACATTTCGCAGAAGTTAGCAACCATTTCAATATGGAGTGGCAGCTTAAACTTTCACAAAAGCCATTACGTGTCGCGATTATGGTGTCGCAATATGACCACTGTCTTGCTGATTTGTTGCACCGCCATAAAAATGGTGAGCTCGTTTGTGATATCCCACTCATTATCAGCAATCACCGCGACACCGAAGCGCTAGCTAAATTTTACGGGGTTGATTTTCAATATATTCCTGTCACTAAGGACAATAAAGCCGAAGCCGAAGCACAACAATTTGCCCTATTTGCAAAATATGAGATTGATTTAATCGTTCTTGCACGCTATATGCAAATCTTGTCTCCAGAGTTTGTGGCACGCTTCCCCAAACAAATCATCAATATTCACCACTCATTTTTACCCGCCTTTATCGGCGCGAGACCTTATCATCGCGCTTTTGAGCGCGGCGTAAAACTGATAGGCGCCACGAGTCATTATGTATCTGAAGTACTGGATGAAGGTCCGATTATTGAGCAAGGCATCGACCGCATTTCTCATCGCGATCAGGTAGAAGACCTCATTCAAAAAGGTCGGGATTTAGAACGCGTTGTGCTATCAAAGGCAGTACGCTGGCATATTGAAAGCCGCATTCTGCTGTATGCGAATAAAACCGTGATCTTTGATTAACTTCAACGCATTGGTTGAAGATTAAAGTTAAGGCAGCACTTTTTCCAAAGCAAATAAATCAGCAATGACTTCACGCGGTCTGATGAGGTGACATACCCCATCGTCCACCATCACCTCAGCTGCACGTGGCCTAGTGTTGTAATTGCTAGCCATACTCATACCATAAGCACCCGCCGACATAATCGCGAGTAAATCACCTTCGGCTAAAGCTAAGTTGCGATCATGGCCTAAAAAGTCTCCGCTTTCACATACTGGTCCAACGATTTCATAAGTCAGTGTAGGTGTTACATCATCCTTCAGTCGTGTCTGCACGGCTTTAATATCATGGTAAGCATCATACAAGGCGGGGCGCATTAAATCGTTCATCGCCGCATCCACTATGGCAAAATTCTTAGCTTCGGTATGCTTTAAATATTCCACTTTGGTCAGCAATACGCCTGCATTGCCTACTAGGGCACGACCCGGCTCAAACACCAACCTTACCTTACGTTCGCCCAATTTGGCGCGCATCGCTTCTGCATAGACCTTAAATTCCGGTGGTGTTTCATTGCTATAACAAATGCCAATACCGCCACCAGCATCAATATGTTGTATTTCAATGCCATGTTGCTGTAAAGCATCAACCAACAAGAGCACTCGATCAAGTGCATCTAAAAACGGTGATAACTCAGTAATTTGCGAACCGATATGGCAATCTACCCCATGGATAGCAATATTTGACATGGCTGCCGCTTGCAAATAAATGCTGAGCGCATCTTCATAGGCCACGCCAAATTTATTATTTTTCAAACCAGTAGAAATATAAGGGTGGGTTTTTGCATCCACATTGGGATTAACGCGCAGGGACACCGGCGCCACTTTACCCATCTCTGCTGCCACTTTATTGAGACGCGTTAACTCGCTAGCCGACTCTACATTAAAACAAAAAATACCTGCGTCTAATGCCGCCTGCATTTCAACAGCCGTTTTACCCACACCTGAGAACACGATTTTTTTTGGGTCGCCACCAGCGGCCAACACACGCGCTAACTCACCGCCAGAAACAATATCGAAACCAGCACCCAATTTAGCAAATAAATTCAAAATTGCAAGGCTAGGATTTGATTTTACCGCGAAACATACTAAGTGATCGCTACCGATAAAACCAGCGCTAAACCGCTCAAAAGCCAGTGTAAGTGCAGCTTTTGAATACACATAACAAGGTGTGCCAAATTCAAGTGCAATCTGGTTAAGGCCTACATTTTCGGCATGGAGTATATTGTTGTTGAGCGTAAATGAATTCACAGTATGGGCTTCAAATTTTGAGTTTATTGGGTGGTAGTTTGTGGGTACTGCCGTTCAGGAATATACAATGGGCCTTTAGTGCCACAAGCGCAAAGTGCGCTAGCAAAACTTGCTAACAATACAATGTGGATGAATAGTCTGGCTGTGCTAGATTGCATATCTTAAGACCTCAGGGGCTAAAAACTACGCTAATTTTAACATAAAGCCTAAGCACAGTTTATTTTGAAATTGCCTAGCTTTGCAATTCCCCAAAGCATACGAATTGACTGCCCGCAAAAACGTCTTTTGTCGGGCTAAAGTCGCCCAAACTTGGCTAAGCACCAACAGTTAATTAATGATTGGTTAGACTGATTTTTTTTGCTTATTAGAGATAAGCTTAGCCGTAATAATTCCGTTCATTAAACCAAATCCTAAAGCAGCGGTGGCAAACACTGGAATTAAATAAGCAACGCCCGCATGTGGAATCAACCACAGTCTGACTAACAACAACTGGCCCCCAATATGGGCAAATGCAGCCAGAATACTTAGCGTGATGGGACCAAACCATTTTTTAGGTAAATGCTGCGCTAGCCATAATGCTGCCAAACTTAACACGGCACCGCTCAAACTAAGCGCAAAAGTCGGGGATAAAAACTGACCTAGCAATAAGCTACTAGCAAACACGCGCAAAATACTGACCCAAGCCGTCGCGGCAAAGCCGTATTCATACAACACATATAAAGTGACGATGTTGGCAAGACCAGGCTTAACCCCAGGAATTGGTGATGGAATTACCGCTTCGACCATATGTAGAGCAATAGCAATGGCCGCAAGCTTTGCAATGTGGTGGTCTTCAACGGTGGTTTGTATCTGTGTGATTTTCAATGCCATTCCTAGCTTTGCTTCATTTGGTCCAGAAAGTGTAAGAATTTCTGTAGTGGTCGCTAATAGTTCAGACTGTCATATGGCTTATTTTCGCCTAGCAATTCTAAACTCACTTGATTAGGCAGGCAGATGGCGGCTTGCCCAGCCAGGCTTAACCAAGCTTGGTGGACACAGTATTGACCTTGACACGGGGATTGCGCAAATCTAGCTTTCCCATTGGCAATATTAATCACCGTGTCACCTAGCTTGCCAGGCACATGGACTTCGCGTTGCAACTTTAAAGAATAGGTGGCATAAATTTTATCAGCCAACCGGATTTGCACTTTGGTTGCATGCTCTGTGGACCATAACAATTGAAATAGATAAAACACGCCAAGTACTCCGATCGCAAGCAACATCACATCGCCAGGCAAGAAATAAGCGCTTATGCGCTTACACTGCAATCGCTTAAGGTAGCGTTGTAAATTTAACATCCGCATTTACCCAATGTAGCTTTTGTGCCATTTGTTTTGACACGGTTATATGTGCATGCTCATCTATCAGCATAAAGTCTTGAATACCAAATGCTTGTGCCAGCCTGCTACTTTGCGTTGCGCCAGCGATAAAAATGGGTTTGGTAACGACATCTGATAACACGCCAGCTTGGCTTTTATTCGCGGCTTGCGGTGGGACAAGCACAGTCACCGACTGCATATGCTGGGCAGGGTAACCCGTGCGTGGATCAATAATATGGCAGTAGCGTTGACCATTTAAAATAAAGTAACGCTGGTAATCACCCGAGGTGCCAATCGCCCAGCCATCAGCTAAATCTAAAGTAGCAATTGCGGTTGGTTGTCGCGGATGTTGTATGCCCACTCGCCACGGTTTATTGCCATGCTGCCCTAACGCAATCACATTACCACCAATGTTGATTAGGGCATTTTTAACCCCTTGCTGACGTAAATAGGCAACCGCAACATCTAGCGCATAGCCTTTGGCATAGCCACCTAAATCAAGCTTTAGCGCAGAATTGTTGCTGTAAACGCTTTGATTGCTCACCACAATATCCGCCATACGCGGATTGGCCTTTACTAGCGCTTTAATTTGCGGGGCATCAATAGTGACCGCGGTAAATTCATCACGCTGAAAGCCCCAAAGGCCTATTAACTGACCTATACCTGGATTAAATAAACCTTCCGATTTTTCTGATAAGGTACGGATCTCTAAAAGCATCTGTGCTAAATCTGGTCTAATGTTTAAGGGAGTTTTCCCATTAGAAAAAGCGGCATTGAGCTCACCTAGTTCACTTGGCTGATTAGCGACAGTCGCTTTCCAAGCATGTAGACGATTGTGTAGATTTTGAAAGTCTTGCATCACGTGATTGGCCAGCATCGACGCGCGCTCATCGCTTTCACCAGCGATACTGATATCAACTAAAGTGCCGAATACATAACTTTGGCTATGATAAAGAGGCTCCTTAAAGCAGGCACTCAAAGCAAAACAAAGAGCGACAAGTACCAGTGACTTAAATATCTTAAACATTCAGGTCTAAATAAGCGTAAATGTCTTACGCTCTAAAGCATCAACCATCAAGCTGGCAGGGTTGCAGGGTTGCGCCAAGTGCTTGGTTTGCTGAGCAATTTCAACCATACCGGTGGGGCTTGTCACGTTAATTTCCGTCAAATAGTCACCAATGACATCTAAACCAACTAAAAGCAAACCTTCTTGTTTAAGCACTTTCCCAACAACGCTAGCAATCTCTAAATCGCGTGGTGACAATAGCTGAGCAACACCCGTGCCGCCAGTTGCCAAGTTGCCACGTGTTTCTCCTGCTTTGGGGATGCGTGCTAATGCGTAAGGTAGTGGCTCACCATCAATCACAATAATGCGTTTATCTCCCTGCAAAATAGCAGTCAGATAACGCTGCGCCATAATCGTACGTGTGCCAAACTGTGTGATGGTTTCTAAAATAACTCCAATGTTAGGATCACCTGTAGTTAAGCGAAATACGCTTGCACCCCCCATGCCATCAAGTGGCTTTACTACAATATCTTGATGGGTGGTTAGGAAGTCGCGAATTAAATCTTGATTGGCAGTAACCAAAAATTCTGGAGTAAATTGTGGGAAACGTGTGACGGCTAATTTTTCATTCCAATTACGAATAGTTTCAGGATCGTTGTAAACGTGTGCGCCTTGCTGTTGAGCAATTTCTAGCAAATAGGTGCTGTATAAATACTCATTATCAAAAGGCGGGTCTTTACGCATAATGATGGCATCAAACTCGGTAGGGCTATATTCAGCTTGGGGTTCTTGGTCAAAACCATCAACAGTAAACACAAACTTTTTGGTGAATATTCTAGCCACCTCACCACGTAGAAAAATATCATACTGCATGCTGACAAATAAAGTATGTCCGCGCCTGGCTGCTTCACGCATGATTGCCAAACTGGTATCTTTTTCAGTTTTTAAGTATTCAAGTGGATCTAAAATAAATAGAATTTTCATATGGAACTAACTATTTAAAGGGTCCTGTTCTTGCAGTTCCATTGCTGCTGCTAGCAAGGCTAAACGCGCCACCACGCCATAGGCATAGAAACGATTAGGCGCGGCATCAGGATCGCCAGCACAATCAGGCAAGGTACATGGTTTTTGAAACGCCAATGGCGAGAAATGTGAGCCAGGCGCATTTAGATTTTCATCCATTCCACGCTCGGTATGTACGCGATAGAAACCACCGATTACAAAGTGGTCCATCATATACACAACGGGTTCAGCCACACCATCATCGACGCTTTCAAATGTGTAGACACCCTCTTGAATAATTACTTCACTGACTTGTAATCCTTCTTTCACTACCGCCATTTTATTACGTGCTTTACGATTTAAATCGCGCACATCATCGGGTGATTTCACGGTCATAATACCCATGCCATAAGTACCCGCATCCGCCTTAACAATCACAAATGGCTCTTGAGTAACCCCATATTCCGCGTACTTTATTTTTATTTTATCTAACAACTGCTCCACCTTAAGGGCTAAGCAATCTTCACCAGTACGTGCGTGAAAATCAATCTCTCCACAAGTTTCAAAGTAAGGATTAATGAGCCACTCATCTATGCCGAGTAACTCAGAAAATTCTTGCGCCACCTTATTGTAGGCTGCAAAATGTTGTGATTTCCGACGTGTGCTCCATCCTGCATGAAGTGGTGGTATTAAGTCTTGCTCTAGATTCTTAAGAATGTCGGGGATACCTGCTGATAAGTCATTATTAAGCAAGATGGCACAACTATCAAAATCGCCAAGATCCTTATTTAACAACTTAAGCCGGTTGCCTACGCGAACTACTGGCTCTAACAATAGAGGCATTCCACCTTGCGCTTCAAATATGGTAGGTTCGGTAATTTCTGGTGAAATTGAGCCTATACGCACATTCATACCCGCTTGCCTTAAGATATTAGCCAGCTCTACTACATTACGAAGGTAATAAGTATTTCGTGTATGGTTTTCCGGAATAATTAATAATCGATGCGCTTCAGGACAAATTTTCTCCACCGCCACCATCGCAGCTTGGACGCTGAGTGGTAAAAATTCAGCACTTAGGTTATTAAAACCTCCTGGAAATAAATTAGTATCCACCGGCGCCAGCTTGAATCCAGCGTTACGTAAATCAACTGAGGCGTAAAAAGGTGCAGCATATTCTAACCACTTGGTACGAAACCAATGTTCAATCTTTGGCATACCATCGAGCATGCTTTTTTCTAGTGATAACAAGGGGCCATTTAAGGCGGTAGTCAGGCGTGGCACCATCTGTTTTTCTTCTTTAACAATAGTTGATTGGGGCACTTCGTGTGAACTAATTGTGAGCTTCTGTTAATTAATGATAAAAATAGTATTAAATACGCTTAATTCACCGTTGATATAATGATAAGTTCACATGTAACTGATGATAAGCATTTTTTAGTTTACTTAAACTACGCCCAAAAAAACGGCGAGTGCCCTACTTACAGCGAGCATATCTTCTTCCGCAAGGCGTCCGAACACGTTGCCGATTTTCTCACGAGGAATGGTTTGTGCTTTATCCACCATAATCTCTGATATTTTACTGAGTCCATTATGTTCGTCTGCATCAACCGCAATTCGAAACAAAGGTGTATTCCGGAGATCACTTGTCACTGGTAGGATGGTAACGGATGGATGTTCAGCAAATAGATCCGACTGAATAATTAAGGCAGGGCATGGCTTGCCATAAGCGCCTTGCAGCGCAATAGTGACTAAATCACCGCGCCTCACTCCCAACCCTCAGTGTCAGCTACAATTTCCATCCAGTCCAATACATCTGCTTCTTGTGAATCAGCATGTAATGCAAGCGATTGCCGGCGGCATTCATCCGCAAAACCTGTACGACGAGTATCTGGCACCCATATTTGTACAGGACGTAATCCAGCAGCCCGTAAGCCAGCTCTGTGTTTTTGTACTCTTAAAGCAACATTTGCTTGCATGATTAACCCTTTATCATGTTACATGTAACAAAGTATAAGACTTAGTTACATGTAACGCAAGTAAATTCAATAAAGCATGAGGGCGCAGTGAAACTCTTTTTAAATCGTTGAGTTGCGTAAACTTATCATCAATTACAATAATTTATCATTAATTAGCGTTAGCTCACACTAATCAGTAAGTTGATGCGCTTGCGCATCCGCATGATAGCTACTTCTTACCATGGGGCCACTAGCTGTATTATTAAAGCCCATGGCATCAGCTTGCAACTTTAATTGTTCAAAAATATCAGGTGCTACATAACGGATTACTGGCAAATGATGCACACTGGGCTGTAAGTATTGGCCTAGGGTCAGCATACTGACGTTATGCGCGCGTAAATCTTTCATCACTTCTAAAATTTCTTCGTCTGTTTCACCTAAGCCCAGCATCAAGCCAGATTTAGTCGGCACATGGGGATACATTTCACTAAATGTTTTTAGTAACGTGAGTGAGTTTTGATAATCAGAACCTGGTCTTGCTTGCTTATACAGCCTAGGAATAGTCTCTAAATTGTGGTTCATCACATCAGGCGGTGCGTTGCTTAAAATTTGCATCGCGACCTCTAGGCGTCCACGAAAGTCTGGCACAAGAATTTCAATTTTGATGTTTGGTGACTGTGCGCGCACAGCGCGTATGCAGTCAACAAAGTGTTGTGCCCCTCCATCACGCAGATCATCCCGATCAACGCTGGTAATGACAACATATTTAAGTTTCATTTGTGCAATCGTGCGTGCTAGATTTTCTGGCTCAAGCACGTCCGGTGGCAAAGGCTTCCCGTGCGCCACATCACAAAATGGACAGCGACGAGTGCAAATATCACCTAAGATCATAAAGGTGGCCGTACCTCCACTAAAACATTCGCCAATATTTGGGCAGCTCGCCTCTTCACATACGGTATGCAAATTATTGTCGCGCAACACGCGTTTAATTTCTTGATAACGTGCAGAGTCCGGGGCCTTCATGCGTATCCACTCGGGTTTACGGAGCATAGGTTGCGGAATGATTTTAATCGGGATGCGCGAGGTTTTTTCGGCATCCATTTGCTTCACGCCAGCCACTTTGGCAGGAATGCGTTGCGCTATGCTTTTATCTACACTTACATCAGTCATGCTTATTCCATTCGTTAATACCTGCATTAAGGTGGATGCTAAGTGTATCCACCAGTTGCTGCCCGATCATCTTGGTGTCGGCATCCAGGCCTAAATCTTTGGTTTGGGTAACGGCTAATCCCACATAACCACACGGGTCTATGGCCAAAAATGGACTTAAATCCATATTCACATTTAGGCTCAAGCCATGATAACAGCAATTATTTTTGATGCGTAACCCCAGTGCTGCGATTTTAGCTTCTGGCACTTCTGGACGGCTCACATATACGCCGGGGGCATCCACTTTTGCTGTGGCTGTCACACCATAATCTTTTAAGAGGTTAATCACGGCCTGTTCCAACAAGGTCACCAAGCTACGTATCGTTAGGCTACGCCGCTTTAAATCCAGTAAGACATAAATGACTACCTGACCGGGTCCATGATAGGTAATTTTGCCACCACGGTCAGTATTGATGACGTCAATACCATTCCCACTAGGTAGTCGAACCAACTTACGATTAAGGCCCAAACTGTAAACAGGGTCATGTTCGGTAAGCCATAGTTCATCGGTAGTCGTTGGAGTACGCTGCGCGGTAAAATTTTGCATGGCCAAACAAGTAGCAGCATAATCAGTCCGGCCCAAATGTCTTACTATTACAGGCTGTTGCTTCACAGGTCTAATGCTTTAGAGGGCGAACTTCACTAAAGGATGGCCACTCAGCAGCCGGTAAATGTCATCTAACTGCTGCTGTGAAACCACATGGACAGTGCAGGTAAGGCTGATATAACGACCTGCAGAACTTGCGCGCATCTCGACCTGAGTCGCATTAAAGGCCGGTACGATGGTTTGAATGAGCCCAATAATGGTCGCGGTGAAGCTATCTTCTGTGGCACCCATCACCTTAATCGGAAAATCACAGGGAAATTCGATTAAAGGGAGGTGCTCTATCTGTTCTGGTGCTTGGTCTTCTGCCATCAGCGTGCCGCTTATTGTATTAACAATTTAATTGAATCCCAGGCACGGCCTAAGAATCCAGCGGCTTCAATATCATTTGCGGCCACTAGCGGACGCTCATCAATTACTTTGCCGTCCAAGCTAAACTTAATGCTGCCGACCACTTGGCCTTTTTTAATAGGTGCAAGCAATGGTTGCTTGCTAGCCATGACAGCTTTAACCTTCGCATAGTCACCTTTAGCTAAAGTGATATATAGATCCTCGGCAACGGTAGTAGCCACTTTATTTTCAGCGCCTTTCCATACCTTAAGCTGGCTAATGGCTTGGCCTTGCTTATACACTAAACTGGAATCAAAGAATTGGAAGCCATAATTTAGTAACTTTTGACTTTCTGTGGCGCGATCAGCGTCAGTCGCCGCCCCTAGCACAACTGAAAGACGGCGGACACCGTCACGTTTGGCTGAAGAAATTAAGCAGTAACCAGCTGTTTCGGTATGGCCAGTTTTCATGCCATCCACACTCGGATCTAGCCATAACAAACGATTGCGATTGGGTTGGGTAATATTGTTATAGCGATACTCTTTGGTTGAATATAGTCGCTGATAATCAGAAGGGAAATCATGTATTAGTGCAGTTGCCAGCAAAGCTAGGTCAGCTGCAGTGGTGTAATGTTGCGGATCTGGCAGGCCAGTCGCATTCATGTAATGGGTATTCTTCATGCCCAACCGTTGCGCTTCTTTATTCATCATGCCTGCAAATAGTGGCTCTGTACTAGCTATGCCTTCTGCTAAGGCGATGGAGGCATCATTACCTGACTGAATAATCATGCCATGCAATAGCTCATCTACAGTCACTGGTTTGTTCGGCTCAATAAACATCTTAGAGCCTTCAACTTTCCAAGCTAACAAGCTGACGGGTAGGGTTTGTGTGAGTTGTAAGTGGCCATTTTTAACCGCTTTAAAGCTTAAATAAGCTGTCATGATTTTGGTCAGCGACGCTGGGTCAACACGCATATCGCCATTTTGAGTCGCAATGATACGGCCACTATTAAAGTCTTTAAGCAGGTATGCTTTTACTGCGAGGCTTGGTGGTGGCGGAATTTGTGCGCTCTCGGCAAAGCTAAGTTGTGCGAAACTTAGGCTAAAAACAGTTAAAGCCAATAGCGCGTTTTTAAGGTGATGAAAGCTGATTTTATGCATATTGTGTAGGGCTGACTTATTGATTTTGAACGATAGTAGCAATATTTAATTGCTTGCGAATTAGGGCTGCAGAAATATCTGCTTCTTCACGGCTACTGTAAGGCCCAAGCCTTACACGGTAAAGGTCGCCATTATACACCTTACCTACGGCTACATTTTCTGCTAATGGTAATCCCTGAATTTTCTTCTGCAACAGCTCACTATTGGCTTCCGTTTTAAATGCGCCAGCTTGCACGTAGTAGCCGGAAAGTTTGGCGACTGTCTCTGATCGCGCTATAGGCTTGGCGGTGACATCGGCTACGGGTTCTACCTTACCGCCCACCAACTTCTTCAGAGCTTCAGCGCTAGTATCAATGCTTTCCACCTCAACCAAGCCACTACCTTGTCCTATCAATCTCAACTTGTAGGCAGCCGCGTAAGATAAATCAATCAGACGATCATGCTTGAAAGGGCCTCGGTCATTAATACGGACAATGACTGAGCGTCCATTAACCGGATTGGTGACTTTGACATAGCTAGGCAGTGGCAAAATAGTGTGCGCGCCAGACATGGCATACATATCGTATACCTCACCGACTGATGTTTTTTTGCCGTGATAACGCTTGCCATACCAAGAGGCTACCCCTTGCTGCTTGTATGGCGCATAACTGGTAAACGGGATATATTCCTGGCCCAAAGCAACGTAGGGTTTATTAGCGCGAGCGAGTAGCGGCTCTGTTCTTAAGGTGGCATCGGGAATACTATCAATATCAGCGGGGGCATCGTCGCCAGGACCATCATCTAAATAATAACCACCAGCACCGGGCTTAGCCACGGCACCTTGCACCTTGGCGTCAGGTTTGGGTGCTATGCCGCCACATGCCGCTAGCAATAACACAATTAAAATTGCACTATAGGCACGCAACTTTGTCATTAATTGGCCACCAGGTTTTTATGCGTCTGTATGCTCATCAAAATACCAAAACTTAATAATATAGTTACCATGGATGTGCCTCCATAACTTACGAGGGGTAATGGTACACCGACTACCGGCAAAATGCCGCTGACCATGCCCATGTTTACAAACACGTAGGTAAAGAAAGTGAGCGTAATACTCCCTGCTAATAGGCGGGAGAATGTACTCTGCGCTTGCGATGCAATTACCAAGCCGCGCATGATCATTAAACTAAATAATAACAGTAATAACAGGATGCCCAGTAAGCCAAACTCTTCGCCAAATACCGCAAAAATGAAATCTGTAGTGCGCTCTGGTAAAAAGTCTAATTGCGCCTGCGTCCCATTGAGCCAGCCCTTGCCGGCAATGCCGCCAGAACCTAGCGCAATGATCGCTTGTATCGTGTGATAGCCGGCGCCTAGCGGGTCTTGGGTCGGGTCGAGTAAAATTTCAATACGTCGGCGCTGGTAGTCATGCAACAGCGGCCAGAGTATGGGTGTAGATGCTGCGAACAGAACGATGCCCCCCACCAACCATTTCCAACTCAACCCCGCTAAGAATAGTATATAAAAACCAGAGGCTGCCACCAATAAGGCCGTGCCTAAATCTGGTTGCTTCATAATCAGCATCACCGGCACTACCAACAACAATCCTCCTATAGCGAAGTCAGCCAACACGGGCTTGCTTTCTCGTTTAGAGAAATAGTAGGCCAGCATCATCGGCATCGCAATACGCATAATCTCAGAAGGTTGGATTTGCATTATCCCTAAGTTTAACCAGCGCCGGGCACCATGGCTGATTGAGCCAAATAATGCGACGGCTATTAATAATAAAACACCAATCACATAGAGTGGCATGGCAATACGCTCCAACTTAGTTGGACCAATATTGGCTGCACCCCACATAAAACCTAGCGCCACAATAATGTTAATACATTGCGCATACAAACGCTCAAAGCTTTGACCAGATGCGCTATACAGCACAAACAATCCAACCAACATAGTTAGCAATAAGCATGTCATCAGGAATGAGTCTATGTGTTTACCAAGCGATTTTAATAGTTTGCTAATCATGTAACTCTTCCGGCGTAGGTGCATTATTTCTAGCAGTGGATGCTGATGGTTTTTTGTCTGCGCCCACTGCTTCAACCTCAGGCACTTTACCTAACAGATAGTAATCCATCACTTTCCTCGCAATCGGTCCTGCGGCAGAACCGCCATGCCCCCCATTTTCAACAATGACGGCCAAGGCAATTGTAGGATTTTCTGCAGGCGCGTAAGCGATAAATAAAGCATGGTCACGGTGCCGCTCATCAATACTACTGGCATTGTATTTCTCGTTCTGCCGTATGCCTACCACTTGCGCGGTCCCAGTTTTGGCAGCAATTGAATACGGTGCATTAGCGCCGATACTCGCGGCGGTGCCCCCAGGCAACGTCACATCGACCATGCCGCGTTTTACTATCTCTAAATTTTCCGCGTTAATTTCTATTTTATCTTGTATCAGGGGGGCTATCACAAAGGGTTGACCCGTGATGGCTTTTTCAATCTTTGACACCAAGTGGGGCTTCATGGCTACGCCATTATTAGCTAAAATCGCCGTCGCTTGCGCTAGCTGCATGGGCGTCACTAATGTATATCCTTGACCAATGCCAGTAATCACAGTCTCACCTTGGTACCAAGGTTGCTTAAAGCGGCGTTGCTTCCAATCTGGCGTTGGCAACAAGCCAGCATTCTCGCCTTTAATATCTAAACCAGACAGACGGCCAAAACCAAAATGGCCGACAAATGCGGTTAATTTCTCAATACCTAATTCCATTGCTAAACCATAAAAAAACGTATCGCAAGAAATCGTGATTGCGCGCTGAATATCCACCATGCCATGACCACCCGGCTTCCAATCGCGATAGTGATGCGTGCTATTGGGTAAGGTAAAAAAACCTGAATCCTGAATTGAAAACGGCGGGGTACGCTTACCATTTTCCAGCCCCGCTAAGGCCACAAACGGTTTAAAAGTAGAGCCTGGCGGATAAATGCCGCGCAAAGGACGATTAATAAGCGGCTTATCCAGAGAGTCGTTCAGCGATTTCCAATTATCAACATCAATACCATCAACAAATAAGTTAGCGTCAAAGGTTGGCATGCTCACAAAGCTAAGCACTTCCCCCGTTTTGGGGTTAATGGCCACCAAGGCGCCACGACGATTACCAAATGCAGTTTCAGCAATTTCCTGCATTTTGCTATCCGCAGATAGAATCAGATTGTCACCAGGTGTAGGTGAAGTACTTGATAAAACACGCACAGCATGACCATCCGCATCAATTTCAACTTGTTGAAAACCGGTAGTGCCATGCAAATAGGTTTCGTAAAACTGCTCTAACCCACTTTTCCCAATATGGTCTGAGCCCTTGTAATTCGAAAGCTGATCGCTTTTTTCAAGGCCTACTAAGTCATTATCATTGATTCTTCCTATATAACCGACCATGTGCGAACCCAACTTGCCTAGTGGGTAGTGCCTAAATAGGCGTGATTTAATTTCCACGCCTGGAAAGCGGTAATGATTCACGGCGAACTTGGCTGCCTCCAACTCATTCAGATGCGTCCGAATAGGCAAACTTTCAAAATTACGGCTTTGTGCACGAAACTTATTAAAGCGCTTACGATCAAGCGCGCCAATTTCAACGAAATGGCTAAGGCCCGTAATGGTTGCTTCCAAATCCTTGACTTTTGATGGGGTAATTTCCAAGGTGTACACAAAGAAGTTGTGCGCTAGGACCACACCATTTTTATCAATAATTAAGCCGCGATTAGCAACGATAGGTACTAAAGAAATGCGATTATTTTCAGCAAGGGTTTGGTAATGCGCATACTGCGCAATCTGCAGATAGAAAAAACGAAAAGCTAACAATACAAATAAACCGATGACGGCAAATGCGGTAAACCCTAGCCTAAGCTTGAAGTGATATTGTTCATACAGATAGTCTTTAACTTCAGGGCGCATGTTTAACAATCAGACTTAAAGTGATTATGTCCTGAATCAAGCGCCACTTGAGCGGGCACCAGTTTTCAAGCCCATCATCAAGGCAATACGCCATAATAAAACGCCACTAATACTAGGCAAGAAATATTGCCAGCCCGCTGGTTGCGAGCCCGTAAACATTTTCAAAACCAACAGGCTGACCTGTGAAGTTAACAACAACAAAAGTACATAAAGTAATTGTTGATAGTGATTGAACAGCACCAACCGACGTTGATATGTTGCTGCAAAAAATGCTGCTATTGTATAGGCCAAAGCATACTGACCAAACACACCGCCAGAGGCTAAATCCATCAGCAAGCCTGCGCCCCATGCTGTGCCGATATTGCATAGATTCGGCGCTCGTATCATCCAGAATATAATCACTAACAGTAAAAAATCTGGTCGCAAAGTCAGACCTATCCCTGACCATGGCAACAAAATCGCAATGTAAGCGATCAATAATGATAAACACAATGATTGAAGCTTACTGGGGTGCATGGATTTTGCTCTGATTATTAGGCGTTGGCGTGGACTTAACGCGTGTTTTTTTGGTCGACGGCTTAGGAGTCGCGATCACTTCATCACCTTCCCACATCTCGCCATGAGCCAAGCTGACTAACAATACTTGACTATGATTTTCTACACCACCAGTCGGCACGCAAACGATGCGCGCAAATGGTGAATCTGCTGTAACTTTAACTTGCGTCACGCTTCCGACTTTAAGGCCGGCAGGGTAAACACCATCTATACCAGAGGTCACCAGCACATCACCACGGCGAATATCCACATTGGCAGGCAGGAATGGCAAATCCAAGGTTTGATCACGACCATGACCGAAGGCAATGGCGCGCAAACCGTTGCGCTCCACCTGAATCGGGATTGCAAGCGAAGTGTCAGTAATCAACGTGACTTCACTACTGCTGCTATAAGTGCGGGTCACTTGACCAATCACGCCGACTGCATCTACTACCGCTGCACCTGCCACTACGTGATCGTTGGCTCCTCGATTAACAATGACTTTCTTAGTGAACGGATCACGCCCAATATGCACAATTTCACCGACAATACTGCTTTCTTCCAAAGCTTTGTTGGCTTGCAACAAATTGCGCAAATGCTCGTTCTCCAACATCAATGTACTTAATCGTTGCAGGGCAATGTCTTGTTTTAGTAATTGTTGTTTAAATTGTCGATTTTCATTTAGCAGATTGTGATGGGCAGTGAAGTACTCATCTGTATTTCGATAAAGTTGGGCTGGCGCGTTTGCCACCGTTTGTAAGGGTTGCAGTAAAGCGACCAAATCTTGACGCAAGGCAGTAAGATATTGCAACCTAGAATCGGTGGCAATAAGCGCTATTGACAGTGCGGAAAAGAATGCTAAACGCGCAAAGCTACTCGGGCCCCGCACAAAAAACGCGGGGGCGGGCTGCTGTTCAAGTTTATGATTAAAGCCTTTGATCATGTTTAAGCGATGCTGAGTATCTCTATTAGCTAAATCTAGGCGGGTTGAATTGTTACACTAAAAAAATAGACCGTAAGTGATCTTAGATTTTTCAAATAAAATTAGGCCGCGAACGGCCTAAAGTCTAATCTAATCACAGATTATTCGTAAGCAAATATACTGCCCAACTTATCCATTTCCTCAAGGGCTCGACCACATCCACGCGCTACACAGGTCAGCGGATCTTCAGCCACGATTACTGGCAGGCCGGTTTCTTCGACCAAAAGACGATCAAGATCACGTAATAATGCACCACCACCAGTCAATACCATGCCTTTTTCGGCAATATCTGCACCCAACTCAGGTGGGGTTTGCTCTAACGCAGACTTTACTGCGCCAACAATGGCGTTTAATGGCTCAGTTAATGCTTCTAAAATCTCATTGCTAGAAATCGTAAATTTACGCGGCAAACCTTCAGCCAAGTTGCGTCCAGTGACCTCCATTTCCAATACTGTTGAACCTGGGAATGCAGATCCAATTTTCTTCTTGATCGCTTCTGCAGTAGGTTCAGAGATTTGCATGCCGTAGTTACGACGAATGTAATCAATAATAGCCTGGTCAAACTTATCTCCACCCACACGTTCAGATTTTGCGTAAACGATACCGCCAAGTGAAATCACGCCCACTTCAGTTGTACCGCCACCAATATCTACCACCATGGATCCAGTCGCTTCGGAAACTGGCATACCAGCACCAATCGCTGCAGCCATTGGCTCCTCAATCAAAAACACTTGCTTAGCACCAGCGCGCTCGGCTGACTCTTTAATGGCACGGCGCTCTACTTGGGTAGAGCCCACTGGTACGCAAATAATGATACGCGGACTAGGTGAAAACCAACGTGAATCATGCACACGGCGAATAAAATACTTAAGCATTTGTTCTGTAATGGTAAAATCGGCAATGACGCCATCTTTCATTGGTCGAATTGCCTGAATATTGGCCGGTGCACGTCCGAGCATGCCCTTGGCTTCAGCGCCAACCGCTAGCAGAATTTTTTTGCCGTTAGGGCCGCCATCAAGGCGAATGGCAACTACTGAAGGCTCATCTAAAACGATGCCTTTCCCACGCGCATAAATAAGGGTATTGGCAGTGCCCAAGTCAATGGCAAGGTCGTTTGAAAAATAACTATTTAAAGAACCGAACATTATGTTTTTCCTGTGGATTGTTGCGTGGTTAAGGCCAGCCGCCCGCTTAATCTTTGAGTACAATAAAGGCATGCTTAAAACAAGGTATAATACCCGAAATTGTGATATAAATTAAGATGTAATCGCATGTTGTTAAGAAACAAAAACATTAAAACATCACAACATCATTAAATTCATCTAACCGCACCCATTAAATTTTGGATTTTCCCAGCATGGCTCTGAGTATTGAAGATATTAAAAAAATTGCGCACCTAGCGCGTATTGAGGTCAGCGAAAGCGAAGCGACTGCTACCTTAAGCAAACTAACGGGGATTTTAGGCTTGATTGAGCAAATGCAAGCAGTGGATACCACTGGCATTGTGCCCATGTCGCATGCCCAAGAGCTACATCAGCGCCTACGCGATGATGTCGTGACTAAAACCAATCAGCGCGAGGCTTTTCAAAAAAATGCACCCGTGTTAGGTAACGGATCCACACAGCCAGCGGTCGCGGGTGGCCTGTACCTTGTACCCAAAGTCATCGAATAAAATCAATCAATAAAGTTGTCGAATTATGATAAATAGCAGCCTAAAACAGCTTGCCAGCATGTTGCAATCTAAAAAAATATCTAGCGTTGAACTTACGCAAAGTTTCCTTACCCGCATCACGCAATACAACCCCAGCATCAATGCATATATTGCCTTAGATGAAGCAAAGACCTTGGCGCAGGCCAAAGCTGCGGATGCGCGTATTGCCGCTGGCAATGCAACTGCACTGACTGGCATCCCTTTAGCGCAAAAAGATATTTTCTGTGCACAAGGTTGGCAAACCACTTGTGGCTCAAAAATGCTGGCGAATTTTATTGCACCTTACGATGCACATGTGATCACACAGTTTGATCAAGCCGGTGCGGTAAATTTAGGCAAAACCAATATGGATGAATTTGCCATGGGGTCTTCTAATGAAACCAGTTATTTTGGTGGCGTTAAAAATCCATGGAGCTTTGATCACGTCCCTGGCGGCAGCAGCGGTGGTAGTGCGGCGGCCGTAGCAGCACGCCTGTGTGCGGCAGCAACGGGCACCGATACTGGTGGCTCAATACGCCAGCCAGCCTCTCTTTGTGGACTGACTGGATTAAAACCAAGCTACGGAGTGGTGTCACGTTACGGCATGATTGCCTTTGCTTCCAGCCTAGATCAAGCCGGCCCTATGGCCAAAAGTGCAGAAGACTGCGCAATGATGATGAACGTGATGGCCGGTTTTGATGAGCGCGACTCCACTAGCCTTCAACGTGATAAAGAAGATTACAGCCGTGAACTTAACAAACCACAGACCGACCAGCCTTTACTTGGTTTGAAAATCGGCTTGCCTAAGGAGTTTTTTGCTGAAGGTTTGGACGCAAGCGTGGCACAGGTGATTACAGCTGCAATTGATGTCTATAAAAAACTAGGCGCGCAGATTATTGATATTTCGCTTCCTAATACCGGCTTGTCAATTCCAGTATATTACGTACTAGCACCAGCAGAAGCATCAAGCAATTTATCTCGCTACGATGGTGTACGCTATGGCCACCGCGCTTCTGAATATAGCGACCTTAACGATATGTACAACAAGAGTCGCGCTGAGGGCTTTGGTGCCGAGGTTAAGCGCCGCATCTTAATTGGCACCTATGTACTGAGCGCTGGTTATTACGACGCCTACTATCTAAAAGCTCAACAAATTCGCCGCTTAATCGCCCAGGACTTTATCGAAGCATTTAAACAATGTGATGTGATTATGGGTCCAGCTGCGCCATCCACCGCCTTTAAAGCTGGGGAAAAAGTGGACGACCCGGTTGCTATGTATTTGCAAGATATATACACGATCTCGACCAATTTAGCTGGTCTGCCAGGCATGAGTTTACCGGCTGGTTTTGCACAAGCTAAAGACGGCCCAGCCTTACCAGTAGGCTTACAAATTATAGGTAATTATTTTGATGAAGCGCGTATGCTTAATGTCGCGCATCAGTACCAACAAGTCACAGACTGGCATCAACAAATGCCTGATTTGAAACGCGCATAAGGCTAGAAATAATATGGAATGGGAAGTCGTCATCGGGTTAGAAACACATACCCAACTACAAACGAATACGAAAATTTTTTCGGGCGCGCCAATTAAATACGGTGCCGAACCCAATACACAAGCCTGTGAAGTCAGTATTGCATTACCCGGTGTACTGCCGGTACTCAACAAGCAAGCTGTGGAGTGTGCGATTAAATTTGGCTTGGCGATCAATGCTGAAATTGCACCACGCTCAGTATTTGCGCGCAAAAATTATTTTTATCCAGATTTGCCTAAAGGCTACCAAATCAGTCAATTTGAATTGCCAGTAGTCGGCAAGGGCGCTGTGAGCATACAAGTGCCAGCGCAGGGCAAAAAACCAGCCTATGAAAAAGTAATCAATATCACCCGCGCGCACTTGGAAGAAGATGCTGGGAAATCGGTACATGGGGCAGTAGAAGGCATGAGCGGCATTGACTTGAACCGTGCCGGCACACCATTATTAGAAATTGTGACTGAGCCAGACATGCGCTCAGCCGCCGAAGCAGTGGCCTATGCCAAACAGTTACACGAATTAGTGCAGTGGATTGGCATTTGCGATGGCAATATGCAAGAAGGTAGCTTCCGTTGCGACGTCAACGTATCTGTGCGTCATAAGGGCAGCGGAAAACTAGGGACTAGGCGTGAAATTAAAAATCTGAATTCTTTTAAATTTATGCAGCAAGCTATTGAATATGAAACTCGCTGGCAGATAGAAACGCTAGAAGACGGCGGCTCCATTCATCAAGCCACGGTGTTATTTAACCCAGATACTGGCGAAACACGCGCTATGCGTAGCAAAGAAGAGGCTAACGATTACCGCTACTTCCCAGATCCTGATTTATTACCTTTAATGATTTCTGCTGAAGATAAAGCACGCGTGCAGGCTAGCATGCCTGAGCTGCCTGAAGCAATGAAAGCGAGATTTGAAGCTGAGTATGGATTATCTAGCTATGATACAGGCGCGCTTACTAGCTCACGTGGTTTGGCTGATTACTTTGTAGCCACCGTCAAAGCAGGCGCCGAGGCTAAACAAGCGGCAAACTGGGTCACGGGGAATGTCTCCGCCAAACTAAATGCGGAAGATAAAAGCATTTCCAGCTCTGCGGTTGCTGCTGAAGCCCTCGCGCAATTGCTAAAACGCATTACTGACGGCACCATTTCTAACAATGCAGCCAAAGAAGTATTTGAAGCCATGTGGAGTGGGGAAGGTAATGCTGACGCAATTATCGAAGCCAAAGGACTAAAACAAATGTCTGATAGCGGTGCCGTTGAAACCATTATTGATGAAGTTTTAGCAGCCAATGCAGCCATGGTGGAAGAATACAAAGCGGGTAAAGAAAAGGCCTTTAATGCACTGGTCGGACAGATTATGAAGGCGTCTAAAGGCAAGGCCAACCCAGCGCAGGTCAACGACTTGTTGATGAAAAAACTCAAAGCTTAACGACCCAGATCACTTTAAGCATTGCGCTGCAATGCTTAAAGTTTAAGTCGCATTTAGTTTAAATCCAGTCCTTCTTGTACTAACTCTGCTGCGCGCAATACTGCGCGTGCTTTGTTTTGCGTTTCATCCCATTCACTTTGCGGCACTGAATCGGCGACGATACCCGCTCCCGCCTGAACATAGAGCATGTTGTTTTTAATCACGCCCGTTCTGATCGCAATCGCCACATCCATATCGCCATTAAAACCCAAGTACCCGACAGCGCCAGCGTAAATGCCGCGCTTGCTAGGTTCTAATTCATCAATAATTTCCATCGCTCTTACTTTAGGCGCGCCACTGACAGTCCCAGCCGGAAAGGTTGCTTTAATCACATCAATCGCATCCATGCCTGGCTTGAGCTTGCCTTCTACATTACTGACGATATGCATCACATGTGAGTAACGCTCTATCATCATATTGTCAGTCACTTTGACCGTGCCGGTGACCGCCACGCGGCCGACATCATTGCGGCCTAGGTCCATTAATTGCACATGTTCTGCGCGCTCTTTAGGATCGGCTAGCAATTCCTCAGCCAAGGCCAAATCATGCTCACGATCTTTGCCGCGCGGGCGTGTGCCTGCAATCGGACGTGCTGTTACGGTCCCATTTTCCAAGCGCACTAGAATCTCTGGCGAGGCACCAACGACATGGTGATCAT
>CAILXF010000019.1 GCA_903838125.1 uncultured Pseudomonadota bacterium | reverse complement strand
CCATCAAGCACTTAAAAGTGTCAGTATGCCGATTTATGAAAATAAAATCACGGCATTGATTGGGCCTTCAGGTTGCGGCAAATCTACATATTTACGCTGCTTTAACCGTATGCATGATTTGTACCCAGGCAATAAGTACGAAGGTCAAATTATTATGCATCCTGACAACACCAATATTTTAGAGCATGGTGTCGATGCTATTGAAGTGCGCATGCGCATAAGCATGGTGTTTCAAAAACCCAACCCATTTCCTAAATCAATCTTTGAAAACGTTGCTTATGGCTTACGCGTTCGCGGTGAAACGAACAAACGCACAGTGGCTGACAAAGTGGAAGAAGCGCTTAAAGGCGCGGCGTTATGGAATGAAGTGAAAGATCGTCAGCAGGACCTAGCATTCAACCTATCCGGCGGTCAGCAACAACGCTTATGTATTGCCCGTGCGTTAGCCACAGATCCTGAAATTATGTTATTCGACGAACCAACATCCGCGTTAGATCCAATTGCGACAGCTAATATTGAAGAGCTAATGAGTGAACTGCGCCATAAGCTGACCATTTTAGTGGTAACGCATAATATGCAACAAGCGGCACGCATCTCAGATTACACAGCTTATATGTACTTAGGTGAAATGATGGAGTACGGAGATACAGATACCATTTTCACACGCCCTGCCCGTAAAGAAACTGAAGACTACATTACAGGTAAGTTTGGTTAAAGCTAAACAGTTTTAAGTAGATACAAAAAAGCCAGCATATGCTGGCATTTTTGTATCTACTATCGGTTATTTACTAACTATTAGTAGACAGTTTTACGCTCATCAGGTCAGAAGCTACTTCTGGACCTGCTGCTAACTCCGTATAAAAATCTAGCATGCGCTCAGCTTGAAATTTTGCAGTCCATTTATCTAATGCGTATTCCTTAGCACGGCGACCTAATTCAAGCCTTTGCTCTGGGTAAATCAATAATTGATGTACCTTTTCAGCAAACTCTAATGTATTTTCTGCTGAGATTAACGCACCGAGTCCTTCAATTAAAATAGAAGCAGTACCAAGCTCCGCAATTGCCACTACAGGGGTACCTTGAGCCATGGCTTCCAAGATTACTAAGCCCTGTGTTTCGCTTTTAGACGCAAACACAAATACATCAGCGGATTGATAACAGGCATTCAGTTCAGTATTACGATCTAGATAGCCGATAAACATCACATTTTTATCTAAGCCTAAAGTCTTGGTAAGCTTATGTAAGCTCTCTTCAGCAGGACCTTCTCCCGTGATCACCAATAGAAGGTCGGGGCGCTCATCCACCAATACTTTTGCCATCCAAAGTAGAAACTCAATATTTTTTTCAAAAGCCACTCGACCCACATAAAGCAACATCGGTCGATCTAATGCAATGCCATACTTCTGGCGAAAAGCTTTTCCATCAGCAGACTTAAAACTATGTTCTTGCAAACCAGTAGGAATCACCTGAGCCTTCGCTTTTACGCCATACCCACGCAACACATCTAACATGGGCTGTGAAGGCGCTACGATTGCGCTTACTGCATTACACTGGCGCTTCGAAATCATCCGAGCCATACCACGCGCCATTAATTGAGGCATCCACGGCAAGTAATGATGTAAATAATCTTCAAAAAAGGTGTGGTAAGTTTCTATGCAGGGAATCCCTAATTTTACCGCTAGCTTTAGCCCCAAG
Organism: uncultured Pseudomonadota bacterium; assembly: GCA_903838125.1. Classification (GTDB taxonomy): domain Bacteria; phylum Pseudomonadota; class Gammaproteobacteria; order Burkholderiales; family Methylophilaceae; genus Methylotenera. The sequence continues at coordinate 5,070 of CAILXF010000019.1, read as the reverse complement.
TAATGAGCCACAAACGGTGTATGCACATGAATCATGTCGTACTTTTCATCCAGTAGTGAAGGCAACAACTTCATGGCCTCACTATACTTCATCAACTTATCCTCAGGATCAAAGTAAATACTCCTCGCAGGGATACGCTTAATCCAAACTTCATCTGAAGTTTCCACATGGTAATCTGGCGCAATCAGATGCACCTCATGCCCTAAGTTTTGCATTTGTTCAACAAAGGTTCTAATGGAAGTAGACACACCATTTACGCGCGGAAAATACACGTCTGAAATAAATAATATTTTGAGTTTTTTCATAGTCATTACTGTGCTTGGACCCTTATGTAGGCAATAAAATCAATTACTTAGCGTAATAATAGCGACTAATTATGACAAATTTATGAATATGCCAATCAAACTAGATTATCGCAATCTCTGTCACCAAACTATCAAGTAAATGTCACATGTTCTTAACGCTAGCATGGGAAATTAAGCATTATGCAAATACCCAATTTTTTAAAGAAGTATTACTGGTGGCTACCCTGCTGCCTGTATTCGGTAGACGCCAACGCTTGGGGCTTGATTACTCATCTGTATTTTGCGCAATCACTGCTTTGGGCGATGCCATTACTAGATCCTAGGCTGCAAAATATTATTAAGCGCTTTCCTGAGTTGGTCATGGCCGGCGCTTGCCTACCTGACCTAGCCGTTATCAGCCATCGTTTTCGACATACCCATCTATGGGAAAATGCGCATCAGTTATTAATTAGCGCAAAAAGCGATGAAGAAACTGCACTTGCCATTGGTTATGCCAGTCACTTATATGTAGATGTAATTGCGCATAATCATTTCGTACCTGCGCATGAAGCAATGTGGCATAAAAATGATTTACTTACTCACATTACAGCCGAATGGGCCATGGATGCGCATTTAGCGGGTCATTTAAAAACCTCTCCGCGACGCTTACTTACTGAACACAAAAGGCTAATTTCAGCATTTATTTCTCCACATTTTAGATGCAGTGAAGCCGCAACAGATTTAGCTTTAAAGCGACTAGCATTTTGGGATGGCGTATTACGTAGCGTTAAATTACCGCATCTAATTTATGGTGTGGTACGGATCGTAGATAAACGTGTATTTAAGCACTTTGTTTATTACATTGCGAAAACTCAAGTAGCATTGGAGGACATCGGCAGTCTGCTAAACGGACAAAAGCCAGATTTTGAGCCTGAACTTAAAAATCTCAGTGTGCAACAGCTTGATCATTGGCGTGAGCAGTGTCGCAGACACTTACACCTATCGCACCCTCTACCCATCAAATACTTCGATCAAACCACCACTATGCATTCAATTTAAACTAGTCTAAGTTTGTTAGCGCAGGCCAATTTAATGAATTGACCTTAACAAAAAGTAGTGCGCTATACTTCATTCTAAACTTGATTTCTTAAGTTAAGAGTTACAGGACATTATAACCTTATGCCTTCCGCTAAAAACGCCATCCTACTTCCGTATGCAGTTGATGGCTCATACTTCAACCCATCATTATGTTACCAAAAACCTGGCTTCTATACCGTTGGAGAAGAGGGGAAAGAAATTACCTTTGAGAGCTTCGATGCTGCACTAGAGCACATAAAAATGATGTACACCCCAAGATGGAGACGCCCTAATGAAGCAGGAGTTTGGGAAATTGTGTCTGCAGTCAAATGGGAATTTCCAAATCAAAAGTAACTAGACTTCTCGCCTGAAGTTTTCGCATCAACTGACCCCTAAATAAACGTAGAGCGTTTTCAGGGGCAGTTTACTTAAAGTAACTTAGATGATTACAAAGCTCTTAAATTATCAATTCTGATAAAGTATTTTTTAGCATACGCCAAAAGTTGCCCGTCTGAAGGATGGTCAACTGTTTCAATTCCAACGATCTTTTCTGACACTTTGGGATCATGTTTATTAACATGCTTTAACAATTCCAACTTAGCAGAGCCTGGACCCACAATTAAAATCTCACCAGCTCCAGATACAGCAAGCGCAACATCATGTAAATAGTTTTGATCAGAATTGGCGTGCCCAGCTCCTAAAGTTCCACTTTTTTGGTGCACATGCTTATGATTAGATTTTGTTTTAATAATTTCACTGGCACTAGCTTCAGCATTAAATTGAATAACATGCGCCTCGTGATGATCAATCCATACAACTACGTGACTTAAAGACATACTTTTCTCCTCATTGAGGTTTTAGTGTGACTGAATAGGCCGCAATTGAAATTGTTCTGTATCAAATAATATTAAATTAAAAGAAAAGAAATTCCGGCAATCAATGCACCAATCAAAGCACCTGCAATCACATCGCTAGGATAATGCAAACCTAATACGACACGAGACAATGCAATCATTAGGGTAAAAGGCAATAAGATGACGGCTAAGTGCGGGTAGTAATTTAAAGCAACAACACTAAACAGGACTGCATGCAAAGTGTGTCCAGATGGGAAACTGAATTTATCGAGAGGCGTTCCCGTTAAGAATATTTCTTGGCGCACAGCATACGGGCGCGGACGCAGTGTTTTACCTTTCAACCATTTATAGAGTAAGGTGCCAACTAAGCCAGCAACCGCCATATGTAATACTGCTTGCATACCGTCATGGCCTTTGAAAACTATAATTGCCAACATCAGACCATACCAAAACAGACCATCACCGCAACGGCTGACCAGTCGAAACACATCGCGGATTACACGGTATTGACTAGTATGATTGACTGCAACGCATACATTACTGTCGAATCTATGCATGCGGTTTAAATATAAACGCATTTTGTAGGTCATCTCAACTTCCTTATTCAAATACAATTATTCATTTGAATAACTAGAATGTCATTCGAATGTGAACGTTTGATGAAGAAGAGATGAAGTTTTCTTGAATTAGTTGAGGGACTTGTGACCTATTAACCCTTAACCTGAGGTTGCAATGACAACCACATCAGCAATGCGTTGCGCTAAAGTTTCTACTTGCATTTGATTTTCACCTTCAACCATCACGCGAATGATAGGCTCAGTGCCCGAAGATCGGAGCAAGACACGTCCAGTTCCTGCCAACTCCTTCTCAGCCAAAACTACTACTGCTTGAATGTTTGCGTGCTGATCTACATTGATTTTTTTATCTGTTTTGATATTAATGAGTACTTGAGGGTACATGACCAAACTTGCACTCAGTTGCGCTAGTGTTTGCTTGCTTTGAATTAGCGCTTCTAACACCTGCAAAGCCGCCACTATGCCATCGCCACTACTGTGCTTATCAAGGGTCATTATATGACCTGAATTTTCACCCCCTAATTGCCAGTCATTCTGATTAAGCAACTCCATCACATAACGATCACCGACTCTAGCGCGCATGAAAGGAATATGCATGTCAGCGAATTTATGCTCAACGGCAAGGTTAGTCATCAAGGTTCCTACAACGCCGCCCTGTAGGGTGCCTTGCTGTTGACGAGCAGTGGTGATTATATAAAGCAGCTGATCTCCTTCTAAGAGACGCCCTTCGCTATCCACCATCATTACACGATCACCGTCACCATCAAAAGCAATGCCTAGGTCGGCCTGATGTTCAACGACCGCTTTTTGCAAAGCTTGCGGATGGGTTGTGCCGGATTCGTCGTTGATATTAAGACCATTTGGTTGATTGCCAATCACCACAACTTCAGCCCCTAGCTCGTGAAAGACCGGAGGTGCTACATGGTAAGTGGCGCCATGTGCACAATCTAGAACAATTTTTAACCCTCTTAAATCTAGCGTATTCGGAAAAGTACTTTTACAAAACTCGATATAGCGGCCTGGCGCATCTTTAATTCGGCGTACTTTTCCCAAACTAGCCGACTCCATCACCCGCATAGGTAGATCTAGTTCCGCTTCAATAGCATGCTCAATTGCATCCGGTAATTTAGTCCCTAAACTAGAAAAAAACTTAATGCCATTATCATAATATGGGTTATGTGAGGCTGAAATCACAATTCCAGCCTGTGCACGTAAAGCTCGGGTTAAATAAGCGACAGCAGGCGTAGGCATAGGACCAGTCATCAGCACATCCACTCCAGCCGCTGACAATCCAGCTTCCAGTGCAGACTCCAACATATATCCTGAGATTCTCGTATCTTTGCCAATCAATACTGCTGGATGGGCACCTTTTTCTAAATTACTCTCAATACTGGTCAGCACGCGTCCGGCTGCATAGCCTAAGCGCATGACAAAGTCTGGCGTAATTGGTGTTACCCCTACTTTGCCGCGTATACCATCAGTACCGAAATATTTTTTTGCCATGAAAGTTCCTAAATTAAACCTTTTTATTCTTGATGTTGATCCATCACAGCCACCACCACTTTAAGCGCATCTACTGTGGCTTTAACATCATGTACACGTAGTATTTTAGCCCCATTCATGACGCAAAGCACCGATGCAGCAATACCTGAGTGTAAGCGTTGTAGTGCATCACCGCCACTGATAGTCCCTAAGACCGCTTTGCGTGAAAGTCCTACTAGCAGGGGTGGACCAATCTCAGCCAACCTCGCTAACTGCTGAATAAGCACAATATTATCAATGGTACGCTTGCCGAAACCAAAACCAGGATCAAGCAGGATACGCTGTTTAGCAATGCCATGGGCTAAAGCTACTTGGTATCTATCAATTAAGAACTGCCGCACCTCTGCTACCACATCTTCATAAGTAGGCGCTAACTGCATAGTTTGCGGCGTGCCCTGCATATGCATCAAACATACTGCAACATGGCTACTGGCGACTAAATCCAGCGCTCCAGGCTCCTGCAATGCACGTACATCATTTACCATATCAACACCGGCTGCAATCGCTTGTTGTAGTCACTCCGCTGCCATCCATATTAACACATAAAGAATGAACATGGCCTCCACTAATCAAAGAAAAGAATGCATGTCCAAATTCATGAAGGAAAGTACATAATATTTCAATTGGAAATGTTATGATATTCAGACCTGGAATAACTCTTATAAGCATATAAAATCCAACCGCCAGCAATAATAAAACTATATTTTTCATATTACATTTTGTGCAAATCTTTTGACT
>CAILXF010000018.1 GCA_903838125.1 uncultured Pseudomonadota bacterium | reverse complement strand
CATATACAATAGAAGTTATGCTAACTGCAACCAAAATTCGTATCTACCCCAATGCTGTGCAAGCCGATAAGCTTGCCAAGGCCTTTGGCTGCGCACGCTGGTACTGGAACAACAGTCTGGCTGAGACACAAAAGGTTTATCAGGAAACTGGTAAGGGTTTAGGGCAATATCAACTCAATGCTCGGTTGCCGCAGCTCAAATCAGAAATTGAATGGCTAGGCGAAACACACAGTCAAGTATTGCAGTCTGTGAGCCTGCATCTTTCCCGCGCATTCGTAAACTTTTTTGAGCGTAGAGCGAAATATCCGCAGTTCAAAAGCAAACACCGCAAACAGTCGATTCAATATCCACAGGGTGTGAAGGTAGTAGATGCTTGCAAAGTCTATTTACCTAAAATCGGGCACGTTAAAGCGATCGTGCATCGCGAGCTTGCTGGATCGATTAAAACCGTCACCGTCAGCAAAGACCCTAGCGGTAAATACTTTGCATCTATCCTTTGTGAAAATTTGGTAGCGATGCCAGATGTTTCGCTCAACGGCAAGATACTAGGCATAGACGTAGGCTTGACAGACTTGGCCGTCACTAGTGACGGCTCGAAGTTTGCCAATCTAAAGCACGTATTGAAAGCGCAAAAGAATTTAGCCAAGAAGCAACAGCACCTTAGCCGAAAGGCTAAAGGCAGCAATACAAGAAACAAAGCCAGAATCCTTGTCGCTAAAGCACATGAGCGCGTAGCTAATGCACGTCAAGATTATTTACACAAACTCTCTACACGGCTGGTGAACGAAAACCAAGTCATCGCTGTGGAAGATTTGCACGTCAAAGGTATGATGAAAAACCACAATCTAGCACGCGCCATCGGCGATGCTGGCTGGGGAAGTTTCACTAATATGCTTAAGTACAAAACAGCGCGACAAGGCAAAGGCTACATTGAAGTGAACCGCTTCTTTGCTAGTTCTAAAACCTGCTCATGTTGTATGCATGCTCAAGCTAAAATGCCGTTAGAAATAAGAATGTGGACTTGCGATCAATGTGGCGCTAAGCATGATAGAGATATCAATGCCGCCATCAACATTCGCGATGAAGCACAACGTATGATAACGGCTGGAATAGTCGTTACTGCTAATGGAGGCACTGTCAGTCAAGCCAAGGGACGCAAGTCCTCTGTCCTTGCTCGTGCCGTTGAAGTTAGAAGCCCCCAGCTTTAGATGTGGGGTAGTTCACTTAGCACATGACGCTTAAGTTCTATAGATACTGGGAAGAGGTTAGTGTGTTGAACGCATGCTGATTATCCCACTTAAAACAATCAAACCTATTGCTATATAGGCATCTAAGCTTAAATGCTCCTGCCACCAAATTGCAGTAATGAGGCTGGCTAACACTACTGTGATATAGGCAAGGCTTGCGACCACCAGTGTGTCTCCGGTGCGATAGGCGCGCGTCATTGCCAGTTGCGCGATAGTGGCAGATAGACCTAAACCTAACAGGACTGGTAAGTCGCGCCACGATAGAGGCTGGAAGTGAGCAAATAACATCCATAAGCCAGCACCAATAGTGGATAGCAAAGTAAAGTAAAAAACTGTACGCCAGTCAGGCTCATTTAATTGACCTAGCTGTTTCACGTGCGCATAAGCCAACGCTGCCCCTAAGCCTGAAAGTAGCCCCAAGCTTCCGGCAAGCCAATCTTTATTATTAAAGTTGGGCTCAAGTAGCAATATCACCCCGAAGAAACCTAAAACAAGGCCTAGCCACAATGTTTTTTTTGGTTTTTCATGCAGTAAAAAAGGGGTGAGTAAGGCTAAAAATAAAGGCGATGTGTAGTTGAGCGTGATAGCTGTCGCTAAGGGTAAATGCGAGATTGCGTAGAAAAATAGTACAAGTGATGCAAAGCCGACTAAGGCGCGCGACATTTGTTTAAACATAACAGGGGTGGCGATGGGTAATTTTCTGCTGAAAATATATAGCCAAATTACCAACAGGCCAAATAGTGATCGGTAAAAAACTAGTTCAGCACTACTGAATTTTTGCGCACCAACTTTGACCAAAGCCCCCATGATGGCAAAGCCTAATGCCGCGACTAACATCCATAAACTTCCAAGTTTGGGTAGTGTGCGACCAGTGAATTTAAAGTGAGACAGACTAAGCAGAAATTTCATGCGCCAATATCGCACAAAAACAGCTCAAATAGAAATGCTATCGGTCATGTTCACTTGAATCGGGTAGGTAACTATCGCCACAAGATTGATGAGTCACTTTAAAAGGAAGTTTAAATCTGCTCAAATGATGGCTCTAAATGAAATTAAGTGTTGATTTAATGCATTTTATGTAGTGGCGAGCAAGCCTAGACAGTTGCCAATTTAAGGGTTTTCGGCTACTCTCGCATCTAGTAGTCCATTAGAAATAACATATAAATTAAACACCTAATTAAACATCCCAGTAAACACCTAGGAGATTTGTACGATGAAAAATCCATTAGATTCTATTTCAGGCACAGTTGTTGCAGGTTTGGTGCTAACCTTGGCTTTATATTTAATCGTTAAGCACGTTTTGGTGGGAGCATAAATCATGGATTTTTTACCTGGAATTGCACGTTGGGCTCACCTTGTAGCTGGTATTACTTGGATAGGTCTTCTTTACTATTTTAATTTGGTGCAAATGCCAGCGTTAAAAGACGCGGGGGCTGACGGTACAGCGGCAGGCATTACTAAGCATGTAGCACCGCGTGCCTTATTTTGGTTTCGTTGGGCGGCGGTCGCTACATGGGTAGCTGGCGCATGGTTATTAGGCAAAGGTTTTGTTGATGCATTTTTATTGCGCGATGCATATGCTGCAATTGGTGTTGGTGCTTGGTTGGGTACTATTATGTTGTTTAATGTTTGGGTGTTAATTTGGCCAAACCAACAGAAAATATTAGGCATGAAGCCAGCTTCAGATGCGGAGAAAGCAATCGCACGGCGTGTGGCGATGCTAGCATCGAGAACTAATATGACGCTTTCAATTCCAATGATCTTCTTTATGGCAAATGGTCTCTCACATCGAGCCATTGTTGGACTTTAGTTTAAAGACAATCATTTTTTTAATCTAAAGTCATGCTTACGGCGGCATCAGCCGCCGTTTGCATTTTATTAAAGCCGAGTTTTAAACATAATTTAAGTGACAGAGTTTTACATGACCACACATTTGATGAATACCTATAACCGCCAGCCTGTAACCTTTGTAAAGGGAGAGGGGGTTTGGCTATGGGACGATAAGGGTGAAAAATACCTAGATGCACTGGCCGGTGTTGCAGTCAATGGGTTAGGTCATGGCCACCCAAGGTTAGTTAAAGCTATCAGCGATCAAGCAGCGAGACTAATCCATGTCTCCAACTACTACCATATTGCCGAACAGGAAGCATTGGCAGACAAGTTATGTGAAGTTTCTGGGATGGATAAAGTGTTTTTTTGCAACTCAGGTTGCGAAGCTAACGAAGCGAGTATTAAGTTAGCGCGCCTATATGGTCACAACAAGGGTGTTGAAATTCCACAAATCATTGTGATGGAGCAATCATTTCATGGACGGACGCTGGCGACATTGTCGGCGACTGGTAATAGCAAAGTACAAGTTGGTTTTGAGCCACTAGTAACTGGTTTTATACGCGTACCCTATGATGATATTGCAGCGGTTCGTGCAGTCGCAAGTAGCAATCCGAATGTTGTCGCAATTTTAGTTGAACCTGTGCAAGGCGAGGGTGGCATTAATATTCCAAAAGATAGCAGCGCTTACTTGGAAACTCTACGTGGCATTTGCGACGAGCATGATTGGTTGTTGATGGTTGATGAGGTGCAAACTGGCATTGGTCGCACAGGCACTTGGTTTTCTTTTCAGCACACAGCAATTAAGCCTGATGTAATGAGTTTGGCGAAAGGGCTAGCATCAGGGGTACCTATTGGCGCCTGCGTTGCTCACGGCAAAGCCGCTAGTGTGTTTACATACGGCAAGCATGGTTCAACCTTCGGTGGCAATCCTTTAGCCTGTGCCGCTGGCTTGGCTACACTAAATGCTATAGAAGCAGATGGTTTACGTGAGAATGCAGAAAAAATAGGTAATTTAATTCGTGATGGTTTTATCTCTGAATTTAATGGTAATAGTGCTGTAGTGCAAGTTCGTAATGCCGGTTTGATGATCGGGATTGAATTGGATCGGCCATGCGCTGACTTGGTGCAACTAGCTTTAGAGGCTAAGTTACTCATTAATGTGACTGCCGAAAAAGTGGTGCGCTTACTACCGCCTTTAATCATGAATGAAGCTGAAGCGCATGAATTGGTTCAACGCTTGTCTACTTTGATCAAAGTTTTTTTAAGCAACGACTAAGCATTACAATATAACTAACCCCAATACCTAAATAACTAACGCGACAAATATTATGGCAATAAAACATTTTTTACAGTTTAATGACCTCAACCGTGACGAGCTAGAGTACGTATTTGAACGTGCCCGTTGGATTAAAAGTCAATTCAAAGCCTATAAGCCTTATTGGCCATTGCAAGATCGAACCTTGGTGATGATTTTTGAAAAAGCCAGCACGCGCACTCGTTTGTCATTTGAAGCAGGTATGCAGCAATTGGGTGGGTCAGCCATTTACTTAAATACCCGCGATTCACAGTTGGGTCGTGGTGAGCCAGTAGAAGATGCTGCACAAGTTATCTCACGTATGAGTGACTTAGTGATGATTCGCACCTTTGAGCAAGAAATTATTGAGCGTTTTGCCGCTAATTCTCGCGTGCCTGTGATTAATGGCCTGACTAATGAATATCACCCTTGCCAGATTTTAGCTGATATCTTTACTTATATTGAACATCGAGGTTCCATAGAAGGTAAGACGGTCGCATGGATAGGGGATAGTAATAATGTTTGTAATACCTGGTTGCAAGCTGCAGAGGTGTTAGATTTTAATGTGCATGTCTCTACGCCGCCGGGTTACGAAGTAGAGCCTGAGCGCGCCAATTTGTATGGCAATGACCATTTTGAGGTGTTTACTGATCCGATGGAAGCGGCTAAGGGCGCACATTTAGTGACCACAGATGTCTGGACTAGCATGGGTTTTGAAGCTGAAAACGAAGAGCGGATGATTGACTTTGTGGATTGGCAAGTGGATGGCGATATGATGCGTGTGGCCGCTAAAGATGCGCTCTTTATGCATTGTTTGCCAGCACATCGTGGCGAAGAGGTGGCAGCAGAAGTGATAGATGGACCGCACTCTGTGGTCTGGGATGAAGCCGAAAATAGATTACACGTGCAAAAAGCCTTAATGGAGTATTTGCTACTGGGCCGCATTAAGTAAAAGTGCCAGATTAGTATTTATCTAAGTAATATGAGTTTAATTAGGAAATTAAAGTAATGAGTAATGTGAAAAAAGAAATTAAGAAAGTGGTATTGGCCTATTCCGGCGGATTAGACACCTCGGTGATTTTAAAATGGCTACAAGATGAATACCAATGTGAAATTGTGACTTTTACTGCAGACTTAGGTCAAGGTGAAGAGTTGGAGCCAGCGCGTGCCAAGGCTAAGGCTGCAGGGGTAAAGGAAATTTACATTGATGATGTGCGTGAAGAATTTGTACGTGATTTTGTATTCCCTATGTTCCGCGCCAACACCGTTTATGAGGGTGAATATTTACTAGGCACTTCGATTGCACGTCCATTAATTGCCAAGCGTTTAATTGAAATTGCAGCTGAAACTAATGCTGATGCGATTTCACATGGCGCGACTGGTAAGGGTAATGACCAAGTGCGTTTTGAGTTGGGCGCCTACGCTTTAAATCCAAATATACAAATTATTGCACCATGGCGTGAGTGGGATTTACTATCACGTGAAAAGCTTATGTCTTATGCTGAAAAGCATGGCATTGAAGTGGATATGAAGCATAAACAAGGTGGCAGTCCGTACAGCATGGACGCCAACTTATTGCATATCAGCTATGAAGGTCGTCACCTAGAAAACCCAGCTGCAGAAGCGGAAGAATCCATGTGGCGCTGGACGGCCAGCCCTGAAAAAGCGCCGGATGCTGCTGAGTATTTGGATATTGAATATGTGAACGGTGATCCAGTGTCTCTAAATGGTGAAGTGATGCTTCCACATGAGCTACTTGCACACCTCAATAAAATCGGTGGTAAGCATGGGATTGGTCGATTAGATCTAGTTGAAAATCGCTACGTGGGCATGAAGTCACGTGGCTGCTATGAAACGCCTGGTGGCACCATTATGTTGAAAGCGCATAGAGCCATTGAGTCCATTACCTTGGATCGTGAAGTGGCGCATTTGAAGGATGATTTAATGCCACGCTATGCTAGCATGATTTACAACGGCTATTGGTGGAGTCCTGAGCGTGTGGCGCTACAAACATTAATTGATCACACACAAACGGTCGTTAATGGCTGGGTGCGCGTTAAGTTGTATAAAGGCAATGTCATCGTCACTGGTAGAGACAGTAAAACTAACTCTTTATTTGACTCTACAATTGCAACTTTTGAGGATGATAAAGGCGCTTACGATCAAAAAGATGCTGCTGGTTTTATTAAGCTCAATGCTTTGCGTTTGCGCATTGCCGCGAATTTGAAGAAAAGACAGTAAGTCGTTTTGCATTAAAGCGGCACCTTACTGAAGTTGGATGAAGTTTCCAGCTCAGTTAAGGTGCTTTTTTTGTTTAAATGAAGAGAATCTTGCTAGGTTTTTTGCTTTTCACCAATATGACTTGCGCCACGTTTCTTGGCTAAGATTACTTGCTTCTGACGCTCAGTAAGACTAGCACGCTTTTCATCAGATATTTTTTCATAGCAATACGGGCAGGAAATGCCGGCGGTGTAATGTGGGCTTTGCATCTCGGCAGGGGATAAGGGGTGACGGCAAGCATAGCATTGGTCAAACTCACCGACCTCTAAGTTGTGTTTTACCGCCACGCGCTGGTCAAATACAAAGCATTCTCCCTGCCATAGGCTATCGGCTTCTGGCACAGTTTCTAGATATTTTAGAATGCCACCTTGTAAGTGAAACACCTCTTCAAATCCTTGGTCCATCATGTAGGAGGACGCTTTTTCACAGCGGATGCCGCCAGTACAGAACATCGCTACTTTCTTATGTTTGGTTTTATCGAAGTGTTTAGCCACGTATTCTGGAAACTCTCGAAATGTCGTGGTCTTAGGGTCAATTGCGCCCTTAAAAGTGCCAATATCAACTTCATAATCGTTACGAGTATCGATTAATATGACTTCGGGATCTGAAATAAGGGCATTCCAATCTTCAGGCTTGATGTAGGTTCCTACTAGCTTGGTCGGACTAACGCCAGGTACACCTAGTGTCACAATTTCTTTTTTAAGTTTGACCTTCATGCGATAGAACGGGTGTTCAAAGGCATAGGATTCTTTATGCTCTAAATCGGCAAAGCGATTGGAAAATAACGGATCGTTACGTAAATAATCTAGCACGCGATGGATATCTTCGGCAAGGCCGGCAATAGTCCCATTAATACCTTCTTCAGCTAGTAATAAAGTGCCTTTGATATGGTTGCTATTGCACGCTTCAAGGATTGGCGTTTGCAGCGCTTTGTAGTCAGGCAGGCTGACGAATTTATATAGCGCTGCAGTTAAATATTGTGGTGATAAATGATCTGGCATGGAAGTGACTGGATTTTTTAAAGGCGCTATTTTAGCACTTGCGTGCATTAAGCTGAAATCAGCAGAATCTCACCATTGCCGTTACAGGCTGCATCTCCCACCCACCTTTGTACGCGTTGCGAGTGTAGTCTTGAAAACTGGCTGTCAAGCTTGGAAAAGCTTTGATACAGTAAGCTTAAAAATGGCAGTGTATGCATACCGCAATCCTGCATAGTGGCGTGCACAGCTGGCTTTTTAAGGAGTAACAGTGTGCCATGTTTCATATTAAAGCCAGCATACATACCCACATTGCCCATTACACCAATGGTGCCAGCAATCATACGGCTACCACAGTAGTCGCCGGCATTGCCTTCAATTAATATCAGTCCACGTCGCATCTGATCGCCGGCACGGTCACCAGCATTTCCTTTCACTAATACCGTGCCACCTCGCATACCTTTGCGCTGTCCTGCAGAGCCGCCTCCAAGAAATTCGCCAGTATTGCCGTCGATCATCAGTAAGCCTTTAACCATATTGCAAGCAGCAAATGCCGATGAATTGCCGTGGCAGTGAATTGTGCCGCCGTTTAAATTAAAGCCTAAGTAGGCGCCAACATCGCCAGTAATATCTAGGCTTCCGCTCGTGATGTGTGCACCAAGGTAGTCGAGCTTACAGCTACTGTCTTTGAAATGAATCGTTTGCAATCCATGAGTGATGGGTTGGCCGCTAATTTCAAATACTGCATCTACACGAAGCTCGCTACGTCCATTACTCAACATTAGACTGGCGATATCTGGGATAGACTTTCCTGCCAAATTTTCTGGGGTAAGGGCGGCACAATTTATGCTATGTGCTAGATCCTTTTTTAAGCGAAAAGTTAAGGTGCTCATGCGCCTCCTGCTTGCATAATTTCTTGCAACTTAAAGTGATGCGGGCCTAATTTCCCGCCATAATTGCCAGCAGAAATGCGTTTTACCCCGCTACTTTCACCGAGTTGGCATATCGTAGTGATACCTACCCGCATGGCGCTGGCGATATCGTCAAAACATAGGCCATCAATAACAATTTCCATGACGCTTTCAATCTCAGCTGACAACTCACTGTTAGTCACACCTTTAAGTGTGGGGCAGAAGGCATCGTTGGTGGAGGCGAACATAGTTTTATACTTGCTGCCGACCTTAGAGCCTGAGCGAACTACCCCACCTGGGAATGGCATAATAACGTTGGGTATTTTTTTCATGGCTTCAATGGCAACCTCTGCTGCGGCCAATGCTGAAGACTGGGAGGTGGCTAGAATAAGAAAGTTTCCGCCGCCAATAGCGCGCACCATACCCGTGGTTTCTTCACATAAAAATTCGCCATCCATTACTGGCACGCGCCAATAGCGTTTATCTGTGATGAGTTTTGATGTTTGGAAGCCATCTCCAAAAAAGCGTAAATTTTTACCTAGATTAATTTGATCTTCACTATTGATGCCGGCAAACGCTGCTGCGGTAGGGCAGGTGAGTACACATTGCCCCATCCGGGTTTCAAGTTGTTGCATGAGCACTTTGCTACCCATCGCAAATAACAAGACGCTAACACCCGGCCTGCCATCAGGCGTTTCTGTTTCGCTAAGTTCGTCCTCTATACCAGCTTCTACGCCGCAACCGATCACAGAGGTGGCGAACCCCGTCATGGCATTGGCGGCGTGGTAGGCCCATTTTAGATTTTGCGCAGTGAGGATGACACGTGTGGCTCGCATATTGAATGCTTCAGCAAAGGTGTCATCAATTTGTATATTATTAATAATCATGAAGTTTAATAGCCAAACTTAGGCAGTAGGATCGCCGCTTTTGATTTTACCTACCCACTCTTCAATATTAATGAGGCCTTCTACCTCTGCTTGCTGCAAGTCTTTGGTTAGTATTACATCTTGCACTAAATCTAGGCGCTTCCAGCCGGCTAATGGTGTATCACAATCCATACGGGGTACGTAGCGCGAATCTCTTACTTTCGTCATTTGATGGATGTAACGTGGACAATTCTGCCAAAACTCAGATAATTTAACGCGCACGATGTAATCCGCTTCTTTATATTCAGCCATCAGCGGATCGTCACGGGAGATGGTCGCAGTGCCTTGCACGCGCATACGATGAGGCGTTGAGAAAGAGATAAATAATAAACCAACTTGTGGATTTTGGCTGATGTTTCCCATAGAGAAAAACATGCCATTGCCATCATAACTAGGAAAAGCCAATGTTGTCGAATCAAGCACTTTAACAAAGCCGACATCGCCGCCTTTGTAAGAAACTGTAGGACGACCTTGGTGGTCAACTGAAGATAAAAAGAACATATCAACATGCTCGATAAAGCCTTTAGCTTCGTCATCAAACTCAGTACGGCAGACCAGTTCCTCTACGCGGTCAGCCATCTTCCTAGTACCAAATTCATCTTGAATACCACGGTGCTCTTTGCCATATAATCTAGTCATAGTTAAT
>CAILXF010000017.1 GCA_903838125.1 uncultured Pseudomonadota bacterium | reverse complement strand
GGCTGGCTTATTAAGGCACCCCAGATTGGGGTGCCTTAATTCTTTGCGCAGTCAGTTTTAATGTATGTTTTGATTTAATTGAAAAAACTTAGGAATGATCATGGCAATTCGAATCGCAATTAATGGTTATGGCCGTATTGGTCGCATGGTATTACGTGCGCTGTATGAGTCTGGACGTAAAGATATTGAAATTATCGCTATCAATAGTGCGGGCTGTGATGCTGAAAGCAATGCGCATTTAACACGATACGATAGTACACATGGTCGTTTTCCCTTTGAAGTGGGCGTAGACGGCGATGACATGATTATTCAAAGCCACAAAATCAGAACTTTTGCTACACGTAATCCAGCTGAGTTGCCTTGGCGCGACCTAGGCATTGATGTCGTACTTGAATGCACTGGTGCATTTAATAGCAAAGCTAAAGCACAAGGGCATATTGATGCGGGTGCTAAAAAGGTATTACTATCAGCCCCAGGCGATAAAGATATTGATGCAACTGTGGTTTATGGTGTCAATCATCAGGTCATTAAAGCCAGTCATACTGTAATTTCCAATGCTTCTTGTACTACAAATGGTTTAGCACCAATGATCCAGCCGTTGCATGAGAAAATTGGCGTGGTTAACGGATTGATGAATACCATCCACTCTTATACCAATGACCAAGTGTTGATTGATTCACATCATTCTGATATGCGCCGCGCACGTTCTGCAACTACTTCACTTATCCCAACCAAAACCGGTGCCGCTGCCGCTGTTGGTTTAGTGTTACCAGAACTAAATGGCAAGTTGGATGGTTTTGCTATACGAGTACCCACTATTAATGTGTCTCTCATAGACTTAACATTTACTGCAGAACGTCCGACCACCAAAGAAGAGATTAATCAAATCATGCACGAAGCCGCAAATAGCGGTCCGTTAAAAGGTATCTTATCTTATAACGAAGCGCCTTTGGTATCTGTGGATTACAACCACACCAGCTTCTCATCTAATTTTGATGCTACTTTAACTAAAGTCACCAAGGATGGTTTGTTGGTTAAAGTGTGTGCATGGTATGACAATGAGTGGGGCTTTAGCTGCCGTATGTTAGACAACGCTGCCGCAATGATGGCTGCCAAGTAATTAGCCTTAAGTCATAGCAAAAGGAATAGTGATGAACGTTATTAAGATGACCGATTTAGATTTAAGTAATAAGCGTGTCCTGATTCGCGCTGATCTTAATGTGCCGGTTTTAGCTGGTAAAGTCACTTCAGATGCGCGTATCACCGCTTCAATGGCTACGATAGAATTTGCACTAAAGGCTGGGGCTCGTGTGATGGTGACTTCACATTTGGGTCGCCCAGAAGAGGGTGTTTATTCTCAAGAGAACTCACTCCAGCCGGTAGTTGACATCATCTCTGCCAAGTTAAAACAAACCAGTAACCTTGCCCAACCGGTACGATTAATTCAAGATTGGGTTGATGGGGGATTTGAAGTGGCTGTCGGCGAGCTAGTGGTGTTGGAAAACTGCCGCTTTAATATCGGTGAAAAAAAGAATAATGATGCCTTGTCACAAAAGTATGCGAATTTATGCGATATCTTTGTGATGGATGCCTTCGGCACAGCGCATCGTGCAGAAGCCTCTACTCATGGCGTAGCTAAGTTTGCGTCGGTAGCGGCTGCGGGCATATTGTTGGTGAATGAACTAGATGCCCTGACTAAAGCTTTGCTTAGTCCTGCAAGGCCTATGGTCGCCATCGTCGGCGGTAGTAAAGTTTCAACCAAGTTAACGGTATTAGAAAGCTTGGCTGACAAGGTGGATCAAATGGTGGTGGGTGGTGGAATCGCCAATACTTTTCTAAAGGCGGTAGGGTTTGAGGTCGGTAAATCTTTGTGTGAAGATGATTTAGTGCCAGTTGCGCGCACCTTAATGGACAAAATGTCGCAAAGGGGTGCTGCGGTGCCGATCGCAGAAGACGTGGTTTGCGGTAAGAAATTTGACGCCAATGAAATCGCAGTCAGTAAAGACGTCACTAACGTTGCGACCGATGATATGATTTTTGATATTGGCCCGAAATCTGCTTTAGCTATTGCTAAGATTATTGAAAATGCGGGTACGGTAGTATGGAACGGACCTGTCGGTGTGTTTGAATTTGATCAGTTTGGTGAGGGCACTAAAGCTATCGCCATGGCCATTGCTAATACCAAAGCTTTCACCTTGGCTGGCGGTGGCGATACCATTGCTGCGATACAGAAGTACGGTATTGAAGATAAAATTGATTATATTTCAACCGCAGGTGGTGCTTTTCTAGAATTTTTAGAAGGCAAAAAATTGCCAGCAGTAGAAATATTAGAGTTACGTGCGGCTGAATCTAAGCACTAAACATATTAACTTGCCCCTAAGTCACCAATAAAAATAGGGGCCATTAGCCCCTTTTTTGTTTGAATGATATAACTATACAAAGGTAACCAGTGACTTTACGCAAAACCAAGATTGTGGCAACGTTAGGCCCATCCTCCAGCAGTGAGGAAATGCTAGCACGCATGATTGCTGCTGGAGTGAATGTTGTGCGTTTAAATTTCTCGCATGGATTAGCGGCAGACCATATTCAACGGGCAGAGACCGTTCGTGCTATTGCCAACAAGCTTAATCGCCCAATCGGCATCTTGTGCGATTTGCAAGGGCCTAAAATTCGCATCGGAAAATTTGCGCTCGGTAAGGTCATCTTAAAAACAGGCGACCTCTTTACCTTAGATGCAGCTTGCGAATTGGGTGACCAATTCCATGTGGGGCTAGACTATAAAACCCTACCGCAAGAAGTCTCCGCGCAAACTATTTTATTGTTAGATGATGGCCGCATCACCATGCAGGTAGATCGTGTGATTGGCCAGAAAATTCATTGTGTCGTACTTAACGGGGGCACCCTCTCTGACAATAAAGGTATTAATCGCCAAGGAGGTGGTCTCTCGGCCGATGCCTTGACCAAAAAAGATCGTGAAGATATTAAAACCGCCGTAGCTTTGGAAGCGGACTATATCGCGATTTCTTTCCCTAAGTCAGCCGCAGATGTTGAGTTGGCGCGTAGCTTGGTGAAAAAGGCGGGCGGTAATGCTAGTATTATTGCCAAGATTGAGCGTGCTGAAGCCATAGATAACCTTGAGGCGATTATTGAAGCCTCCGATGCCATTATGGTGGCTCGCGGTGACCTAGGAGTAGAAGTTGGAGATGCTGCGGTACCTGGCCTACAAAAACGCATGATACGCATGGCGCGTGCGCAAAATAAGCTGGTGATTACTGCTACGCAGATGATGGAGTCTATGATTACTAGCCCGATTCCAACCCGAGCCGAAGTCTCTGACGTCGCCAATGCGGTACTAGATGGTACCGATGCCGTGATGTTATCGGCTGAAACTGCCGCTGGCCAATATCCGTTAGAAACAGTGCAAGCGGTCCACCGTGTAGTCATAGAGGCGGAAAAAGAGTACTTTAGCCAGCAGCACGTGCAAAAACTAGATCAAACGTTTATTAAAACGGATGAGGCCGTTGCCGCTGCGGCCATCTATACTGCCCAACACTTAAAAATTAAAGCGATTGCTGCGTTAACCCAGTCTGGAAATGCCGCACAGTGGTTATCGCGTGCAGATGCTGAAGTGCCTATCTATGCCCTATCTCCAGATAAAGGTGCGCGGCGAAAACTCACTTTGCATCGAGGGGTATACCCATATCCGATTGAACAAGAAAACAAAAACCGCGATGAAATATTGCGTGAAATGGAACAAGTCTTGTT
The DNA here is from genome assembly GCA_903838125.1 of uncultured Pseudomonadota bacterium. Classification (GTDB taxonomy): domain Bacteria; phylum Pseudomonadota; class Gammaproteobacteria; order Burkholderiales; family Methylophilaceae; genus Methylotenera. The sequence continues at coordinate 18,049 of CAILXF010000017.1, read as the reverse complement.
ACAAGAAAAAGTGGTCAATGCAGGCGATTTAGTTTTACTGACTTTTGGTGAGCCGATTGGAAGCCCTGGCGGAACCAATACACTAAAAATTATTAAAATTGGTGAGAATAGACTGAGTTAGCACCTGGCATTGCAAGTGAATAAGCGCATGCAAATGGATAGGTAAAGTTTCGCTACGCATTTATAATATGCCATTATCAAGTCACTCTTAAGTTAAACGATCAACCATGAATCAGCCTTTATTAGAGACCACAATCACTAGCTTGAAACGCATACACCAAGGTAAGGTGCGCGATATTTATGATATCGACGTCGAGACCATGCTATTAGTGAGCACCGATAGGCTTTCTGCGTTTGATGTGATTTTGCCTACTGGCATTGCTAATAAAGGCGCGATGCTAACGCAAATGGCCAACTTTTGGTTTGATAAACTGAAAGATGTCGTACCCAACCATTTAACGGGTATTGATCCAGTCAGTGTGGTGAGCAATCCTGCTGAAAAAATGCAGCTAAAAAACCGCTCAGTAGTAGTCAAAAAACTAAAAGCTTTGCCGATTGAAGCCATCGTGCGAGGTTACCTAGTAGGTAGTGGTTGGAAGGAATACAAAGCCAAAGGCACTGTTTGTGGCATTCAGTTGCCAGCTGGTCTGCAAGAAGCCTCCAAGTTACCTACACCACTATTTACACCGTCAAGCAAAGCCGCAGTTGGTGAGCATGATGAAAATATAAGTTTGCAACAAGCAGCAGACTTACTTGGTGCAGATATGTGCGCGCAGGTTGCTAAAGCGAGTCTTGCGCTCTATGAACAGGCTGCGGCGTATGCGCTAACCCGTGGCATTATTATTGCGGATACTAAATTTGAATTTGGTTTAGATAAACACGGTGTTTTGCATGTGATGGACGAAGTGCTGACTCCTGACTCCTCAAGATTTTGGCCAGCCGATAGTTATGTGATTGGACAAAATCCTCCTAGCTATGATAAGCAGTATGTCAGGGATTGGTTAGAAAGTACGGGCTGGAACAAAACAGCGCCAGCACCAGCTTTGCCAGCAGATGTTGCACAAAAAACCAGTATCAAGTATATGGAAGCCTTTGAACGCCTCACAGGCCAAGGGCTGCATCTAGATTAATTGATACTAATCTTACTGCAGACTTAGGTCGGTACGATGACCTTGTATTTACCCTAAAGTCTGAACTGAAAAGCTGACTGAAGAACGTGCAGTCTAGCTAAGCCCTTAATTTAATAAAGCACTTTGCTGTGATTTTGTCATGGGCTTGCTATAATTGCTGCTCAAAATTAACCCCTATCAAAAACTATCCTCTAGGAATTAGTCATGTCGTTAAACCAAGTGCCAACCGGTAAAGATGTCCCCAATGATTTTAATGTGATCATTGAAATCCCAATGCAGGGCGACCCAGTCAAGTATGAAGTTGACAAAGAAAGTGGTGCAATTTTCGTTGACCGCTTCATGGGTACAGCTATGCAGTACCCAACCAACTATGGTTATGTTCCTCATACGCTAGCAGATGATGGTGATCCAGTGGATGTCTTGGTCATGACACCAGTACCATTAATTCCTGGCGTGGTTGTACGTTGCCGTCCACTAGGTGTGCTACTGATGGAAGATGAAGCAGGACTAGATGCTAAAGTATTAGCCGTGCCAGTTGAAAAAGTTTGTGGTTTATATGGTCACTTAAAATCCCATAAAGACGTTTCTGAATGGCGCCTTAATATGATTTCACACTTCTTTGAGCATTATAAAGATTTGGACAAAGGCAAATGGGTCAAAATAAACGGTTGGGGCGATATTGATCAAGCGAAAAAAGAGATCCTTGAGGGCGTAGATAACTACAATAAAGCTAAGGTAAAACCAGCTTTCTAGTTTAAAGCATTAAATTAAAGATCAGTAAAAAGGCAGCCTAGGCTGCCTTTTTACATTGCTACACTTGCAACAAAAAACCTTACAGATGTAACAGCGGAACGATTAATAACGCCACAATATTAATGATTTTAATCAATGGGTTTACTGCTGGACCCGCGGTATCTTTGTAGGGATCGCCTACGGTATCGCCAGTAACAGCCGCTTTATGCGCCTCTGAGCCTTTACCTCCGTGATTTCCATCTTCAATGTATTTCTTCGCATTATCCCATGCACCGCCACCGGTACACATTGAAATTGCCACGAATAGACCCGTTACGATGGTGCCCATTAACAAACCGCCTAGTGCTACAGGTCCAAGAATCAGACCTACAGCGACCGGCACAGCTACTGGCAAGAGTGATGGAATCATCATTTCTTTAATTGCGGCTGTGGTCAGCATATCAACAGCTTTGCCATACTCAGGTTTGGCAGTACCTTCCATAATACCCTTAATCTCACGGAACTGACGGCGCACCTCTTCAACGACTGCACCAGCTGCGCGACCGACTGCTTCCATGGCCATAGCGGCAAATAGGAATGGAATTAATCCACCAATGAATAAGCCAATAATGACCATTGGGTCGCTTAAGTCGAATTTTACATCAATGCCAGCGCCTTGCAGTTTATGCGTGTAATCGGCAAATAACACTAATGCTGCTAAGCCAGCGGAACCAATGGCATAACCTTTGGTGACCGCTTTAGTCGTGTTGCCCACTGCATCCAATGGATCAGTCACATCACGAACTTCTTTCGGTAATCCCGCCATTTCAGCAATCCCACCAGCATTGTCGGTAATCGGACCATAGGCATCTAGGGCCACTACTATACCTGCCATGCTCAGCATCGATGTCGCAGCAATTGCCACGCCATATAAGCCGCCTAAATGATGAGATACGAAAATAGCCAAACATACAGAAAGCACAGGCCAAGCCGTTGATTTCATCGAGATACCGATACCAGCAATAATATTGGTCGCGTGGCCAGTCGTTGAAGCCTGCGCAATATGTTTTACTGGTGCGTAATCAGTACCCGTGTAGTACTCGGTAATCCATACCAAAGCTGCAGTGAGCACTAAACCTACGGCACAAGCACCAAATAGCTGGTTGGCAGAGATGGTAAGCTCACCTGCAACTAGACCATCTGGGAACATTCGCATTGTGACAAAGTAGAATGCCGCTAATGACAGGGTTCCAGCAACGGCTAGCCCTTTATACAAGGCAGGCATTACGTTTTTCATGCCAGGTGTCGCTTTCACAAAGAAACAACCGATGATAGAAGCTACGATAGACACCGCCGCTAGCATCAATGGATAGTACATGCTGTTAGGGCCAGCATTACTGATCAGCAGGCTACCTAAAACCATGGTGGCAATTAAAGTCACTGCATAGGTTTCGAATAAATCTGCCGCCATGCCTGCACAGTCACCGACGTTATCACCAACATTATCGGCAATCACAGCTGGGTTTCGTGGATCATCTTCTGGAATACCAGCTTCAACCTTACCGACTAAGTCTGCGCCAACATCTGCACCCTTAGTGAATATCCCGCCGCCAAGACGTGCGAAGATTGAAATCAGTGAAGAGCCGAAAGCCAAGCCAATAAGTGGGTTTAAGTCAGTGGCAGCTGGGCCGCCTAAGTAGGCATAAAAACCAGAAACGCCTAATAAGCCAAGTCCAACGACCAGCATGCCAGTAATAGCCCCCCCTTTAAATGCCACGTCAAGCGCTGGGCCTATGCCTTTGGTGGCGGCTTGCGCAGTACGTACATTGGCTTTAACTGAAACATTCATACCAATAAAGCCGCAGGCACCAGATAACACTGCTCCGATTACAAAGCCTATGGCGGTAGTGATATTTAGAAATATGCCGATAAGGATGGCGAGAATGATGCCCACGATGGTGATGGTTTTGTATTGGCGAGCTAAATAGGCCGCTGCCCCTTGTTGAATTGCGCTCGCTATTTCCTGCATACGTGCATTACCTGCTGGCAAGCCTGTAATCCATTTACTCATTACCGCACCATACAAGACCGCTAAAACAGCAGCTCCGATGGCAATCATTAATTCGACTGACATGACTTCTCCCTATCTCAATTTTTGTAAATTACGCAACGTAAGTGGTTGCCGTAAAACGTTAAAATAAAACTAGTGTGAATTGAACTCAAGTGCTAAACATGTATTGCTAAATAGTAAGAGCGATAGCTGAAAAATCTAAGTGATGCAAAACTCCTCAGTTAAAATACTATTGGTGAGCGCCATTACGGGTTAAGCTTGACTTGTTAATAATTTGTAACGACGGTTCATTATTGCACTATTAGGAAGGCCTAACAACTGTTTATACTAAAGCCTAAAAATCATCTGCTGGCATTGACTGTGACCCGAGATTGTTGAGCGCAACTTGCAATGTTAAACTCACCTTGAAGGCTTATCTGCTTTGTTGGCTAGCTTGATAAGGGCGTCGCCTAATGGGCTACCAGCTAGCTTTTTAGCTAGGAGTTGTAGATCAAGTCCAGCTTTAGTACTTATTTTTTTTATGACCTTAGGCTTGGCTTGTGGACTAGATTTTACTTGCACTTTGACCCGAATTGAAGTAACTTCACAACCTAGCTTTTCTAGCTTAATCAACAGGCTAGGCATGAAAAGTTTAATTTTTGCTGCCACTGCATTGTTATTTGCGAAGATGGTGAATTGTTGATTTTTAATGGAGGCCGCATGACTTAGTTGCGCTAAGTTATCGGGAGCAATCTCCACCCAAATTTTTTGTGCTGCTTGCGCTTCTTTCGCGTGTGCATCCAGTGCAGTAAGCCCCGGATTATTTAGTAAAGCGTTAAAGCGAAGCATATTTCGCACAACTTACTAAGATGGTGGCGTTAAGGAATGGTATGAATATCATTTTTGTCTCAAATAAAATGGCGAAAGCCAAAACCTTATCAGTGCTGCAAGTGAGCATGATTGTTCTCGCCCTTACTTTAGTGCCACTATTCATCGGTTTGATGTTGATTGTGCCACAGGAAGCGCCAGCGCAACAAGGGGGCAAAACATTGATGTTGGCGCAAATTAAAAATGCTTTCACTAATCGGCAAAAACATCTTGATGCCTATGCCATACAATTAGGTGAAATGCAGGCTCGTATTATGCTTTTAGATGCCCAAAGTGAACGTTTATCCAAGTTGGCAGGGGATAAGTCAGCAAGCAAAACTAAACTTCCAGAGCCTATCAGGCCGGCATCTAGTGAAGGGCTAAAGCCAAATAGAGGTGGACCCTTAGTGAGGGAAGCCCCTTTGTCTGAGGTTGATTTACAGGCAGATATCGCTGAGTTAATGGCGAAGATTGATGCTGATACGGAACATTTAAGCAACGTAGAAGCTAAATTGTTACAAAAAACAGTGTTAAAGGACACTTTGCCCAATCGCAGTCCTGTCAATGTTGCTTTCAATTCGTCCAGCTATGGTTGGCGTTTAGATCCTTTCAACGGGCATAGAGCCTTTCATGAAGGGTTAGATTTTACGGCTAATATAGGCACCCCAATCTATGCTGCAGCACGCGGTATAGTTTCAGCTGCTGAGCAAACCCCTGATTATGGTAAAATTGTAAAAATTGATCATGGACTAGGTGTAGAAACACGTTATGCCCATGCATCATTGCTGTTAGTGCACGCAGGAGACCGTGTCGAGAAAGGGCAGAAAATTGCTGAAGTAGGGAGCACAGGTCGCTCTACAGGACCTCATTTGCATTATGAAATTAGGTTAGATGGCAATTCTTTAGATCCGAGAAAATATCTTAATGCCAGTTATTGAATTAATGGAAACAAGCCGCATCAACAATATATGACGCATTTATTGAATTACACATCACCAGTAGTATTCGGAGCCTGATATTTATCTTTAAAGTTTTAAGCTAGGCCAATATCGCCGGTAATGCCAGCCTAAAAACTCAAATTTCCACTATCAATTTTTCAATCTCAATAATTACAAAAAAGTATTTTATCCTTTAGCGGAAAGCGCATTTTTTCATGATATCAACGTTGTTCAAAAAAATATTCGGTAGCCGTAATGACAGGCTTGTTAAACAATACGCACTTAAAGTACAGGAAATCAACGCACTGGAGCCTGCGCTACAAGCGCTGAGTGACGATGCGCTTCGCACTAAAACTGCAGAGTTTAAACAACGGTATATCAATGGTGAAACGCTAGATCAGTTGATGCCAGAAGCTTTTGCTGTAGTGCGCGAAGGTAGTCGTCGCGCGCTTGGTATGCGTCATTTTGATGTGCAGATGATTGGTGGCATGGTGTTGCATGCTGGAAAAATTTCAGAAATGCGTACAGGGGAAGGTAAAACTTTAGTTGCAACATTGCCTACCTATTTGAATGCCTTAACTGGTAAAGGTGTGCATGTTATTACAGTCAATGATTACCTCGCTAAGCGTGATGCGGAGTGGATGGGGCGTCTATATCAATTTCTAGGGTTAAGCATTGGTATTAATCTATCGCAAATGCCGAGTGAAGCTAAGCGCCAAGCTTATGCTGCGGACATTACTTACGGTACTAATAATGAGTTTGGTTTTGATTACCTACGCGACAATATGGTGTACACCACTGAAGAGCGCGTACAACGTGGCCTGAGCTATGCTTTGATTGATGAAGTGGACTCAATCTTAATCGATGAAGCACGTACGCCGCTGATTATTTCAGGTCAGGCCGATGATAGCATTGCCCTGTACAGCCAAATCAATGATGTGGCCGCAAAATTAATCGCTCAAACAGAAGAGGAAGGTACTGGCGATTTTTGGGTGGATGAAAAAGGTCAAAATGTGGTCATGTCTGAGCAAGGCCATGAGCACGCAGAAGCATTGCTAGCAGAATCTGGTTTGTTATTAGTAGGCTCTAGCTTATACGAAGCTGCCAATATAACCTTGGTGCATCACTTATATGCGTCGCTTCGTGCGCAAAATTTATATCACAGAGATCAGCATTATGTAGTGCGTGATGGTGATGTAATTATTGTGGATGAATTTACTGGTCGAATGATGTCAGGTCGTCGCTGGTCTGACGGTTTGCACCAAGCGGTGGAAGCTAAAGAAGGTGTGGAGATTCAGAAAGAGAATCAAACGCTTGCTTCAATTACGTTCCAAAACTTTTTCCGTATGTATACCAAGCTGTCAGGGATGACCGGCACGGCCGATACGGAAGCTTATGAGTTTAATCAGATTTATAACTTAGAAACCGTGGTTATCCCAACGCATCGCCCTATGCAGCGTAAAGATAATATGGATAAAGTTTACCGTACCGCGCGGGAAAAGTATGAAGCGGTAATTTTGGATATTAAGGATTGTAAAGAACGCGGTCAGCCTGTGTTGGTTGGTACGACGTCGATTGAAAACTCAGAGCTGATCTCTAAGCTACTGACGGCAGCCAAGTTGGATCATCAAGTACTCAACGCTAAACAACATGAGCGCGAAGCGCATATTATTGTGCAAGCTGGTCGCCCTGGGGTGATTACCATTGCAACTAATATGGCCGGTCGAGGTACTGATATTGTCTTGGGCGGAAATCCTGAACCGGAAATTGCATTGGTAGAAGCAGATGAAGCGCTAAGTACCGAGCAAAAAGCCACGAAATGCGCAGCAATAAAAGCAGAATGGCAGTTACGTCACGATAGCGTGTTAGCTGCTGGTGGATTACATATTATTGGTACTGAGCGTCATGAATCACGCCGTGTCGATAACCAATTGCGCGGCCGTTCAGGTCGTCAAGGTGATGCTGGTTCTAGCCGTTTTTACCTGTCTTTAGAAGATCAATTACTCCGTATTTTTGCTTCTGATCGCGTGTCAGCGATTATGGAAAAACTCAACATGCCAGATGGCGAGGCGATTGAACATCCGTGGGTGACACGTGCCATTGAGAACGCACAGCGTAAAGTGGAAGGCCGCAACTTTGATATTCGTAAACAGTTGCTTGAATACGATGATGTCGCTAATGATCAACGTAAAGTGATTTATGAGCAACGTAATGAATTGTTAGAAGCTACTGATGTGGGTGAAACCATTAAAGCGATGCGTGAAGATGTATTAGCTAGCATGATTGCCGCACATATTCCGCCCAATAGCGTTGAAGAGCTATGGGATGTGCCTAGCTTAGAGAAAGAATTAAAAGCTGAAGCTGGTTTAGAAATTCCATTGCAAAAAATGTTGGAAGATAATCCAGACCTACATGAAGAAACCTTACGCGACCGTATTTTTGAAGCGTCGGATGTAGCTTATGCAGCTAAAGAAGAATTGGCCAGCCCAGATATTATGCGACAGTTTGAACGTTCAGTGATGTTGCAGGCTTTGGACAATCATTGGCGTGAACATTTAGCTGCATTAGATCATTTGCGTCAAGGAATTCATTTGCGCTCCTATGCACAAAAGAATCCTAAGCAAGAATACAAACGTGAGGCATTTGAGCTATTTGAAGGTCTGCTCAATACTGTGAAAAGTGAAGTCACAAAAGTCACCATGTTAGTTCAGGTTAAAACTGAGGCTGATGTAGAAGCCGTAGAAAAGCCGGTTGAAGTGGAGAATGTACAGTATCAGCACGCAGACTATGACGAAGCACTAGGCGTTGTCAGCAACGAAGATGAGCAATCTCTTACCACACAGCCGATTATTCGTGATGGTATCAAGGTTGGTCGTAATGATGTTTGTCCATGCGGATCTGGTAAAAAATATAAACAATGCCATGGCGCTTTAAGCTAAGGTTAGGGCACTAATGTCTGACAATAAGGTAGCAGAAGTACAATCACCTTGTATCGGTGTGTGTGCTATGGATGAGCTAAGCGGCATGTGTCATGGCTGCTACCGCACTATTGATGAGATTAAAGATTGGTGGGACATGGACGCAACGTCACAGCAAGACTTGCTGGTATCGCTAGAGCAGCGTCAATCTGCCAGTTTTGATTAGCTAATTTTTACCCAGCTTTTGTTCTAACAAGGTGAGGTAATTCGCCGCATCCAACCCGCTATTATTGCGCTGTGCTTGCCAGATAGTTTCGGCTAAACAATCAACGATCTCATGCTGTGCAAGATGGCTGTCATTATGTTGCTGCTGAAGTTGAGCATAAATTTGCGCAATTCCGATGGGCTGATTAATGCTAATTTGCTCAATCACCGATAGGTGTAAGCTTAAATGCAAGAATGGGTTAGTCGCACCCATTTCAGGGAAATACTGTTCATTCATATAGCGTTCTGGCGCCACTAATATCGCATGGTATTCAGGATGCATCTGCATCACTTCAACCGCAATTTTTTCTAAATCGGTCAGCACTACTTGCTGCTGAAATTTCTTCCACGCATCAAATAAGAATTGGCGCGCTTGATCTCGGCTAGGGTTATACAAACTCATGGCGTATTCTTTGTAAAGTGGTAATTAGGCGGCATTATATTCTTTGGCCTTATATTCACACAGGTCTTCAATACAACATTGGCCACACTTTGGTTTACGTGCTGTGCAGGTATAGCGGCCATGCAGGATTAACAAGTGATGGGCATCTTGCATAAACGCAGCTGGAATGGTTTTTACATAGTTAGTTTCAACCTCTAATACCGTTTTTCCAGTCGCGAGTTTGATGCGATTACCTAATCTAAATAGGTGGGTATCTACGGCAATCGTTGGCTGGCCAAATGCAGTGTTCAAAATCACGTTGGCTGTTTTCCGGCCAACTCCAGGCAGCGCTTCTAAATCATTGCGGGTATTGGGCACCTGCGAACCATGTTTGCTAATTAGCATCTGGCAGGTAGCGAGTACATTCTTCGCTTTAGTATGATAAAGACCAATGCTATTGATATAAGACTCTAAGCCATGTAGCCCAAGTCCCAAAATGTCTTCTGGGGTGTTGGCGACTGCATATAACTTTTCAGTAGCGAGATTCACGCCTTTATCTGTGGCCTGCGCTGATAAAATCACCGCAATTAAGAGCTCAAAGGTGCTGTTATGCTGCAGTTCAGTGCTGGGGTTTGGTATCGCGATACTTAAGCGCTTAAATATCTCTAGGCGTTTTTCCGCGTTCATAAAAATTAATGGATTAGCGCAGATTTTGCCATGTCGCTGGTTGTGTTAGCTTTAGCTGCCTTTCTAATTTCAATCCAATTGCGCAGAGCAATTAAAGAGCCTAAACCTAAGAAAGCGCCGGGTGGCAATACTGCCAATAAAAAGCCGTGATAATCCGTATTGACGGTCAACACAAATTGTTTCGCGGCTGGCCCAAACACCAAATCCAAGCCAGAAAACAGTGTACCTTTACCAACAAGTTCACGCAGGCCTCCAAGTACCCCGAGCACTAAAGCCAAGCCCGTTCCCATCATAAAGCCATCGAGTAAGGACGGTACCGCATCATTTTTAGCGGCAAAAGATTCTACTCGTGCTAATACGATGCAGTTAACTACAATTAGTGGAATAAAGATGCCTAGAACTTTATGTAATGGGTGTGCGAAGGCATTAAGTGCCATATCAATAACAGTGACTAGCGTCGCAATGACTAAAATAAAGACCGGCACGCGAATCTCTGAGGGCACAAACTGACGGACGGGGGATACCGAACCATTGGATAACGCCATCACGATAGCGGTAGCGAGGCCAAGGCTTAGGCCATTAACTGCACTGGTCGTGACTGCCAAGGTCGGGCACATACCTAGCAGCTGCACAACACCTGAATTTTGTTTCCACAGACCATTAAGTGTAATTTCTTTATACTGGTTAGTCATGGTTTTTCTCGCTGTATTGGCATAGACGGCACTGAAGTAATTGTTGTATTTTTAACTTCTGCAAATAACATTTTTTTATTTTGCTCAAAAAATTGTAATGCTTTTAAAACGGCCTTAACGACAGCGCGTGGGGTTATAGTGGCCCCTACCATGTAGTCAAACTTACCGCCGTCTTTTTTCACTTGCCAAAATTGTGGTGGTGATTTGCTTAACGATTCATCATTAAATAATTGTATCCATTTGCCATGAGTAATATCAATGTAGTCGCCTAACCCAGGGGTTTCTTTATGTGCAAGCACACGTACCCCACTAATAGAACCATCTGCGCGGATTGCAATGAGTAACTTGATATCGCCACTATAGCCATCATGCGCTACCGCTTCAAGTATTACGCCTGCGACCTGATGATTCAGTTTGGCGATATTGGCGATAGTTGGGTGTTGGCTACCAAGCAATGCGCTAGGGGGAAGCTCAACAACATCTGTTAATAATGCATTGTCGTATGCACTCTCCGGCAAAATTTGTTTAAACAGCGCTAATCGTGCTTCCTTCTCACTGGCTTCGATTGGCACACGCGTAATTTCAAAGAAATAAGCCAATAATGCAGTCCCAAGAAGTGCAAAGATCATCATGGTTAGTGTCGTTTTTAAGGTGTGCTGGATTGGAGTTTCTGCCATAGCTTAACCTAACTTTTGTGATGACCAAAAACACGCGGTTGCGTGGTAGCATCAATCAAGGGTACGCACATATTCATCAACAATACCGCAAAAGCCACGCCATCTGGATAGCCACCATAGACGCGGATTAAGTAAGTGAGAATCCCAATGCCAGCCGCAAAATACAGTTTACCTCGCGGTGTGGTGGGCCCACTGACCGGGTCGGTAATAATGAAAAATGCGCATAGCATAGAGGCGCCACTCATTAAGTGAAATAGCGGATCAGCAAACTGTAATGGGTTACTAATATAAAAACCTAAAGAAATAAGACCAAGTGCAGCTAAGAATGCGGTTGGCAAATGCCAGGTAATAATACGTTGTTGCAGTAAATACAAGCCACCAAGTAAATAAGCACCAGTAACGACTTCGCCACCAGTGGCACCCATCACGCCAAATACAGGCGCTTCTCGAATCGCCGCCACTTCATGTTTTAGCATTAACTGTGTTTTAAGATAATCTAAGGGTGTGGCCGAGGTGATGGCATCTACTTTGATGTCGCTAGGCAACGCCTGACTAAAAATATAATGCAATTGATCCAAAAAGCTTAGAGGAGCCTGCGCTAGACTTAACGGTGCTGGCCATTTGGTCATAATCAGTGGGAATGAAATCAGTAATACCGCGTAACCGACCATGGCCGGATTAAATGGGTTGTAGCCCAGTCCGCCGTATAGCTGTTTCGCAATCACGATAGCAAAAAAAGTACCCACCACGATTAGCCACCATGGTGCAATGGGTGGTAATGCTAAGGCGAGTAGCCAAGCAGTGACCACAGCACTCATGTCAAATAGGTAAGGCTTAACAGGGCGTTGACGTAACTTAAGCAAAGCCGCTTCAGCTGCTACCGCCGTGATGGTGGCCAGCGTCAGTGTCACCAAAATACCGCCACCATAGACCCATACGTATGCGGCAATGCCTGGAAGTAAGGCCAACAATACTTTAAACATAATACTGGTGACAGAAGGTGCATCTACAATATAAGGTGAACGGTTCAAATGGGTATCCTCAATTTATCCGTGAGTTAATTAGTCGGCGTTTTGGCAATTTCAGCTAGAGCGGCCTGTTCGCGGATGTGATCAATTGTGTTTATATCAGCCTGCACTGAAGCACTTACATTTTCAATATTTTTAGGCGTAACACCAGCTTCAGCCGCAGCCAATTTTGTGGCTTTTGCCCGCTCAATGGCGGCGGCAATAATGGCTTTCTTATCTAGGGCTTGATCAGTACTTGGTGTTTCAGTGTCCGCACTTGCTACAACTATAGAATCACCCAGCATTAAATCTGACTTACTTTCTTTAGCCAGTTGAGCACGTTCGGCATGCTTTTGAGCGCGCTCTAATTTTTCGCGCTCGATGCGGGCTAATCTAAAGTCATTGCGTTCACGTGCTAAGTCTGCGGCGCTAGTTGCTTTGTCTGCGGCAATAATTTCACTTTTGGCGTAGCGGTAATACTGTACCAAGGGAATGTTACTTGGGCAGACGTAGGTGCAGCAGCCACACTCTATGCAGTCAAATAAGTTGTAATCACGCGCAGATTCAAAGTTATTTGATTTTGAAAACCAGTAAAGTTCTTGTGGCTGTAAATTAACTGGGCAGGCATCGGCACAACGTGCGCAGCGTATGCACGGCATGGCTGGCGGTGGGGCTGTAAATAGATTGGGAGCCGCCGCAATAATGCAATTGGCAGCTTTCGTAATAGGCACTTGCGTATTAGGAAGGTCAAAACCCATCATCGGGCCACCCATAATGAAGTGGGTAGTATCTGCTTTAGCCGCGCCTGTGGCCTTCACCAAGGACATTAATGGTGTACCAAATAGGACCTCAAAATTTTGCGGGTTTACCACATTGCCAGTCATGGTCACGATGCGACTGATTGAAGGTTCACCAAACTCAAAGTACCGATAAATGGCCAGCACTGTTGCGACATTAAATACCTGTATGCCGACATCGGTTGAGCGTTTATCACTAGGAATTTCTGTCCCCAATAACAGATGAATCAGTCGGCGGGCATCGCCACTTGGGTAGAGGGTCGGCACCACCTTTACTGTGATGGTATCTAGCTCGGCCCTAATGCAGGCATTCGCCATGGCCGCCATGGCCTCTTCTTTATTGTCTTCTATCCCAATGATGGATTTCTTCGCACCGAGGATATGTTGCACGATAGCAATGCCTTTAACGACATCATCCGCGCGCTCACGCATTAGCATGTCATCGCAAGTAATATAAGGTTCGCATTCGGCCGCATTGATAATTAAGGTGTGCACATTAGATGTGCCATTGCTACGTAATTTAATATGGGTGGGGAACGTTGCGCCACCGAGGCCGACGATGCCTGATGCCCGCAGTTTATTCACCAGTTCTTTTTTATCGGTATTACGCCAATCTAGCGGGCGTAACTCGCCCCATGTTTCATTGCCATCTGGAATAAGGCTAATGCATAAATCAGGCAGACCAGATGGGTGGGGAATGATTTGTTCATCAATAGCGCTCACGGTGCCTGATGTAGGGGCATGTATGGCAGCAGAAACTGTACCCTCAGCTTCGGCTAGCATCTGACCTTTTAGAACATAATCACCCACTTGCACCTTAATTTTAGGTATATTGCCCACATGCTGGCGTAAAGGGAGCGTCAATTTTTCTGGCAGTGGCAGCTTGCCTATTGGACGCAATGTAGACTCGGACTTATGCTGTGGCGGATGTATGCCACCATTAAATTTAAATACATCATTTAAGTGCACATTAAGCGACTTGCCTTGCAATAAGTTGCTAACGAAATTGATTATCGTACTCATGCTGATATTTCACCTGCAGTGAAAGCGACGACTTTGATTGGGATGATTGGGTATTGCCAGCGCCAGTTATCAGGGGTTTCGGCGACGGGTAACATGTCTATGCAGTCAACTGGGCAAGGGGCAAGACATAGTTCGCAGCCAGTACATTCCGAGGCAATCACTGTATGCATATGTTTAGCCGCACCTAAAATGGCATCTACCGGACAGGCTTGTATGCAAAGGGTACAACCTATACACACAGCTTCATTGATAAAGGCGACGGATTTAGGTTTGGGTAAGCCATGCTCAGCGTTAAGCGGTTTATATTCCACCCCCATTAGGTCAGCTAAAGCTTGAGCCCCAGCATCGCCACCAGGCGGACATTGATTAATATCAGCTTCCCCTGCCGCGATAGCCTGCGCATATGGCTTGCAACCGGGGAAGCCGCATTGACCACATTGGGTTTGCGGCAAAATTGCATCAATACGCGCAACCAAGGGATCTCCCTCAACTTTGAATACCAAAGCGGAAATACCTAAAATCATTCCGAGCACAAGCGCAAGTCCGAGCATGATGAGGAGTGCGGTTAACATAAGTGTGGATTATTCAACATAGTTGGTTGCTACAAATGCTAATATTTATCTAGGCCAGCAAAGCCCATAAAAGCTAGACTCATGAGCGCTGCGGTCACCATGGCAATGGCAGAACCTTTAAGGACAACAGGAACATCGGCAGCCTCTAAACGCTCACGCATTGATGCGAATAAAATTAATACTAAAGAAAAGCCGAAAGCACCACCCATGCCGAAAAGTAGAGACTCCACAAAGCTGTGACTGGCCTGTGCATTGAGTAAGGGGATGCCAAGTACTGCGCAATTAGTGGTGATCAGTGGGAGAAAAATGCCGAGAGCCTGATGCAACGGTGGAAAATTCTTTTCCATCAACATCTCTGTAAACTGCACCACACCGGCGATGATGACAATAAAAGAAAGCGTACGCAGATATTCAAGATGATTCGGTTCAAGTAGGTAGTGATTGATGCCCCAGCTTGTCATAGAACCAATGCTAAGGACAAATGCGGTGGCACCAGCCATGCCGATAGAGGATTCTAGTTTTTTAGAAACGCCCATGAATGGGCAAAGGCCGAGGATTTTGACCAACACAATGTTATTCACAAACACGGTGCCAATTAAAATCATAATGTAGTGATGGTAATCAAAGTTCATGGCGAATGAATCTTCATAGAAGCTGCGTTAAAGGTTGATTTAAGATGTAATTATAACGCGTTTGGTGCTAGATATTCTGCGTAAAATCCAGCAATAATGACAGGCAATAGAACAAGGCTAGTACATTTCAATCTTAATCGGCACTACGTCATTGACTGTTTGCACTTGGTGTCAATATTTATGAATTAGTCTTGCACAATGGCACATGGTAAGTTTTGATTTTAGCGGTGTTTATTTGGCAAGTTTTTAAGTTAAAATACAAGATTATGTATTGTTTAGGTTTGTTATGTTGCAAGGCAGTTTAGTTGCTATTGTTACGCCTATGTTTGAAGATGGGCAGTTGGATATACCCTCGTTACGGGCACTCATCGATTTTCACGTTGAGCAGGGTAGCGACGGTATTGTAATCGTCGGCACAACCGGCGAGTCGCCTACTGTTGACTTTGATGAGCATTGTTTGTTAATCAAAACTGCGGTCAGTCAGGTGAATGGGCGCATCCCAGTGATTGCTGGTACTGGTGCCAACTCTACAAAAGAAGCTATTTTTCTGACTAAAAAAGCCAAAGAACTTGGTGTTGACGCTTGTTTGTTAGTGGCTCCTTACTACAACAAACCGACGCAAGAAGGCCTGTTTCAACACTTTACTGCTGTAGCTGACGCAGTCAATATTCCGCAAATACTTTACAACGTGCCTGGTCGCACTGCATGTGATATCAGCAATGATACGACTTTGCGCTTAGCGGCACATTCCAATATTGTCGGCATTAAAGATGCGACGGGCGGCATTGAGCGAGGTACAGACTTATTGCTTCGTGCGCCAGCAGACTTTGCTGTGTATAGTGGCGATGATGCAACAGCGCTCTCCTTAATGCTTTTAGGTGGAAAAGGAGTAATCTCAGTGACTGCTAATGTTGCGCCCAAATTAATGCATGAAATGTGTGTAGCTGCGATTGCTGGTGATGTGGTGTTGGCACGTAACATCAATGCAAAAATATTTGCTTTACATCAGAAATTATTTGTTGAGGCTAATCCGATACCGGTGAAATGGGTATTGGCGCAAATGGGTTTAATTAAAACAGGCATTCGGTTGCCATTGGTGAATTTGTCGGCGCAATATGTTGATGTTCTGCGTGCTGCCTGTAAATTCGCACATATTTTATAATTGAAAATTGCTTGTCAATTTTGCATATTTTTCTAAGAGGTCTCAATGAAACAAATCAACAATAAGCCAGCTAAAATTAAGCGTGCAGGCATACAAAGAACAGCAATTTACTTGTTGCTCCTTGCTGGCTTAAGCGCTTGCGATTCAATTCCTTTTATTAATAACACGCCGGACTATAAAGCGGCTGGTCGCGCACGTCCGCTAGAAGTGCCCCCAGATTTAACAGCCAGTCCAACCAGTGATACCTATTCGATTCCAGGCAGTACAAGTTACTCAACATATAGCCAAGCGCAAGAAGGACAAGAAGTCGCGGCTGAAAAAGTATTAGCAACGCCAGAGGGTGTGCGCTTAGAAAAGGCCGGCGGTCAACGTTGGTTAGTGGTGAATGCCTCCGCAGAAAAAATATGGCCTGTAATCCGTGATTTTTGGACTGACATGGGCTTCGCAGTGCGTGTTGAAAATGCACAGTTAGGGATTATGGAAACCGAGTGGATTGACTCAGAAGCCATTGCAAAAAAAGATGTGGGTAATTTGGGTGATAAATTTGATAAGTGGTTAGATAAGTTATCTGGTTTCGCTGATAAGAAAAAATTCCGCACACGCTTAGATCGCGGTAATGATTCAAATACGACAGAAATTTATATGACTCACCGTTCAGTATCAGGTGCGCCAGATGATGGTAAAAATCGTGTGCAAACGCAGTTGGGTGAAATTGATACCGGCTACAGGGCAGATGCAAAAACTGCAAAAGAAGCCGATGCTCAGGATGTTGAGTTGGATACAGAATTATTACGTCGCTTGATGGTAAAACTAGGCGTAGAAGAACAGAAATCTAAATCTATAGTGGCTTCTGCTTCCACCTTAAAGCGTGTTGAAGTGATTAAAGAAACTGACGGTAGCGCAACCTTGTTATTAAACGATCCTTTTGATCGCGCATGGCGTCGTGTTGGCTTGGCTTTAGATCGCGTTGGATTTGTAATTGAAGATAAAGATCGTTCAAATGGTATTTTCTTTGTGCGCTATGCGGATGTGGATATTGATGATACGCCTAAGAAAAAGAAAGGGATGTTGGAAAGCTTAAAGTTCTGGGGTAACGACGATAAAAAAGAAGTGGAAGCAGAACCAAAAGCAGACGAAAAAAGCATGGTGGATAAGTTGAAATTTTGGGGTACGGATGATAAGAAAAAAACCAACCCAGAAAAGCAATACCGTGTAAAAGTTTCAGAAGGTGGTAAAGAAAATAGTACGACTGTAGCCGTGGTTGATAAAGAAGGTAACCGCGTCAAGACTACTACTGCTAATCGCATCGTGGCCTTGATGTACGAGCAGTTAAAATAAAGCAGTTCGCTTAAGATTTAACACTTTTTGCGCGGAAATCTTTGCCGTTCACGGCGAAGATGGATAGCGAGGATAACGAAGTTACCCTTTACTTACTGTAAATTGCATATACAATAGAAGTTATGCTAACTGCAACCAAAATTCGTATCTACCCCAATGCTGTGCAAGCCGATAAGCTTGC
>CAILXF010000016.1 GCA_903838125.1 uncultured Pseudomonadota bacterium | reverse complement strand
ATCTGTGCCCCCAGAGAATGGATCATCCATGCTTGCGCTGCGATCTAGCACTAATGCAATTTGAGCACCCACGCCTATGCGCTCAATTTTCTGTTCATTAGTATGCGGTGCGGCGAGTCCGGTGATAATAAATACCAAGGTAAGAACCGCTAGGACTTTTAGCAGTAACCCAATTAAATCTGATAGCGGATCTTCGGGTAGCATATCTACCCAAGAGTAATGTTTAGCGTGGGCTCGTTGCAGAAGCAGTGGTAAAACTGCCAGCGGCAATAGCCAAAGTAACCATGGATGTGAGAATGCCATGATTTATAAGCCCGGCTTCATGGAAGGTGTGGCTAACTTTTCTGGGCTTAACCCACGCTCACAATCGCGACAGCGACGTGCGAATTTGATTACCCATAATTGCGCATTGACGTCACTATCAAAGCTCGCTGTTGGATCGAGGTATTTTGGTTCAAAATTGATACGGCGTGATAAATTAAAGAACTGTTCAAGCTCTAATCTTAGCCCTACAAAATTAGGTTTTAGCGCTAAGAATTGTTCTAAATTGTTGGAAAAAACTGTGAAATTGGCAGTCGTGCTTAGTCCTGCGTGAAGTAGGGCTACACTTTCCTTTAGGCCTTGTGCCGATTTTTCTTGTTTGCGTAATGCGCGGTATACCTTCGCAAAAGTACCACCCATACGCGGTAACCAAGCACGCATGCCGAGTATGTATAGTAAGCCTAAAGCACTAAGTATCAGGAATATGAGTGAGATTTTGAGCCAGTTTTCTTCCTTGTCGTGGTTGAGTGGAAGAGGGCCGAGAAAAGGACTCATATTATTTTCAATTTTGACCTGGCCGAAGATAGCAATCGGTGAAATGGCAATATCTACAGTTGGAATTCGAAATTTGACGATATCCTGATTATTCTTTAGGTTGACTAAGTTTAGGTATTCAGGACCTAAGGCAGCATTTTTAGCTACGATATTATTAGTAAATACTTGGTAAGCCAATTTAATGTGATGCGTTGTGCTGTTGTCATCCACTTTTTTAGTATGTTGAATACTTTTAAGTTCAATGCCGATAACTTGACCTTTGTGACGCTTTTCATAGCCGGGAATCGGCAATGAAGTTTCAATGAGTTTGTACGGCGCTTTAACGGTCAAGATAACTTCACGTTCTATCACGTCACCTACGGTATAACCGACCAATCGCACCGGATCTATACTTTTCATTGAGACAAAGGCTGGATTGATATCGGGTAGATTTTGGCTATCAATGGCGTATGCATTTGGCGACGTTAAAGCGAGTGCGCTAAAGCTAACTAAGATATAAAACAAACGTATAAATTGGGTCATAGAGTTAAGCCGCTACAAATTGGAGGAAATATTCTGTGAGTAGGTCCGCATCAAACTCACCTTCAACAAAAAACGGAGGCATATCAAAGCGCATAAATAGCTCGTAAATTTCATTTCGCCTAGCTTCAAATTTAGCCACAATCTTTTCACGCAATTCCTTGCGTAAAAATAGGGTGCGTTTTTCACCAGTTTCAGCATCAGCAACGTTAGTTAAGCCAAACTCAGGCAGATTCTTATATTCAGCTGAGTCCCAAAGCACAATAGGGACGATATGGTGGCGTAAAAGATTGTTGAGAGAGGCTTCTAATAAGTCGTTTGGAATATGGAAGTCTGAAATTAAAAAGACAAGCGAGCGTTCACGCGGTAAATAGCGGTAAACCTCCATAATTCCATTACAGTTGACTGGCGCTGGATGGTAGTCTTTTAAGGTCTCAGCCATCGCAATCGCACGATGTGACTTAAACGATGATGTGCTAATCCAATCTTCGCGTACCACTTCGTCAAAACCAATAAAACCAAATGGGTCATGGTGCTGACTGGCTGATTGGGCAATAGACTCTGCAATCTCAGCTGCCAGTTTGATTTTACGTTTCTTAGCACCGAAACTCATGCTGCCAGATAGATCGCAAATCACATAAACTGGTGTGGCACTTTTTTGATTAAATAAACGCACATGCACCTGTTCCATCGGGTCACGTATGGTTTGACGTATATCAATCCGGCGTGGGTCTGGGTAAGAAAGCAACGTAGTATGACCGCGAAATTCCATGCCCATGCCACGCTGGGTGCTGGTATGGCGTCCTGGGTGGCGTCCACGAGAACGCCAGCCTATGTGGTAGTTGAATGATTTAATCTGTTCAAACATTTAAATCATCCGTTACCAAAGCAGGGTTGGCGAAAATTCGGTAATGAATGGCGCGTTAACATTAAGGCGCAGCTACAGCATTCATAATGCCATTTAGCATTTCACGTGCAATTTCAGTACGACGCATTTCATAGACTGGGCTGAATACCAATCGATGCGCGACTGTGGCATGGAATACGGCATGGATATCTTCTGGCAACACCGCAGTGCGCTCGTTTAACCATGCATTCACCCGTGCTGCACGCAACATCATACTCATGCCACGTGGGCTGGCACCTGAAAGCACTAAACGATTCATATCTACACCAGACACTTTAACGCCATAATCGAGAGGCGCTTTAGTCGCTTTCCATAAATTTAGAGCATATTTTTTCAGTGTATCGCTGGTATCTACGCTGTTTTGTAGTACACCGGAGAAAGCGTTAAGTTCATCAAATTGAAGCACATCAGGTTTGACGTTGTTGACTAAGGCATCCACATTATGGAACTTGGTATCAAATACTAAGGCTTCCATAATATCGTTATCATTAGGCACTACAATTGGAATTTCCATCATAAAGCGGTCACGTGCCGCTGATGGGATTTCAAAGGTCTCTTCTTTTTCTACTTGGTTACGATCTGCAAATACGATCATGTGTGGAAAGTAGTGCTCAGTATTAAATGCAGATAAGCTACGCTCAGCCATGACACGTAATAGCAAAGAGTGGACTTGCGGGCGTGCGCGGTTAATTTCATTAAAGAAAAATACCGATAAATTCTCGCCAGACATTAATAGTGGGCCAGGGCTAACGTGTGGCTTACCATCCTCACCTAAATAAGTATGATAGACCAAGTCATTTGGCATCAAATCTATCGTGCCTTCAATTCGTTGGTAACCGCCACCAATGCCACGCGTAAAGGCACGTAGTAAAGTGGTTTTTCCGACACCTACATCACCCTCTAGCAATACATGCCCACGAGCAAATATAGAAGTCGTAATCAGGCGTATTGGGTTTTGTTGACCCACAACCACTTTGTTTACTTCTGATTCTAAGTTAAGCGCATGGTTGCGCCAATCGGCAAGCTGACGGTCACTCATAGTAATTATCCGTATCGGTTTTGAAATTGTTTAAATGAAGTATTGATCTATATTATATGGTTTCTGCTCAGGGGTAAACAGATCTGTATACACTTGGCATAATAATTTTGAAATTATGATTAAAAAAACGATAAAAATATGAATAAAACTTGGTAAAAGTGAATAAGACTTCCGTTAAAACGGTTTTAAAGCGAAAATAGCATAAGTTCAATTTAATTTATAAAAAAGTAATTAAAATCATGCAAAGACAAAACAGTTTTACCAAAGAAGAATTACTTAAATGTGGCCGTGGTGAGATGTTCGGTGAAGGTAATGCGCAATTGCCATTACCCCCTATGCTGATGTTTGATCGCATTATTTCAATTACAGAAGATGGCGGTGCGCATGGCGCTGGCCAAATTGTGGCTGAAATGGATATTACCCCTGATTTATGGTTCTTCGCGTGTCATTTTACTGGTGATCCAGTGATGCCAGGCTGCTTAGGCTTAGATGCTATGTGGCAGCTTGTTGGTTTCTTCTTAGGGTGGATGGGTGGTCCTGGACGTGGTCGTGCCTTGGGTGCTGGAGATGTTAAGTTTAGCGGTCAAGTATTGCCTACGCACAAAACCATTACTTATACGATAGATTTAAAACGCGTTATTATGCGTAAGTTAGTGATGGGTATTGCAGATGCGCGTATGGAAGTGGATGGGCGCGTGATTTATGTCGCTCAAGATCTTCGCGTAGGTTTGTTTACACGTACTGATAATTTTTAATACAATAAGCTCAACATGAACATCATTTTTTTTAGGAGGGCACGATAATGCGCCGTGTCGTTGTCACTGGAATGGGGATTGTTTCTAGCTTAGGAAACAATAAAGCTGAGGTTTTAGATAGCCTGCGTGCTGGTCGTTCTGGCATTACCTATCAGCCAGAATATGCGGAACGTGGTTTGCGTTCTCATGTGGCTGGATCTATTAAGAACCTAGACATAGAAGCCTTGATTGATCGTAAATTACTGCGCTTTATGGCTAAAGGCCATGCCTACGCATGGCTAGCTATGCAAGAAGCGATTGCACACGCTGATTTGCCTGAAGAATTGGTGTCTAATGTACGTACTGGGCTGATTGTGGGTGCGGGAGGCACATCAACGGAAAGTATGTTGGAAGCGACTAATATCCTTGCAGAGAAAGGTATTCGTCGTGTAGGTCCGTATATGGTGACTAAAACCATGTCTAGCGGTGTGGCGGCTTGCTTAGCTACCGGTGCAAAAATCAAAGGAATTAACTACGGCATTAGTTCGGCCTGCTCTACTAGCGCCCACTGTATAGGGGCAGGTGTTGAGCAAATACAACTAGGCAAGCAGGATATCGTGTTTGCTGGTGGTGCTGAAGAAGAGCATTGGACCATGTCATTTTTATTTGATGCTATGGGTGCGCTTTCAAGTAAATACAATGAAACGCCAGAAAAAGCATCTAGGACTTATGACGCTAACCGCGATGGTTTTGTTATTTCCGGTGGTGGCGGCATTGTAGTTTTAGAAGAGTATGAGCATGCAAAGGCACGTGGTGCGAATATTATTGCTGAAGTGGTCGGTTATGGCGCAACTTCAGATGGTTACGATATGGTGGCACCAAGCGGAGAGGGCGCGGCACGCTGCATGCGTTTGGCGTTAGAGGGTTTGGATGGTCAAGTAGACTATATTAATACCCATGGTACCAGTACCCCTGTTGGAGATACTAAAGAGTTAGAAGCGATACGTGAGGTGTTCGGCGCTAACGGCCGTCAACAAAATCCAGCCATTGCTTCTACTAAGTCGCTATCAGGTCATGCGTTAGGTGCGGCAGGTGTCAATGAAGCGATTTACACTATGCTGATGATGCAAAATGACTTTATTGCAGCGTCTGCCAATATTGAGGTGCTAGATGAGGCGGCCGTAGGCTTAAATATCGTACAGAAACGTATTGATAACGTTAAACTTGAACTTGCACTGTCTAATAGCTTTGGTTTTGGCGGTACTAATGCGACCTTGGTATTATCGACTAAAAATATCTAATCTAGCATTGCCATTGATTTAAATTGCGGCCTTATTACTCTGTACTAGTGACTAGAGTAGTAGGGCCGCAGCTACGTTACGACCTTCCGTCATTAAAATATTGTAGGTTCTGCAGGCGGCATGTGTGGTCATACACTCCAAGCTAATACCGGCTTTAGTAAGGGGTAAGGTTAGTTTTGGGTGTATAAATTGATGGCGTGTACCCGTACCCAGCAGCACGACATCTGGCTTAAAAAAAGCGATTTGTTCAATATGGGCGCTGGTAATAGATTCAAAGTTAGAGGCATCCCAGTCAAGTACAAGGTGACTAGGCAGTAGAATTAAATTGTGACTGTGGCGCTGTCGATTAATTTCTACCCAGCCATGGTCGTAGCCCGTAATTAAATAGTGACCGTCTGCATTTTCAAGATGAAGTTTCATGCAAATATTCTAACCAATTTGTTGCTAGAGTAAACAATTATTGGATGATATTGCTGCTTTTGGCTTATATTCATGAATCTAGGCATAGGTTAAGACGCATATTTGGCCATTACAATTGCTTGCATAGGCTGTGGCAGGTAGAATTAGGCTTTGCAATAAATCGTGTTTACACCTTAGAGTTTAGCCATGCAACCCTTACATAAATCCAATAAGCTTAATAACGTTTGCTACGATATTCGTGGGCCGGTTTTGCAACGCGCGCGGCAAATGGAAGAAGAAGGGCACCGCATTATTAAACTTAATATCGGCAACCCCGCCGCTTTTGGTTTTGAGGTCCCAGAAGAGATACAACAAGACGTTATACGCAATATGGGTAAAGCGGGTGGATATACAGACAGTAAAGGCTTATTTGAGCCACGCAAAGCTATTATGCACTACACGCAAGGCAAGCATATTCAAGGCGTAACCGTAGATGACATCATTATCGGCAATGGTGTTTCTGAATTGATTGTGATGGCTATGCAGGGATTGCTCAATAATGGCGATCAAGTATTAGTACCTATGCCGGATTATCCGCTATGGACAGCTGCCGTCACTTTGGCTGGTGGAACTGCGCGCCATTATCTGTGTGATGAAGCTACCGGATGGATGCCAGACTTAAAGGATATCGAGTCCAAAATCACTGCCAATACCCGAGGTATTGTTGTGATTAATCCGAACAACCCTACAGGCGCACTCTATCCACAAGCGATTTTAGAAGGCATTATTGAGATTGCTCGTCACCATAATCTGGTAATTTTTGCCGATGAGATTTACGACAAAGTTTTATATGACGGCAATGTGCATACCTCGATTGCTTCTCTGGCTGACGATGTGCTGTTTGTTACTTTTAATGGCTTATCCAAAAACTATAGAACTTGCGGTTACCGCTCGGGTTGGATGATCTTAAGCGGTGAGAAGAAACATGCCAAGGACTATATAGAAGGTCTGAATATGCTTGCGTCTATGCGATTGTGCGCCAATGTACCTGGACAACTTGCTATACAAACTGCACTCGGCGGTTATCAGAGCATAGATGACTTAGTCGCACCAGATGGCAGGCTTTGTAAGCAACGTGATGTAGCTTATGAGCTATTGATTGCAATACCTGGTGTGACTTGCACTAAGCCACAGGCGGCAATGTACTTGTTTCCAAAATTGGATCCAAAAATCTACCCGATTAAAGACGATCAGCAATTCATTTTAGATTTATTACTCCAAGAGAAGGTATTGTTAGTTCAGGGCACTGGCTTTAATTGGAAAACGCCGGATCATTTCCGCGTGGTATTTTTACCTAATGTGGATGACTTAACTGAAGCCATTCATCGCATCGCAAGATTTTTAGAGAGTTATAGAAAGAAACACGGAGCTTTAGTTTGAAAAATACAGCGTTAAAAGATTTGAATGTAGGCTTACTTGGCATAGGAACGGTTGGCGGCGGCACATTTAATGTGTTGACACGCAATGCGGAAGAGATTTTCCGCCGTAGTGGCCGCCATATTAAAATCACCCATGTGGCTGATCGCAATTTAGAGGCTGCGCGTGCCTTTGTTGCAGGTAAAGCTGATGTCACCGATGATGCATTTGCTTTAGTCAACAATCCTAATATTGACGTCATCGTTGAGTTGATTGGTGGGTATGGGGTTGCTAAGGAGTTAGTCCTGACCGCGATTGCCAATAAAAAGCATGTAGTGACTGCGAATAAAGCCTTGATTGCTGTGCACGGCAATGAGATCTTTGCCGCGGCGCGTGCCAATAATGTCATCGTGGCTTATGAAGCCGCGGTTGCTGGAGGCATCCCTATTATTAAAGCGCTCCGTGAAGGCCTTGGGGCTAATCGAATTGAGTGGGTGGCTGGCATTATTAATGGCACAACCAACTTTATTCTCAGCGAAATGCGTGAAAAAGGTCTAGCTTTTAGCGATGTCTTGGGCGAAGCGCAACGTTTAGGTTATGCCGAAGCCGATCCGACGTTTGATGTGGAAGGCATAGATGCTGCGCATAAACTCACCATTATGTCTGCCATTGCCTTTGGTATGCCGATGAAGTTTGAACAGGCCTATACCGAGGGAATTACCAAGTTGCAGCAAGTGGATATAAAGTATGCGGAGGAGTTAGGCTACCGAGTGAAGTTACTTGGTATCACTAAACGTACAGAAGATGGTGTTGAGTTACGTGTGCATCCAACCCTGATTCCTGAAAAGCGTTTGTTGGCCAACGTCAATGGCGCTATGAATGCGGTTGTAGTGAAGGGCGATGCAGTTGGTCCAACATTATATTATGGTGCTGGCGCTGGTGCTGAACCTACAGCTAGTGCGGTTGTGGCAGATTTGATGGATGTTGCGAGATTAATGGATGCAAGTAGCGCGCAGCGCGTACCTTATTTAGCTTTTCAGCCTGAGCAGGTGTTAGATCTGCCGATCTTGCCTATAGACCGAGTGAGTAGCGCTTACTATCTGCGCTTACGTGCCAAAGATAAGCCGGGCGTATTGGCTAATGTGACTAAGATTTTAGGCGATCGCGATATCTCTATTGATGCCATGATGCAAAAAGAACCGAATGAAAATGACACCGAAGCTGATATTGTGATTTTGACCCATATCACGGTGGAAAAAAACATGAATCAAGCTATTGCTGCAATTGAAGCGTTAGATGCAATTACCGGAAACGTGATGCGTATTCGTATGGAAGAGCTCAGTAAATAAAGCCGTCAGTTAAAAACTCATAAAGTTAAGTCAAGCAACCATGAAATACATTTCAACCCGTGGCCAATCGCCAGCACAAACCTTCAGTCAAATTTTGCTCGGAGGTCTAGCGCCTGATGGTGGCTTATATTTACCAGAAAGCTATCCGCAATTAAGTGATGCTGATTTAACCGCAATGCGCAATATGTCTTACGCCGATTTGGCGTTTGCGATTTTGTCGCGCTTTGTGGATGATATTCCAGCTCCTGATTTAAAAGCCATTATTGATAAAACCTATCGGCCAGATGTTTACGCCTACACAAGGCCTGGTCAGCAGGCGTCAGACATTACGCCAACCTTAAAGTTAGAGGATGACTTGTATCTCCTGTCTTTATCCAATGGTCCTACGCTGGCATTTAAAGATATGGCGATGCAGTTGCTGGGCAATTTATTTGAATATGTATTAAGTCGTGAGGGTAAAACCACCAATATTTTAGGGGCAACTTCTGGTGATACTGGCTCGGCAGCTGAATACGCCATGCGTGGTAAAAAAGGCATACGTGTATTTATGCTCTCACCACATAAGAAAATGAGCCGTTTTCAAGCGGCACAAATGTTTAGCCTGCAAGACGATAATATCTACAATATTGCAGTCAATGGTGTATTTGATGATTGTCAAGACGTCGTGAAAGCTGTGTCCAACGACGCTATGTTTAAGGCGCAGTATAAAATCGGCGCGGTCAATTCAATTAACTGGGGTCGCATCGTAGCCCAAGTTGTGTATTACTTTAAAGGTTACTT
This sequence comes from uncultured Pseudomonadota bacterium, assembly GCA_903838125.1. Taxonomy (GTDB): domain Bacteria; phylum Pseudomonadota; class Gammaproteobacteria; order Burkholderiales; family Methylophilaceae; genus Methylotenera. Next base: position 4,771 of record CAILXF010000016.1, on the reverse strand, counting down.
CGCTGTCACCGATAACAATGCACAAAAGGTTAGCTTTGCTGTTCCATCAGGTAACTTCGGCAATGTTTGCGCTGGTCATATCGCGCGCATGATGGGGTTGCCTATTGATCAATTAGTAGTAGCTACTAATGAAAATGATGTGCTGGATGAATTTTTCAAAACCGGAATTTATCGCCCACGCGGTGCTGCTAATACTTACCATACATCTAGCCCGTCTATGGACATTAGCAAGGCTTCCAATTTTGAGCGCTTTGTATTTGATCTCGTTGGCCGCGATGGAGATAAGACACGTGAGCTATGGGGTGCGGTCGATAGCGGCGCTAGCTTTGATTTAAACCCAGATGGTTTTTTTAATAAAATCAGTCACTATGGTTTTGTCTCCGGTAGTAGTAATCATGCGCAACGCATGCAGACGATACGTGACGCGGCAAGTCGTTATGCTGTTGTGGTTGATACACATACTGCTGATGGTCTTAAGGTGGCGCTAGAGCATAAAATAGCTGGCGTCCCTATGTTGGTACTAGAAACCGCGCTACCAGCTAAATTTGAAGACGCGATTATTGAAGCATTAGGCACGGCCCCAGAACGCCCAGTTGCTCTAAATGGCATAGAAGCTTTGCCACAGAAATTTAGTGTAATGGATGCTGATGTAGAGGCGATTAAGGCCTACATCGTCGCCAATACTTAATAGTCACACTTATCATTGTTATATTAGGCGGGAATAGCTTATGCAGGTTTATCACGATCTACTTAATCATGTGTTAGTACATGGTAATCAAAAAGAGGATCGCACGGGTACTGGCACAATATCAGTATTTGGTTACCAAATGCGCTTTGATTTGGCTGCAGGATTTCCGTTACTGACCACCAAAAAAGTACACCTTAAGTCTATTATTCATGAGTTGTTATGGTTTTTACAAGGCAGCACCAATATTGCCTATTTAAAAGAAAATGGCGTCAAGATTTGGGATGAATGGGCTGATGCAGAAGGTAATTTAGGGCCAGTCTACGGGTATCAATGGCGCAATTGGCCTCGACCAGATGGCACTCATATTGATCAAATTACCCAAGTGGTGAATAGCATCAAGACCAATCCGGATTCTAGGCGTTTAATTGTTTCAGCTTGGAATGTGGCGGATGTCGATCAAATGAAATTACCGCCATGTCATGCTTTTTTTCAGTTTTATGTGGCGCCAGCAATTGCCGGTGATGCAGATCAAAGAGGTAAGTTAAGTTGCCAACTGTATCAACGTAGTGCGGATATCTTTCTAGGGGTTCCGTTTAATATCGCTTCTTATGCTTTGTTGACGATGATGGTCGCTCAGGTGTGCAATTTAAGGTTGGGTGATTTTGTGCATACATTAGGGGATGCACATATTTACAATAATCACCTAGCGCAAGTGCATGAGCAATTGGCACGCACTCCTAAAGCTTTACCAACCATGCAGATCAATCCTGCAGTTAGCGATATTTTTAGCTTTAAGTTTGAAGATTTTAACTTAGAAAATTACGATCCAGATCCAGCAATTAAAGCGCCAGTTGCCGTCTAATGAATAATCTGTCGATTATTGTGGCTGTGGCAGAAAATGGTGTCATTGGCTACCAGAACACACTTCCATGGCACCTACCTGAAGATTTAAAAAACTTCCGTGCACTCACTACAGGCCATCATATTATTATGGGCCGTAAGACCTATGAGTCACTAGGAAGATTGCTACCAGGGCGCACTACAGTGATTGTGACGCGTAATCCTGAGTATAAGATTGAGGGTGCGCTCATTGCACATACCCTAGAAGCAGCTATTGATCTATGTCAGCACGATACAGAAGCTTTTTTGATTGGTGGGGCCGAGCTATACCTAGCTGGACTAAGTTTGGCCAGTAAGCTTTATCTCACAGAGATTGCGTTAGCACCAGTAGGGGACGCCTACTTCCCAAAGGTAGATGCTAAGCTATGGTCCGAAATCTCACGTAAGGAGCACACTTCAGAGCAAGGGTTGGATTTTAGTTACGTAACTTACACACGTAAATCCTAGCCTAATACAGCACTAGGAGAGAGGACTAATTACCCAGTCCTAATCCTATTTCTGCTCAACACAATCCACGTAATAAACCGCTTTACCATCGACGATTTCTTTGACTAAACCATGGTTGTCCGTTTCAAATCCTGGGAATTTCTCATTAAATTCACGAGCAAACTTCAGGTAATCCACAATGATTTTATTGAACTGTTCACCTGGAATTAGTAGCGGAATGCCGGGTGGGTAGGGTGTTAACAGCACAGCGGTTACGCGACCTTCCAAGTCGTCAATGGGCACGCGGTCAATTTCTCTATGTGCCATTTTAGCAAAAGCATCGGTAGGTTTCATTGCAGGCACCATGTCTGAAAGGTACATCTCAGTGGTTAAGCGTGCAACATCATTAGCTTTATAGACCGCATGTATCTGTTCACATAAGTCACGCAAGCCCACTTTTTCATAGCGTGGTTGTTTGATAATAAATTCTGGCAATACTTTCCATAGAGGCTGATTCTTATCATAGTCATCTTTAAATTGCTGTAATGCTGCAACCATGGTGTTCCAGCGACCTTTGGTGATACCGATGGTGAACATAATAAAGAATGAATACAAGCCAGTTTTTTCAACAATGACACCATGTTCAGCCAAGTATTTGGTGACAATCGCAGCTGGAATACCAAATTTATCTGAAAAATCGCCTTTAATATCTAGGCCAGGCGTAATAATGGTGGCTTTAATCGGATCAAGCATATTGAAGTTTTCAGCTAAATTGCCAAAACCATGCCAAGCTTCATCAGCCTTGAGCATCCACGCATCGCGTTCTTCTAGCCCTTCTTCAGAGAGGTCATCTGGACCCCAAACTTTAAACCACCAATCAGCACCCCATTCTTCATCCACCTTACGCATCGCACGGCGGAAGTCTAAGGCTTCCATTAAACTTTCTTCTACCAGAGCTGTACCGCCCGGTGCTTCCATCATAGCAGCGGCTACATCAATACTGGCAATAATGGAATATTGCGGGCTGGTCGACGTGTGCATCAAGTAAGCTTCGTTAAATATATCGCGGTCTAGTTGATAGTTCTCTGCATCCTGTACCAAAATTTGGCTGGCCTGGCTAAGGCCTGCCAGTAGTTTGTGTGTGGATTGTGTAGAGAACACCATACTCTCTTTACAGCGTGGTCGATCAGCACCAATCGCGTGGTAGTCACCATAAAAGTCATGGAACGTGGCATGTGGCAACCAGGCTTCATCAAAATGTAGCGTATCTATTTTTCCATCAAGCATTTCTTTAATTTCTTCTACGTTGTACAACACACCATCATACGTAGACTGGGTAATGGTCAATACCCGTGGTTTTACATTTTTATCCGTAGCAAATGGGTTACGCTCAATTTTCTTTTTGATATTTTCCCACTCAAATTCGCTCTTTGGAATCGGACCAATAATGCCAAAGTGGTTGCGAGTAGGCATTAAAAATACTGGTATCGCCCCAGTCATAATAATAGAATGCAAAACTGATTTATGGCAGTTACGATCTACCACCACTACATCACCAGGTGCGACGGTTGAGTTCCAAACGATTTTATTAGAGGTTGAAGTGCCGTTGGTCACAAAGTACAAATGGTCGCAATTGTAAATACGCGCAGCATTACGCTCTGAAGCCGCTACTGGCCCAGTATGGTCGAGAAGTTGGCCTAGTTCATCAACGGCATTACACACGTCAGCACGCAGCATGTTTTCACCAAAAAACTGGTGAAACATTTGGCCTACTGGTGATTTTAAAAAAGCGACACCCCCAGAGTGGCCTGGGCAATGCCAAGAGTATGAACCGTCAGCCGCATAGTGCACTAATGCGCGGAAGAACGGCGGTGGTAGGCTATCTAAATAGGTACGTGCTTCACGCAGAATATAGCGCGCCACAAATTCTGGTGTATCTTCATACATATGGATAAAGCCATTAAGCTCACGCAAGATCTCATTGGGGATATGGCGCGAGGTGCGGGTTTCACCATGTAAAAAGATTGGGATTTCTTCATTGCGATAGCGAATTTCATCTACAAACTTACGTAAGTTATTTAGAGCTTCCTGATTTTCTTCAATAAACTCATTATCATCAATAGAAAGTATAAAGGCCGAAGCGCGACTTTGTTGCTGCGCAAATGAGGTAAGGTCACCGTAGCTGGTGACGCCTAATACTTCAAACCCTTCATCCTCGATGGCTTTCGCTAATACGCGTATGCCTAAGCCTGAAGCATTCTCTGATCGAAAATCTTCATCGATAATGACTACTGGAAATCTGAATTTCATTTAAAACCCTTAATAAATTGGTGCGCTAATGCAAAGGCTTGCATGATTAAATCTTAGGTAACGTAACGCCGACTTGACCTTGATATTTACCACCACGGTCTTTATAACTAGTCTCACATACGTCGTCATCATCGGCTTCAAAGAACAGTACTTGTGCACAACCTTCGTTGGCATAAATTTTTGCTGGTAGTGGTGTGGTGTTGCTGAACTCTAGTGTGACATAACCTTCCCACTCAGGCTCAAATGGGGTCACATTGACAATTATGCCACAGCGCGCATAGGTTGATTTTCCTAAGCAGATCGTCAGCACATTGCGTGGGATCCTGAAATACTCCACGGTGCGAGCTAAGGCAAATGAGTTAGGTGGAATAATGCAGTAATCTGCATTCACTTCAACAAAGGAATTCGGATCAAAATTCTTGGGGTCAACAATAGTGCTATTGATGT
>CAILXF010000015.1 GCA_903838125.1 uncultured Pseudomonadota bacterium | reverse complement strand
GTGGTGCTTTTACCGGTGGGGTCGCCTATCATGCCGGTGAAGTCCCCAATTAGGAATAACACCTGATGCCCCAATTCTTGGAATTGACGTAACTTATTAAGCAACACAGTGTGGCCTAGGTGCAGATCCGGCGCAGTAGGGTCAAATCCAGCTTTAATTCTTAATGGCTGGTTCGCCTTGATACTAAGGCGCAGTTTTTCTACTAACTCCGCCTCAATTAATAGCTCATCTGCACCACGCTTAATTACGGCGAGCTGCTGATTGATGTCATTATTCACGTCTTTTATCCTTAAACTCTAGCTTCAATACCGGCTTTAATGCCGGTCATTTTCTTGTTTTAATTGGGTTTTCTGTTAGTATTGGCTTTGAATTAGATTTCAGTAAAGGCAAGCCCGTGCAGACTAACGAGCCCAATAAAAATAACGGTACATCTGATTATTCTGCTCAGAAAAACTTCAAGTCAGACTCAATGCCAAATCGTATTTTAGCGCAAAACAACCATAAATCTGAACGTAAGCTGAAATTGCGCTGGATTCTAATGATTTCTTGCTTACCTTTATTCTGTATATTCACAGCTTTTGGTATTGCACCCATGAGCTTATCGACCGATATCCCAAGAGCAACTATGTTACAAATAATCAGCATGCCACCTGTGCGCGACACTCAATTTAGTCATTTAAGAAATTAAGATAAATTCCCTAGAACAAAAAAATGCATAACATGCTTTTCATTGGATTGATGTCAGGCACCAGCCTTGATGGTGTTGATGTTGCCTTGGTTGAATTTAACAGCAACGATTCGACTGCTAGCGGACAAGTGCGTCTATTGAATACACATTTTTTAGCCTATCCAGCTTCTTTACGCGCACAAATTCTAGCTCTGCAATACCCTACCGCGAACGAACTTGAAACCACGGCTCTGATGGGTAATACCTTAGCAAAGCTTTATGCTGAGGCTATCAATCAGCTTGTAGCTAAAATAAATCTAAAACCGCAACAAATCACTGCTATCGGATGTCACGGTCAAACCATAAGGCACCAACCACAACTCATTGATGGCATAGGATTTACCCTGCAAATTGGAAATCCAGCACTCCTTGCAGAGCTGACAGGTATCACTGTTGTGGCTGACTTTAGAAGCCGTGATATTGCTGCCGGCGGACAAGGGGCGCCCTTAGTCCCAGCTTTTCATCAAGCGATGTTCGCAAGCTCGAAAATGTCGCGCGCCATTATTAATATCGGTGGTATTGCCAATATTACGTTTCTTAAAAATAACAATGTACTTGGATTTGATTCAGGTCCAGGAAATATGTTGCTAGATGCCTGGATTAAACAACACCAAAATCTAGATTACGATGCTAATGGTGGGTGGGCAAGTACTGGCCATGTAATAGCTCCATTATTAGAAGCGATGTTGGCGGATCCTTATTTTGCATTGAGCCCCCCCAAAAGCACTGGCCGCGATTTGTTTAATGATCAATGGCTATCAAAAAAAATATCAGGGCAACACTACGCTGCCCAAGATGTTGCGCGCACCTTGGTAGCGCTGACAGCCCATACTATTGTTGATTCGCTTCAGCATTACTGCGGGAGCGTTGATGAAGTTTACCTATGTGGCGGTGGCGCTCACAACAGTTTACTTAGATCAAGCCTACAAACATTGTTGGCTGACGTTCGAGTTGAGAGCACTGACATCCTTGGTGTTGGCGTCGACTGGCTGGAAGCAATTGCATTTGCTTGGCTTGCGAAACAAACCCTAGATAAAAAAACGGCTAATTTGCCAGAAGTTACAGGTGCTAAAGGTGCGCGCATATTAGGCGCTATTTATCAAAATTAATTGGCAATGCTTAAGAATGCTAATGGCTATAAAAATACAGCCTAGCAAGCCTGTAAGCCCATCATTACAGTATAATCATCCAAAAATTGAGCATTAATCTAAGCAGCATTTAAACATTAGAAGACCTTAAACGATGAACAAACCTACTAAAGCAACACTTACATTTGATAATGGTGCCCAACCGATTGATTTGCCAATCCTTTCTAGCAGCTTGGGCAATGACGTAATTGACATACGTAATTTAAGTAAGCATGGTGTGTTTACGTACGACCCAGGATTTCTGTCTACTGCTGCATGCAACTCTAATATCACTTTTATTGATGGTGAGCATGGCTTGTTATATTACCGTGGCTACCCAATTGAACAGTTGGCAGAGCACTGCAATTTTATGGAAGTATCTTATTTATTACTGCATGGCGAACTACCCAATGCTGCAGAAAAACAACAATTTACCAACACGATTAATGGCAGCACTATGCTGCATGATCAACTCAATAACATTTTCCGGGGCTTCCGCCGCGACGCTCACCCAATGGCGGTTATGGTCGGTGTGGTCGGCTCACTTTCTGCCTTTTATTTTGATGCTATGGATATTCGGGATGCGAAACATCGCGAAATTTCTGCACATCGTTTACTTGCAAAAGTACCTACGATTGCCGCTTGGAGCTACAAATACAATTTGGGTCAGCCATTTATGTACCCACAGAATAACCTGAATTACGCTGAAAACTTCATGCATATGATGTTTGCAACGCCCTGTGAAAAATACACGCCCAATCCAGTGCTAGCCAAGGCATTTGAACGTATTCTAATTTTACATGCAGACCATGAGCAAAATGCGTCCACAAGCACGGTACGCTTGGTTGGCTCAAGCGGCGCGAATCCGTTCGCATGTATTTCTGCAGGGATTGCATCGCTGTGGGGACCTGCGCATGGCGGCGCTAACGAAGCAACGCTGAATATGCTGGAAGAAATTGGTGATGTTTCACGTATCGGTGAATTTATTAAGCGCGCCAAGGACAAAACTGATACGTTCCGCTTGATGGGTTTTGGTCACCGAGTCTATCGCAACATGGATCCGCGTGCAGCTATTATGCGTACTACCTGCCATGAAGTGCTCGATGAGTTAGGCTTGCATGATGATCCGATGTTTAAGCTCGCGATGGAGCTGGAAAAAATTGCACTTGAAGATGAGTACTTTGTATCACGCAAGCTCTATCCGAATGTGGATTTTTATAGTGGTATAGTCATGCGCGCCATGGGCATTCCTAACTCTATGTTTACTGCCATTTTCGCCATGGCAAGAACTGCCGGCTGGGTCGCGCAGTGGAGCGAAATGATTTCTGATCCTGAGCATAAAATCGGCAGGCCAAGACAGCTTTATACAGGCGCTCTTAGACGGGACCTTGTTCCCTTAGACAAGCGGTAACTTTAATCTAAGAATCACCAGTATTTAGCAATAAAAAAGCCAAACAATGCTTGGCTTTTTTATGTTCAGCTAAAAGGTCAACTTAAACTGAGAATGAAGATCCACATCCACATGTAGTCGTTGCTTGCGGATTACGGATTACAAATTGGGACCCTTGCAGGCTATCTTGATAGTCAATCTCAGCGCCCATTAAATATTGCAGACTCATTGGGTCAATCAACAAAGTAACCGTGTCTTTTTGGACCTGTGTATCATCATCATTCACTTCTTCTTCAAAAGTGAATCCATACTGAAATCCAGAACACCCACCGCCACTCACGAATACGCGCAATTTAAGATCTGGAGAGCCCTCTTCTTCGATCAGTTCTTTTACTTTTTTGGCAGCATTGTCAGTAAACACCAACGGTGCTGGCATTTCAATTTCTGCTATATCTACAACTGCATTCATAATGCACTCCTAAAAACTTTCAATAAAATCATTATGCTACTGCTTAAGCTCTTGGTCAATCCAGGATTAAGGATTGCTAAGATTTACTCATTGGCTTCTGGCTCGCCTAAATACACCAACCGGCCTTCAACTACTGCACCGGTATGCATCTCAAGTGATTTGTAATACAAATCACCAGTAATGCTTGATTTCGCTTGCAGTTCAACAAACTGACTCGCTTTGACTGAGCCAAGTACCTTACCATTAATAACAACTTTAGATGCAATCACCGCGCCTTCTATACGCCCACTCTCACTAAGAATTAGTGTGCTGGGACTGGCATTTGGTTCAGTTACGTCACCTTTAATGGCGCCATCAACTCGTAAGCCACCAGAGAAAAAAACATTTCCATCAATGCGAGTATCTGCGCCTATCAGGGTATCTATACTATTTTGTACTCGATTACTTTTCTTAAAAAACATAATTTCCACCTTTATTCAATTGCTACATGCCCCTGGCCGCCACACTATAAGCTTAGCGTCGAGGGGTTGGCTTCTTATTTTTCACCATCGTCTTGTAAAACAATAAATCTTCTTTCATATGCATATTTTCATCCTGAACATGATTTAGCTCTTGCTCAAGATTATGCTGTGTGACTAACTCAATTTGTAATTGGCGCTCAACTTGGATTAGCTTGGTCTGCAGATTTTGATTTTGTGCAGACACTTGCCTAAATTTTTCACCCATATCTTCGCCGCTAGTCAATTGCCAGTATGCTACAGCATACCCAATCACTAGCAATAGCGCTGCGATCCCCCACTGGAAATACCATGGACGCCGTGAGCGCACCGCGACCTGCTTGGCAGTGAGGCCAAAATGGCGTCTAATTCTTCTACGAACTGGCTTCATGATAAGTGCAAGCTAAGGCAATAATGGCACGATTTGTAAGCCACTAGTTTCAGCTAAATCAAACATGATATTCATGTTTTGCACCGCTTGCCCCGCTGCACCTTTTACAAGATTATCAATCACAGACAATATAACTACAATGTCACTGCCTTGTGGTTGGTGAACAGCAATTCGGCATAGATTAGAGCCGCGCACAGAACGCGTTTCAGGGTGAGTGCCTTTAGGCAATACATCCACAAAATGCTCATCAGCGTAACGTGCCTCAAACAAAGCCTGCAAATCAACACTCTTAGTAATTTTCGCGTACAAGGTTGCATGTATCCCCCTAATTAATGGGGTTAAATGCGGCACGAATGTAAATCCAACCTCAGCATTAGCCATTGCTGTTAACCCTTGGCTAATTTCTGGTAAGTGGCGATGTCCATTAACCGCGTAAGCTTTAAAGTTATCGGCCGACTCTGCAAATAAGCTAGGCACCTCAGCTTTTCGTCCAGCGCCACTTACGCCCGATTTCGCATCAGCAATTAAATAACTTATATCAACCACGCCGGCTTCTAGGAGCGGCATAAAGCCCAATTGTACCGCTGTTGGATAACAACCAGGGTTGGCCACTAATTGTGCTCCCCGAATAGCTTCCCGATTAATTTCTGGCAAACCGTATACAGCTTGAGCAACCAAATCTGGGCAGGCGTGGCTCATGCCATACCATTTTTCCCAAGTTGCAATATCTTTAATTCTAAAATCTGCCGCCAAATCGATTACCCGCACACCTTTACTCAGTAGTTGCCGGGCTTGTTGCATAGCTATGCCATTGGGCGTGGCAAAGAATACAACATCACATTGTTCTAAATTGGAATGTGCTGGATCAGTAAATGTTAAGTCAACATAACCACGTAAGTTGGGAAACATATCAGCCACAGCTAGCCCCGCATCGCCACGAGAAGTTATCGTGGTTAACGCTACATTAGGGTGCACACTTAACAGACGCAACAACTCTACGCCGGTGTATCCAGTGCCGCCTACTATGCCTACTTTTATTTTTTTATCAGCCATATCTTCATCATATCAAAACTTATCACTGCAAATGCTAAAAATCGTAAAACCTTACATCATAAAACTTGGTGACCAGAAAATAAAAAAGGTCGCATCAGCGACCTTTTTAAACTGCAACCGCCAATTGATTCGATTGGGGTATTAGCGTTTAGAGAACTGTTTACGACGACGCGCTTTGCGGAAACCAACTTTTTTACGCTCAACTTCACGTGCATCACGGGTGACGAAGCCAGCATGTGACAACGCACTTTTTAATGTCGCATCAAAGTCAATCAAAGCACGTGTAATACCATGACGAACCGCACCAGCTTGGCCTGACTCACCGCCACCGATTACGTTTACCATAATATCAAAGCTAGCAAGATTGTTTGTAAGCTCTAGCGGTTGACGTAAAATCATACGCGCTGTAACACGTGAGAAGTACTCATCAACTGGCTTATCATTCACAATGATATTGCCTTTGCCAGACTTCATAAACACGCGCGCTACTGAACTCTTGCGGCGGCCTGTACCGTAGTTATATTTACCGATCATTTTTATATCCTTAGATTGTCAATGCTTGCGGTTGTTGTGCCGCATGTTCATGCGTAGCACCAGCATAAACTTTCATCTTTTTAATCATGGCGTAACCTAAAGGTCCTTTAGGTAACATGCCTTTAACTGCTTTTTCTAAAGCGCGACCTGGGAAACGGTCTTGCATTTTAGCAAATGTCGTTGTGCTGATACCGCCTGGATAACCAGAGTGGCTATGGTAAAGCTTACCATCAGCTTTATTACCAGTTACTTTTAATTTGTCGGCATTAATGACGACAATATAATCACCCGTATCAACGTGTGGTGTATAAATGGTTTTATGTTTGCCGCGTAAACGGTGTGCGATTCCGCTAGCTAAACGTCCAAGCACTAAGTCTGTGGCATCAACCACAAACCATTCGCGCTTCACTTCGTGTGATTTTGCTGAGAAGGTTTTCATTGTCTTATCAATACTATGGCTAAAAAATTTAAGAGGCGGATTTTATGCTGAAGCGCTGTGCTTTGTCAAACATTATGTTGCGCTTTATTTACTTAGTTTTAAGTTGTCTGCTTAAAGCTTAAGTCATTACATCCTTAGCAGTATGCACCAACTATCAAGTTTAATGTGATTAATTCACATCTAGATAAGACGTAAAAGCAAATTTCTTGGCTTGATCACTAGCGCTATAGCCAATAATGGCCAAGCAACCCAGCAAAAACTGCAAGTCCAAACCAGCTATTGCCTAAAAATGCTTTAAAGCAACGATGTGGCTCGCGCGCCCTAATCAAAAAATAATGATATACAGCAACAGAAGCGCCCACCGCTAAACCCGAATAATAGACAGCTTCCATTGACAACCATTGCCCTACCACAACAAGTAATGTCAGCGTAATCACATAGCAAATCATCACGGCAATCACATCAAAACGTCCAAAAGTAATGGCGGAGGATTGAATGCCTATTTTTAGATCATCTTCACGGTCAACCATCGCGTACTCCGTATCGTAAGCCATTGCCCAAAATACATTTGCCAGCAGTAAAACCCAAGCAACTCCAGGTACGATGTTGGTAACGGCAGCAAATGCCATCGGAATTCCAAAGCCAAATGCAATGCCTAAATAGGCCTGAGGTATTGCAAAAAATCGTTTGGTCATTGGGTAGCTTGCCGCTAGAAATAAAGCGACTACAGACAATTTTACAGTGAGTTCATTGAGCGTACATACCAAAGCGAATGCCAACAAACTCAAGATTGTCGCCAGCACATAAGCTTCCTTTTTGCTCACTTGATTACTTACCAAGGGCCTATGTCGCGTCCGTTTAACCAAACCATCATATCGCTGATCAGCGATATCGTTCAGCACACAACCCGCACTGCGCATCAACACGGTCCCAATGACAAAAATAAGTGTGATGTTCCCGCTGAGCATGCCATCCGTAGCTATCAGCAAAGCCCACAGCGTTGGCCATAGCAACAATAAAATACCTATAGGCTTATCCAACCGCATTAGGCGCGCATAAGCATTCAATTTTTCGGTGATTTTCTGTAGATTCATGAGTTAGCTACCCTGCCCTAAAAGACGTTGTTTCTTGCTTCAACGGCACAAATAGCCAAGATTTCCGCGACAAGTTGAAAAAAATGCTGATATCAACACCAACTTTACAGGAGGATTCGCGGCAAAAAGACCTCTGTTACCATAATGGTAGCGCAATTTAAACTAAACAACGAACGCCTAGCCCATAAGCAATCTGGCTTTTCATCGAATCCTCGGATGGCATGTTGGTATAGGGCATGGTGCGGCGCTAGCTTTTTATAACTTAAAGTCATACGTCGCACCTGCGGTGCGGAAAATAATTTTGCACCTAATGGTTTATTCCCTAAGTTACGCAAACTCCGCCAAGCTCCCCGCATGCTACTTCTTGGCAATACGCTGTGGGCAAACACCAATGCTTGCTCACCCCCCATCAAAAATACTTCTCGCACTAGCGCCTTACTGCGCGTTGGAATTGCCAATAACGCCAACTCATCAAAAAATGGCTTTCCATAAGCTACCAATGCGGGCTTCACTTTGAAGTCATCATGGCGTTGTTGTAGACGCTTAGTCAAAGAACCATCATCCTGCAACCACTGACGATAGCGGCCACTGAGTATGGGCTTTTTAAGCCAATGGAAATTGCAATTATCGCGTTGATACTGATTTGAACGTAGAATTTTCACGGAAAAATTATGCCACAAAAACCCAGCACTAAACCTTCATCATTTCGCCCGCACTCGCCAGCCATCGCATCAAATGCTTTTCGGCTGCTTCGGGATATTGTTTTAGCAACTGGTCTGCTATCGACTTGGCGGAATCTAATAAATCGGCATCGCGCTCTAAATCTGCAATCTTCAGCATAGGTACACCACTTTGGCGAACGCCAAGAAGCTCGCCAGGCCCGCGCAAATGTAAATCGGCTTGCGCAATAGCAAAGCCATCATTACTTTCATAAATTACTTTTAGTCGTGCACGTGCGGTTTCAGATAGCTTGTTTTGATAGAGCAGTATGCACGTACTTTTTGCGGCGCCTCTACCAACGCGACCACGCAACTGATGCAATTGACTTAAGCCCATGCGTTCGGCGTGCTCAATCACCATTAAACTAGCATTGGGCACATCCACACCCACCTCAATCACGGTGGTGGCTACCAATAACTGTAACTCGCCATTGGTAAACGCCGACATCACTGCCTGTTTCTCAGAAGACTTCATTCGACCGTGCACCAAACCCACCGCCAACTCGGGAAATTCACTTTGCATTAGCGCAAAGATATCGTTAGCTGTTTGCAATTGCAAAACTTCCGACTCCTCAATCAGCGGACACACCCAATAAGCTTGATCTCCCTGCATACAGGCCTCACGCACGCGCTGCAGAATTTCATCGCGACGAGCATCCGAAACTAACTTAGTCACAATCGGCGTGCGCCCAGGCGGCAGCTCATCGATGACAGAAACGTCCAGATCAGCGTAATAACTCATGGATAAAGTGCGCGGTATAGGTGTCGCTGTCATCATTAACTGATGTGGTTCCGGCTGCCCTTTCTGGCGCAGGGCTAGCCGCTGTTGTACACCAAAGCGATGCTGCTCATCAATGATTGCTAGGCCTAGGTTTTTAAATTCGACCGACTCCTGAAATAGGGCGTGTGTACCTACTACCAACTGTGCTTCGCCAGAAGCGATAGCCTGCAATGCCGCTACCCGTTCTTTTTTAGATTGACTGCCCGTCAGCCAGCCTATGCGAATATTGAGCGCGCTTAACCAAGCAAGTGTTTTCCTATAATGCTGTTCGGCTAAAATTTCTGTAGGTGCCATCAAGGCGACCTGCCAGCCATTTTCAATACTCTGCAATGCAGCCATACAAGCGACAATGGTCTTACCACTACCAACATCTCCCTGCAAAAGCCGTTGCATGGGATGCGGCTGGCTTAAATCGCGCTCAATTTCTAGCGCTACTTTTTGCTGTGCTGAAGTTAAGGCAAACGGTAAACTTTTTAGTAAGGCTGAAACTAAATATTTAGATGGGGTAAATTGAGGCGCATTAACACTTCGGCGGCGCGAATAATGTTTACGCATTGAAAGTTGCTGTGCCAGCAATTCATCAAAAGCCAAGCGCCTCCAATGTGGTGTTTTTTTGTCCTGCAATGCTTGCAAATCGCTATTAGGGGCTGGATGGTGCAGTGCTTGGATACTCTCTGCAAAACTAGGAAAGTTAAAAGCTTCGTATACACTAGGTGGCAAGGTTTCAGCTAGCGGGGTTTGTGCTAAAGCCAGTTTAAGGGCTTTACGCAAACTGCTCTGCGTAAGTCCTGCTACCGTTGGATAAACTGGGGTTAGTGTTTCGGCGACTTCAGTTTTTTCACCCACTGATTTGCAGTTTGGATGCACCATTTCATAACCAAAAAAACCACTACGCACTTCGCCGTAAACGCGTAACTTAGTGCCCACTTTTAGTGCTTCAATTTGGCTAGGGTAAAAATGTAAAAACCGCAAAGTGATCTGGCCGCTTGCGTCCTCAAGTCTTGCCATTAAAGTTTTACGTGGTTTATAAGCCACTTCAAGATGTACAATTTCCCCTTCTACCTGCGCGGATTCACCTGCCCGTAAATCACGTACCGCACTAATATGGGTTTCATCTATATACCGCAAAGGCAAATGCAGCAATAATCCCTGAACGGTGCTGACCCCTAGTTTTTGAAGGTTAGCTAACAGAGGCTTGCTAAAAGTCTTAATTGTTGTCAGCTCCAAACTTTCAGCCACTTTGATCACAAAATGTATATGGACTTAATCTAGGATGACTAGCACACCATCAGCTTCAACCAAGGCATTACGTGGCAACGATGCTACGCCCACTGCCGCTCGCGCAGGGTATGGCTGACTAAAGTATTCAGCCATAATCGTGTTCACTAAAGCAAAATGCGCTAGGTCAGTTAGAAAAACATTCAGTTTTACGGTGTCATTAAGTGAACCATTGGCAGCTTCAGCCACCGCTTTTAGGTTGCTAAATACGCGATGCACTTGCGCTTCTATACCTTCGACCATCTGCATAGTGGTTGGATCCAGGCCAATTTGGCCTGATAGGTAAACCGTACGACCTACCTTAACGGCTTGTGAGTATGTTCCGATAGCCGCCGGTGCGCCGTTAGTTTGAATAATTTGTTTGCTCATAGTTTCTTATCTTATAGTTTGGTTGGTTTTTAATGTCTAAACACTATCGTTTATTGCGAAGATGATCTAGATCCGTTGCCGGCAGGGTTGCCCTTAGCGCGGTTAATACGAACTACATCGGGTATTTTACGAAGGCCGCGCATTAACTCAGCCAAATGGATACGGTTTCTAACCTGCACAGTGAAATATAGGTTGGCATAAGCGCTGCCATCCGCCTCTTCCACACTCACATTATCAATATTAGACCCTGCATCTGCAATACCACTGGCGATTTTTGCCAACATGCCCGGCTGATTGGCCACCGTCAGATTAAGGTTGGTTTTGAACAGTCTCTGATTTTCTGGCTCCCACTCCACGTCCAACCACTTATCAGGATCCAACTTAAATTTGCGTACACTAGGGCAGTCATGGGTATGAATGACCAAGCCTTTATCTTTGTTGATAAAGCCTAAAATAGGATCGCCAGGAATTGGGCGACAACATGGGGCAAACTGAACCGCCATGCCCTCAGTACCACGTATGGTAATGGTATCTAATGATGTAGCCGGTAATTTGGTGTGCTTTTCCAAATGATCATCGGTCATGGCTAGCAGTTGATGCGCAACCATTACATTTTGCCGCTTGCCCAAACCTATATCCGATAATATTTCAGATTTATGCTTGACGGCATAGTCACGGATTAGCTTTTGCCAATGCACTTCAGTGATGCTAGCGGCATCAACATGCAGGGCGCGTAACGCCTGATTAAGCATACGTTCCCCAATATGCGCGGAGTCGGCAGATTGTTGAGATTTCATAAAATGACGAATGTGGGCACGGGCACGGCCACTAATCACATAATTCAGCCACGCTGGATTTGGCTTAGCAATAACGCCTGTGATAATTTCAACATGGTCTCCATTATGTAACTCTGTGCGCAATGGGGCCAACTCTTGATTGATACGCACTGCCACACAGCTGTTACCGATATCAGAGTGCACTGCATAGGCAAAATCTACTGCAGTCGCACCTTTAGGCAACGCTAAAATTTTACCCTTGGGTGTAAATACATAGACCTCATCAGGGAATAAATCAATTTTAAGATGCTCTAAGAAATCAAGTGAGTCGGTGCTTTCACTTTGGATTTCCAGCAAACGCTGCAACCATTGATGGGTTTGTTGTTGCAAGGCTGTCAGTTGGGCGTCGCTGGATTTATACAACCAATGCGCAGCTACACCAGCATCGGCAATGTTATGCATTTCCTCACTGCGAATCTGCACCTCAATCGGCGTGCCAAATGGACCAAACAAAGTGGTGTGCAATGACTGGTAGCCATTGGCTTTGGGGATTGCTACATAATCTTTAAATTTGCTCGGAATCGGTTTGTATAAAGCATGCAGGGCCCCGAGGGCAAGATAGCAACTCGGTAAATCTTTGACCACCACGCGGAAACCGTAGATGTCGTAAATTTGTGAAAAGTTGGTAGTTTTACCTGCCATCTTCTTGTAAATGCTGTAAAGATGCTTCTCACGCCCAGAAATTTCTGCGTCGATATTGAGGGCCTGCATTTGCTCTTTAATCGAATGGAGTATTTTACTTACGACTTCTTTGCGGTTACCACGTGCAGCTTTGACAGCCTTTGAAATTGCACTGTAGCGCATGGGATATAAATATTTGAAACTTAAATCTTCAAGTTCCTGATAAATAGCATTTAAGCCGAGTCGATTAGCAATCGGCGCATAAATATCCAACGTTTCTTTGGCAATTAGCTTTTGCTTCTCTGGATTCATCGCTTCTAGCGTTTGCATATTATGCAAACGATCTGCGAGCTTAACCAAAATCACACGGACATCTTGCGACATGGCGAGCAACATTTTACGGAAATTTTCTGCCTGCGCCTGACTGGCGCTTTGAAATTCAATTTTATCTAGCTTAGTGACACCATCCACAAGTTCCGCCACCTGCAGCCCGAACTTGATTTTAATATCCTCAGTAGTAATTGAGGTGTCTTCCACTACGTCATGCAATAAAGCAGCCAAAATAGTAGGCACATCCATATGCAAATCGGCCAATACGCAGGCAACCGATACCGGATGCATAATATAAGGCTCTCCAGTTTTACGCACCACGCCATCATGCGCTGCATAGGCGTAACGATACCCCTCCCAAATTTGATCTATGTCTTGGGGGTTAAGATAATGCAGGCGTAGGGTTAAGGCTGAATCCTTGCTGTCCGCAGGCAGCAAGGGAGCTGTGACTGGCTTTAGTGATTCCGCTTTATTATTTTTTGCGGTTTTTGGCATGACATTTTTACGGCTAAACTACATTTTAGATTTTCTAGCGCAAAGAAATTAAAGCTTAGCGTTCGCTAAAATATCTACGCCAATTTTACCTGCTGCGATTTCACGTAGCGCAAGTACCGTTGGTTTGTCACGCAAACCTTGAATATTTACTTGAGGCTCCGCGCCGTTATGAAGCTGACGTGCGCGATAAGCTGCAACTAAAGTCAATTGAAATCGATTGGGTATATTTTCTAAGCAATCATCTACTGTTATACGTGCCATGATGGTATTTCCTAATTTTCGTGTAAAAACTGAAGCCCAATGGGTCTGGGCTAGATAGACATAATTTATGTGAGGGCCTGAATCAAAGTGGCATAGCGCTGCTGTTGAGCCGAAATTTTCAAGCGTTGTGCGCGAATTATTGCGCGAATATCTTGTAGCGCAACCTCAAAATCATCGTTGATTGTAACATAATCAAACTCAGTTACGTGGCGCATTTCTGAGCGTGCGGCAGTCACCCTTCGCGCAATCGTCTCCTGACTATCTTGCCCACGACTATTCAAGCGTTGGGTTAAAGTCTCCATCGATGGTGGCAATACAAAAATACTAATTGCCTGAGGGTATAACTTTCGTACTTGCTCGGCTCCTTGCCAGTCAATCTCCAAGATAACGTCTGCCCCTGTAGCTAGTGGTGTATCCACTGATGACCGCGAGGTGCCGTAGTGCGCGCCATGCACTAGCGCGCTTTCTAAAAACTGATCTTCACCTAGCATACGCAAGAATGAGGCCTCGTCAACAAAGTGATAATCAACCCCATTAGCTTCACCCAGCCGAGGCTGGCGGGTGGTGTGTGAAATTGAAAGCTTTAATTGAGGATCTTCAATCAACAAGGCTTTAATTAAACTAGTTTTACCGGCGCCAGAAGCTGCCGTGATAATAAAAAGATTGCCTAATATCATTTTTGAACAAAATCCTTATACAAATTTATAACATGAAATGCTTAGCAATAATCTAGACTAAGCAAATCGCCGAAGCAACCCATTGGAAAGCTATCGGCTCTATATAACTACCCGTCATATCTCTAGCTAAAAATTTAATCTAAGCTAAATCATACCATTTTGTTTTAACTGTTGAGGCTTACTCAATGTTTTGAATCTGCTCACGCATTTGTTCGATTAACACTTTAAGCTCCATAGAAACTTGTGTGGTTTGTATGGAAACAGATTTTGAACCCAAGGTATTCGCCTCGCGGTTAAGCTCTTGCATCAAAAAATCTAGGCGCTTACCGGCGGGGGCATCGCTAGCCAGAATTCGCTTAACTTCAGAAATATGGGCAGTCAAACGGCTTAACTCTTCATCAACATCAATGCGCTGCGCAAATAACACCAACTCTTGCGCCACCCTTTCTGGGTCTACATTTTTCAGGTTCTCTTGTAGTTTAGCCTCTAGCTTGGCTTGATATTCTTTACTCAATGCAGGCAATAACGGTTTGACTTGCTCAACTAAAGCTTCAATTTGGCTCAAACGATCAAGCACCAAGGCTTTGAGTTTTTCACCCTCACGTGCGCGTGAGGCATTTAAATCTTTCAAACCCTGATTGAGTAAATTTTTAATGTCTTCTAGTAACGTTTCTTGCCCCAGAACCTCGGTTTGCACCACGCCTGGCCAGCGTAAAATATCCGCCACACTGAGTGCGCGACTTTGTGGAAAATGTTGTTGCGCTTGAGCGCCAATCACCGCCAACTGTTGCATTAGACCTTCATCCAACTGCAACGCCTGATTGGATTTTGCGCGCTGAACTAGATTAATCTTACACTCCACCTTACCTCGACTTAAATGGGAGCTAATCAGCTCACGCACTGCAGGCTCGAAGCTTCTTAAGTTCTCGTCTAGCTTGAAATGCAAATCTAAATAGCGGCTATTCACCGCGCGCAATTCGAGCAACAAGGTGGCGCTGTCTAAGGGTTGCTCTAATGCGGCAAAGCCGGTCATGCTGAAAGTCATCGTAAATATTCCCTAATAGCGCTTATAAAATCAGAGCTATGGTATCAAATACAGGTCGCTTCATGCCAAAAAAACTTACTAGAATCTCCGCGTAGCTCAATCGTCGCTGCAGTTGTGCAACACGGTATGTTATATTGCCCGAATAAATTATTAAATCAGGAAGTTAAGCATGACATCAAGCCGACCCAGCCAGCGCGCGCATAACGAGTTACGCAAAGTAGAGATTATTCGCCATTACACCAAGCACGCAGAAGGCTCAGTACTGATCAAGTTTGGGGATACCCATGTGTTATGTACAGCCAGCGTCGAGGAGAAGGTGCCAGGCTTTTTAAAAGGCAAAGGACAAGGCTGGGTAACGGCTGAATACGGCATGCTCCCACGCTCTACTGGTAGCCGCATGGATAGAGAAGCTGCCAGAGGCAAACAATCAGGACGTACTCAAGAGATTCAGCGCTTAATCGGCCGTTCGCTGCGCGCTATTATCGACTTAGACAAACTAGGCGAACGCAGTATACAGATTGATTGTGATGTCATACAGGCAGACGGTGGCACACGCACAGCCAGTATTACGGGTGCTTACGTGGCACTTCATGATGCGATTAGTGTACTGATTAAAAAAGGCTTATTGCAAGAGTCGCCTTTAAAGCAAGCGGTTGCCGCCATTTCTGTTGGTGTATTTCAAGGTCAGCCAGTCCTGGATTTAGATTACATTGAAGACTCTGGCTGTGACACAGATATGAATATCGTAATGACAGCCAGTGGCGGTTTTGTTGAAATCCAAGGCACAGCTGAGGGTGAAACATTTGACCGTGCCACGATGGATGCAATGCTTAGCCTAGCGCATGATGGTATTAATGTGCTGATTTCAATGCAAAATACAGCTTTAGCCCAATAGGCTGAAGTGATTCCTATGCAGGTTAGCGGTTTACAAAAAATTGTGTTTGCCAGCGGCAATCAAGGCAAGTTGAGAGAAATGCAGCACCTACTTCAAGGGAGTGGCATTGAAGTATTAGCGCAGTCTGCTTTTAATGTCCCAGAGGCAGATGAGCCGTACTCCACCTTTATAGAAAATGCCTTAGCCAAAGCACGTCATGCTAGCCAACTTACTGGGTTACCCTCACTTGCGGATGATTCAGGTATCTGTGTAGATGCATTGGAGGGTTTGCCTGGCGTTCATTCTGCGCGTTACGCTTGCGAAACGCCTGATGATCAAAAGTCTGACCATGCCAATAATACAAAATTGCTAAAGGCCTTGGCGAATGAAACCAATCGCCAAGCCCATTACTATTGCGTAATGGTGCTGGTAAAATATGCGCAAGATCCGCAACCATTGATTGCTGAAGGCATTTGGCATGGAGAGATTTTAACGGCAGCGCGCGGTAACGAGGGCTTTGGTTATGACCCCATTTTTCTTGATGTGGCGAGTGGTAAAACTGGCGCGGAACTTAACATTGAAGTGAAAAATAAAATTAGCCATCGAGGGCTAGCGCTACAACAGCTGTTAAACAAAATTAAATTACTATGAAAAATAAACCCATTATCTGGCATCGTGATGACGACAGCATCGTTGCCTGTACCGAAAAAATCAAGGTGATGGCTGAAAATTTTGCCGAAATTAAGCAGATTGCTCAAGATGCTTTGGAAGATGGTCTGTTGATGGAAGTGAACGAGGCACAGATACGCGATGCACTGCATCAAATGATAGATCAGCTGGTGAATCCCTATCAAAAAAATAATTGAAATTAAAGCGGCAACCGACTTTACCAGTAAGCCAATCAATGCGATCGCGCCACTAGTTGGGGATGCAACCATATCAGGGTTAACTAATCCACCACCCTTATCGCTCTATATCCATATTCCATGGTGCGTAAAAAAGTGTCCATATTGCGACTTTAATTCACACGAAAGTCGCTATCAAAATGGCGAAATTCCAGAAGCGGCTTATGTAGATGCACTGATTGCAGATTTGGAGATGGCGACCCCCAACGTGTGGGGGCGAAAAGTAAAATCTGTATTTTTTGGAGGTGGCACACCCAGCTTATTTTCTGCTGAGTCAATCGATCGCATTTTAAGTCAGGTGCGCATGTTGACACCCCTTGAATTTGACGCAGAAGTTACGCTTGAAGCGAATCCAGGTACTGTCGATGCCGCACATTTTAGTGGCTACAAAGACGCTGGGGTTAATCGCCTGTCTTTGGGCATACAAAGTTTTAACAATGATTACCTGCGGGCACTAGGCCGTATCCATGACAGCCAGCAGGCTTATGACGCTGTCGCCTTGGCGCTCAAAACTTTTGATCAAGTCAACTGCGACATTATGTATGGCCTGCCGCAACAAACGCTGACAGATGCACTACAAGATGCTAAAACCGCCATAGATTTAAATCCAGCGCACCTGTCTTTCTATCATTTAACCTTAGAGCCGAATACACCATTTTACCGCACGCCACCAAGCCTGCCGGACGATGACACTAGTGCTGAAATGCAAATTGAAATTGAAGCACTTTTAGCCCAGCATGGTTATGAGCATTATGAAACTTCCGCATTCGCTAAGGCAGGCAAGCAAGCTAAACATAATATCAACTATTGGCAATTTGGCGATTACCTTGGCATTGGTGCTGGTGCGCATAGCAAGCTTAGTTATCACGATAAAATTACACGCGAATCCCGCCACAAACATCCCAAAGCCTATATGGAGCAAGCAATGCTTGGCAAGGCGGCAGAGCGAACTTGGCTCATTAGCTCAGAGGATTTGGGTTTTGAATTCATGATGAATGCACTTCGTTTGATTGATGGTGTATCCATAGATTTATTTCAACAACGTACTGGTATTAACATCCATAAGCTGGATGCCGCCATTAAAAAAGCGCAAAACAAAGGCTTGCTAGTTATTGAAAAAAACATCATCAAACCTACGCTATTGGGACAACGCTTTTTAAATGAATTACTTGAACTATTCTTAATTTAATAATGACCATC
The DNA here is from genome assembly GCA_903838125.1 of uncultured Pseudomonadota bacterium. Lineage (GTDB taxonomy): Bacteria > Pseudomonadota > Gammaproteobacteria > Burkholderiales > Methylophilaceae > Methylotenera. The sequence goes on along the minus strand of CAILXF010000015.1, from coordinate 24,744 downwards.
AAACATATTTTCATCGCCCCGTTTTTCCTCTTTTTATTAGGGTGTGCAATTGCGCCCCATCAAAAGTCACCCGCAGTAATTGAAAATTCGTTGGCAATGAAAATGGTATTAGTGCCTGCAGGTGAGTTCTTAATGGGAAGCGATGAATCGCCTGACAGCTTACAACGAGATTTTCCACAGTACCCGAAATCTCGGCTCGCAGACCTTAACGACGAAAAGCCGGTTCATCTAGTCAAAATTAGCAAACCATTTTTTATGGGTCAGTACGAAGTCACGGTGGATCAGTTCAGAAAATTCTTGGATGAGTCTGGCTATATTCCAGAATCTATTGCCGACAAAACTGGCGGTTATGGCTACAACGCTGATTATGATCCCGCACTCAGCGTCAAGGGTGATGCTTTTGAAGGCAGAAACCCAAAGTATTTATGGAGTAATCCTGGGTTCAAGCAACTAGGGAACGAGCCCGTATTAAATGTCACTTGGAACGATGCAGTGGCATTGACGCAGTGGCTAAGCCATCGTGAAGGAAAAACTTATCGCCTCCCGACAGAAGCAGAGTGGGAATATGCCTGTCGTGCTGGCACGCGATCAAGGTACTTTAATGGCGATAACCCCGAGGCACTGATAGATTCCGCGAATATATTTGATGCCGATAGCGCTAAAAATTGGCAGCGCTGGGATATCTACGCATTAAAAAAACACGACGGCTTTGCGTTCACGGCACCCGTTGGAAGTTTCAAGCCCAATGCTTTTGGAATTTATGACATGAGTGGCAACGCATGGGAATGGGTTTCTGATTGGTACGATGAACAATATTACGCGCACTCACCAAGCATTGACCCGCAAGGACCCAAGGAAGGAAATGTAAAAGTACGCAGAGGCGGGTCTTGGCACACATGGGCTTTATACGCGCGCAGTACTTACCGAAACTGGAATAGTCGAGACACTAGGTATGCCCTTGTTGGGATGCGCCTAGTGCTTGAAGTCGATCCCAAGCACTAAGCTCCGTACTTACTTAATCGCCACTCTAGCGCGCGCAATGGCAGCCTTCACTTGTGCTGGTGCCGTGCCACCGATATGGTCACGGCTATGTAGTGAGCCTTCTAAGGTTAAAACTGTATACACATCTTCGGCAATACTAGGCGCAAACTGCTGCAGGGTGGCTAGCGACAAATCGCTAAGCTCGACCTTTTGATCCACTGCATAACGGACTGCCAGCGCCACTACTTCATGCGCGTCTCTAAATGGCATGCCCTTTTTAGCTAAATAGTCAGCAAGATCAGTAGCCGTAGCAAAACCTTCACTGGCGGCTTGGCGCATATTCTCTTTATTCACCGTGATGCCACGCATCATGTCAGCATAAATCTCTAGCGTCACCAATAAGGTATCCGCTGTATCAAATAGGGGCTCTTTGTCTTCTTGATTGTCTTTGTTATAGGCTAAAGGCTGGCCTTTCATCAACGTCAACAGTGAGGTTAAATTGCCATAAACACGGCCGGTTTTCCCACGCACGAGTTCTGGTACGTCAGGATTTTTCTTCTGCGGCATGATTGATGAACCCGTGCAAAAGCGATCGGCAATATCAATAAAAGCGAACCTTGGCGAACTCCACAAAATCAGCTCTTCTGACAAGCGTGATAGATGGGTCATCACCAATGATGCGGCAAAAGTAAATTCGATGGCAAAGTCACGGTCAGAAACCGCATCTAATGAGTTCTCACACACATCGTCAAAACCCAAGGATTTTGCAACCATTTCCCGGTCTATCGGGTAGCTAGTGCCCGCCAATGCCGCAGCACCCAGAGGTAAGCGATTGATTCTGCGACGCGCATCACCAAAGCGCTCTGCATCCCGTTTAAGCATCTCTACATAGGCCATTAAGTGATGACCAAATGTGACTGGTTGCGCAACCTGTAAGTGGGTAAAACCAGGCATCACTGTATCAAAGTGGGTTTCGGCTAAATCTAATAAGCTTAGTTGCAGCTTACGCAAACCCAACAACAATTGGTCGGTAGTAGCACGAAGCCAAAGCCTTACATCGGTCGCCACTTGGTCATTTCGGCTACGCCCAGTATGCAAACGCTTTCCAGCATCGCCGATTTTATCGGTCAGGCGTTTTTCTATATTCAAATGTACGTCTTCTAAATCTAATAACCATTCAAACTGGCCAGCTTCTACTTCCTGCAGGATTTCTGCTAATCCTACTTCAATTGCACGCACATCATCGGCACTGATAATTTTTTGTGCGCCCAACATTTGGGCATGCGCCAAGGAGCCCTGAATATCAAACACCGCTAAACGCTGATCAAAACTAATGGATGCTGTATATTTTTTCACTAGCGCAGCAACTGGTTCATTAAAACGACCAGACCAGCTGGTATCTTTTTTGTTAAGTGCGCTTTGCGCCGAGCTATTTTTTTGTGTGTCGTTCACTGTGTCGTTCTCATTTGAATATGATCTATTTTTACCTGCATTCTGACCGTAACTAATAACGTTATGGCCCTAAAATATTTGCTTAAAAATGATTTTATGCGATTAGTATAATGCAAAATACCAAAGCTACGCTGGCAAAATCTGTCCTCAAACAGTATAGCCACTAGCCTAATATGCGAAATTTTAGGTGAAAACTTACGTATATTAGTAATCGTCAATTGTACCCTGCGCTTGGCAACACTAATACCAAGCAGCATTTGTACAAAGATCACCCGCATAGATGGGCTACTCATCCCATCCGGTTTTAAGCCTGCAAAAGGCTTGGGCATGGGAGGTGAGCCATTCCCAAGCTTGTGTTAAAATCAAACATCTCTTAATCCATAAGCTTTATCAAATGAACAGTTCAGCCCCATCTTTGAGTCCATCAGCAGTTGCGCCAACTAGGTTGGTGATTGCCTCCCGCGAAAGTGCACTTGCAATGTGGCAAGCACGCTTTATTCAAAGTCGCTTACAAACGATATATCCCTCAACAATCGTAGAGATTTTGGGCATGACTACGACCGGCGATCAAATTTTAGACATCCCGTTAGCAAAAGTTGGTGGCAAAGGCCTGTTTGTTAAAGAGTTAGAAACTGCCTTGGCCGATGGTCGTGCTGACTTAGCGGTGCATAGCATGAAAGATGTGCCGATGAACTTACCAGACGGCTTTATGTTAGTTGCCACTGGCGAACGCGAAGATCCTCGGGATGCCTTTGTTTCTAATGACTTTTCCTCATTAGAAGATTTACCAGCCGGCAGTGTTGTAGGCACCTCAAGTCTGCGACGCCAAAGTCAACTCCAAGCGCGCTTACCCCACTTAAAAATTGAATCCTTGCGCGGCAATTTACAAACGCGCTTAAGAAAACTAGATGAAGGTCAATATGCTGCGATTATTTTGGCTGCGGCTGGTTTAATCCGACTTGGACTTAGCGCTCGTATTCGTAGCGTAATTTCACCGCAACATAGTATTCCAGCTGTCGGGCAAGGCGCTTTAGGCATAGAGATTTGTACTCATCGCACAGACTTGCTCACTGTATTGGCTCCTTTAAACCATGCTGATACACAACTCTGCGTAGAAGCCGAACGTGCAATGAGCAGAGCCTTGGCTGGTAGTTGCACGGTACCGCTAGGCGCTTATGCTGTTTGTGAAGCCGAGAGCATTCGCATCACTGGCTTTGTCGCTAGCGTGGACGGGGCACAAATGCTAGTTGAAACAGTAACTGGAAATAGAATGCAAGCTGATGCCTTAGGGAAAACTTTAGCGCAACAGTTGCGTGATAAAGGTGCCGATAAAATTTTAGCCTTGCTTGACCATGTTTAGGCAAAACTAGGCCTAAAGTAGCGATGACTGACTTACTGAAAGGTTTTGGAATTGCCATCACAAGGCCGCTGGATCAAGCTAAAAACCTAAGCGCAGCGATTGAGCAACAAGGTGGTAACTACATATTATTTCCACTCATTGCAATCAGCCCCTTATCCGATTACAGTACATTCGATGGGAAAATCAGGGAACTGACACAGGCCGACTGGGCAATTTTCATCAGTAGCAATGCCGTTGATAACGCTATGCCACGTATTATCAAACATTACGGCATCTTACCTGACAAACTCAAGTTTGCTGCCATCGGTCCACAAACCGCGAAGCAACTGGCCAGCTATGGCGTACAACATGTCTTAATTCCGCATGAGCGTTTTGACAGTGAAGCCCTACTCGCCTTATCCGAAATGCATGCAGTTAATCATCAGCGCATCATTATTTTTCGTGGCATAGGTGGACGGGAGCTGTTGGCTGAGACCTTGCAGCAACGAGGTGCAAAACTAGATTTTGCTGAATGTTACCAACGCATAAACCCGCAAATCAACTGCAAACTATTGGATCAACTTTGGCAGGAAAATCAATGTCACGCCTTAGTGGTCACAAGCTCAGAGGCGATGCGAAACTTATTAGCCATGACGCATCAAGGTAACGATGAATGGATTCGCAATATAGCCATTTGTGTGAATCATGCGCGAATTGCAGAAGAGGCAAGCGTGGCTGGATTAGAGGTATATATAGCCTCGGCACCTGGCGATGCGTCGATGTTAAGCTGCTTACAGCAAGCTTTGCAAAAAAAATTACACCTTCCTCTAAAATAGTTTTTATATTGGTACTATTTACGCGGGCTTGGCATAGCTAAAAATATCAGCAAAAAATGCTGCTTCTGCCAATCCATGCTCCAGAAAACTAGCTTGTGCGACTTCAACCATGGCAGGCGATCCGCAGCAATATACTTCATAATCCGTTAAGTTAGATTGGGAAAAGTCATTAAGAACAGCTTGGTGCACAAGGCCCCCACGCCCCTGCCAAAGATCTTCTGGTAGAGCGTCTGATAGTACTGGAATAAATTCAATATTAGTATGCGCCGCCGCCCATGACTCAGCTAACTCCAGCATATACAAGTCTTGACGTGCTCGCGCACCCCAATATAAGCTGACCTTACGCTGTATATTGTTGTGAATCATATATTCAATAATTGCTTTAATTGGCGCAAAGCCAGTTCCACCGGCAACCATAATGATAGGTTTATTAGAATCTTCGCGCAGGTAAAAACTGCCAAATGGCGCTTCAATTCGCATAATGGCTTTGTCTGGCATTTCATTAAATACGTACTCTGTAAATTGCCCCCCTGGAATCAACCGTAAATGTAACTCTAATAAATTATCCTGATGCGGTGCGTTGGCAAGTGAAAAGGCTCGTCGCCTGCCGTCTTTGAGCAAAAATTCAATATATTGCCCAGCCATAAACTTTAAATGTTCACTGCTAGGCAACTTTAGATATAGTGCCATTACATCAGGTGCCAACTGCTGTTTTCGCTCTACGCGGGCGGGAATAATTCGTGGCTGTATGACATCGGCTGCCATTTCACGGCACTCTAAAGTCATATCGCTGAGCGGATGCGCGCAGCAAAATAAAGCCCTACCTGCTGCTTTCTCAGCATCTGTTAAGGCGCTTGCCGCATACTCGCCATAATCGACTTCACCGCTTAGCACTGTGCCTTTACAGGAACCGCAAGTGCCGTTTCGGCACCCATAGGGAACGTTAATGCCCGCAGCTAAGGCCGACTCAAGCAGGGTTTCACTTGGGCGGGCAGCGTATTGATGGCCACTCGGCTGCATGGTGATTTGAAATGTCATGTGCTTGATTCTCTAGTTACGCTTGTTATTATTTGTGCTTTTCTAAGGTGCTACCTAGTTATTCCTCGCGGTGAAACTCACCTTCGATCACATCGTCATTTGCAGCAGGTTTCGTTTGGTAGGCTTCCTTTTGTTGCGCATCGCTAGATATAGGAATAAGCAATAGCACTGCTGCGATAATGTCGGTCATTATTCCAGGGATAACTAGCAATATGCCCGCAATAATATTACGTGCGCTGCCGAATATAGCTTTAAACGGATTAGCTCCCTGGGATAAAGTTTGCATCATTCGCACAGAAAATAATGATTTTTCATCACGTATGAGCTTAATGCCAAGGACTGCAACCACCAACAAGTAAAGCACGACAATGCTGCCATACTGTTGAATCAAGTTGATTAAAATCCAGATTTCAACCACCGGAAAAGCGATTATCCCCAGTAAAAATATTAAACGCATGTTGCTACTCTCCAGTTCAATGAACGTATATTGCTAATTAGTTTCTAAGTTCATGGTGCCTGTAATCTATAATTGCAAGGCGCTATAATTATAATAAGACACATCGTTAAACGCCTAAGGTGCCTATTTGTTAAATCTAGTGAAAAAACTTGTGAAAAAAATGCTGACGAAAAAAAGTTTCAAACACCTGCTCACCACTATTGGCGTTGGGCTCACCACGCTATTTTTAATGAGCGCGCTTGCGGGTGAAGCCGACAAAAGCACTCTTAATCTACTGGTTGCGGATAATAACGCAGACAGTTTTTTAACTCCAGACCGTGCTTTCCAGCTAAAGTTAACTGCAGTTAATGCACAAAATATACAAGCTAGTTTCACTGTAGCGCCTGGCTACTACTTATACCGCGATCGCATTAAATTTGAAATTGCTGCGCCAACGCAAGACGGTAGTGCCAAAATTGTTTTAGTTAGCTTACCCATCGGAGAAATCAAACAGGACCCCACTTTCGGCAAGCAGACAGTATATCACCATGATTTTAACGCCAATATTCAACTAGCCGCGCCAACCGAGCATGCGCTTACCATCAATGCGAGCTATCAAGGTTGTAGTGAAAAAGGGCTTTGCTATGCACCGATTAAAAAGAGTTTTACCCTGAATCCTAGCCTCGGCACATCAAACGACAATGTAGCGGGCACAACAACCACTTCGAATAGTCAGACCGCACAATTGCTAAAAACTGGTAATGTATGGTTGATTATCGCGGGGTTTTTTGTAGCCGGGTTATTTCTGGCCTTCACGCCATGCAATTACCCAATGATTCCCATCTTATCTAGCATTATTGTCGGCAGCCAAAGTCAGCAACAAAAGCCCTCTAAACTCCACGCATTTGGCTTATCCGTAGCTTATGTGCTCGGCATGGCCCTGACCTATACCGTGGCCGGCATTGCCGCCGCCTTATCAGGCGATTTAATTAGCCAGTCATTACAAAATCCTTGGGTGCTTGCTGCCACCGCCATGCTTTTTGTCGTGTTGGCGCTGTCTATGTTTGACCTCTATGAACTGCAACTGCCCTCTAGCTTTGAAACCAAGATGCTTCAAGCCAGCAACAAGCTGAAGGGTGGAGAGTTTTTAGGGGTATTTGTTATGGGTGCAATTTCTGCCTTAATTGTTAGCCCGTGTATTTCTGCACCCTTATCTGGCGCCTTAATTGTCATCGGTCAAACGCATAATATATTGCTCGGAGGTGTAGGGTTGTTTGCTTTGGCCATCGGCATGGGCGTACCCTTGCTATTGATAGGCGCCTCCGCAGGCCGTTTATTACCTAAAACTGGGAATTGGATGAATGCCGTTCGTAACTTTTTTGGTGTACTAATGCTAGCCATGGCTATTTGGATAATATCTCCAGTCATTGCCATAAGCGTTCAGCTTGCGCTTTGGTCCGCCTTGCTCATTGTCACTGCAGTTTATCTTAATGCCCTAGATAATTTACCTACCCATGCAAATAATATAATGAAGTTGAGCAAGGGTATGGCTGTCATTTTATTGTTATTAGGTGTATCTCTACTGATTGGCGCGCTATCAGGGGCAAAATCAGTATTGCAGCCGCTAAGCGGAATAAGCACAAGCGTAGCAGCAGTCAATGCCACCAGTAAAAAATCTACACTCGATTTTAATCGTATATCGACTATTGCAGAACTAGAAAAAAAATTAGCTTCCACACAGGGCCAGCCCGTGATGCTAGATTTTTATGCAGATTGGTGTGTGGCTTGTAAAGAACTAGAAGAACTTACCTTTAGCGACCACAAAGTACAAGCGATGCTTAAAAACACCTTATTACTTCAAGTTGATGTCACTGAAAACTCTGAGGCGGACAAGGCTTTGTTAAAACGCTTTGGCTTATACGGCCCACCAGGCATTATATTTTTTAATGGTCAAGGCCAAGAGCTGAGCTCACTCAAAACCGTTGGCTTCGAAGATGCCGATCGCTTCCATGCCACCCTATTCAAACGTGATAGTTGTATTGCCACTACGACTGGGGCGTCAACCTTAACATGTTAAAAAAACAACTCACCCACTTAAGCCTAATCGGGCTGATGCTAGGTCTTGGCTTCGGAATTTTTTATTATTTTTTAAAACCTGCCTATGCGCCAAATGTATTAAACGAGAGTGCAGACAAATTTTCAACCCAAACCTTTTTTGCCGCAAAATTACCGAATGAAAATGGTGTCAATCAATCGCTTAGTCAATACAAAGGCAAAATTATTGTCCTTAATTTTTGGGCTACTTGGTGCCCACCCTGTCGTGAGGAAATGCCAGAACTTTCTCAATTGCAGCAGCAGTATCAAAACAAAAATGTGGTGGTATTAGGCATTGCGGTTGATGAGGTCAGTTTAGTCAAAGCGTTCACGCAAGCTTCACCAGTAAGTTACCCTTTAGTTGCTGATGAAAATGCTGGAATGGGCCTAGCTATCACTTTAGGCAATGACCAGGGAGTTTTACCCTACACAGTCATTATCGATGCCAATGGGAGGGTAATTCAAACCTTCTTTGGCCGTATAAGTAAGCCGCTTTTAGAGCGCGCTTTAGCACCATTATTAATGCATTTGTAGAGATCCGCTTAAACGAATGATATCAAACACTTAAATACAAGCTATAGCCTAATTTCGTTTAATTTCACTAATGTAGCTGGACAAAACCACTTAACTTCGGCAAAATTGCGTCTATGAGTTATTTTAATTTACGCAAGAAAACGCTCAAAAAAGTGCTTAAGCATGCCTGCTAAGTCTATTTTAGTGTTGCATGGACCTAACCTCAATTTATTGGGATTACGTGAACCTGAGCATTATGGCAATCTAACGCTAGATGCGATCAATCAAATGCTAACTGAGCAAGCCCAGTTAGCAAATGTTGCATTAGAAACCTACCAAAGCAATTCTGAAGCTGACTTAGTCAGTAAAATTCAAACGTTTGCCACTAATAAGTGTGATTTTATTATCATCAATCCTGCAGCGTTTACACATACTTCTGTGGCAATGCGCGATGCACTAAGCGCAATTAAAGTACCATTTATAGAAGTACACCTATCTAATGTTTATGCACGCGAAGCGTTTCGTCACCATTCTTACTTCACTGATATTGCTGTTGGTGTGATTAGTGGCTTAGGTGGTCATGGCTATAAGATGGCATTAGATTATGCCATCGAGCAGATCAAATCGTAGTTAAGCAACTACACTTAATTTAATACAATTTTTTTACAAGATTTTTAGAGGTTATTATGGACTTACGCAAACTGAAAAAGTTAATTGATCTGGTTGAAGCATCAGGCATCTCTGAACTTGAGCTCACTGAAGACGGTGAAAAAGTACGTATTAGCCGCAATTTCACCGCCAATGGTCCTGCGCAACAATATGCCAACTATGCGCCTATGCAGTATGCAGCAGCGCCACAAGCACCTTCATCTGCACCTGCAGAGGTAACAGCGCCCGTCGTTGAAGAGGGGCATGCTGTTAAGTCGCCGATGGTTGGTACTTTTTATCGCTCACCTTCTCCTGATTCAAAATCATTTGTTGAAGTGGGTGATACAGTCGCGGTCGGTGATACCCTTTGTATTATTGAAGCCATGAAACTGCTCAATGAAATTGAGTCAGATAAAGCTGGTGTGGTTAAAAAAATCGTAGTGGATAATGGCCAAGCGGTTGAGTACGGCGAACCACTTTTCATTATTGCTTAAGCACAGGATTTTAATTACATGGCTATGTTTGACAAAATCTTAATCGCCAACCGTGGTGAAATTGCATTGCGCGTGCAACGCGCATGCCGCGAACTTGGTATCAAAACCGTTGCCGTGCACTCCGAAGCTGATCGTGAAGCTAAATATGTAAAATTAGCTGATGAGTCGGTTTGTATTGGTCCCGCTCCTTCCAGCCAAAGTTACTTAAATGTACCTGCTGTGATTAGTGCAGCTGAGGTAACAGATGCGCAGGCCATCCATCCAGGTTATGGTTTCTTGTCAGAAAATGCTGATTTTGCTGAGCGCGTGGAACAAAGCGGCTTTGTATTTATTGGTCCGCGTGCAGAAACCATTCGCCTAATGGGTGATAAAGTTTCAGCTAAAGACGCTATGCGTAAAGCTGGTGTGCCTTGCGTACCAGGATCAGAAGGTGCACTGCCTGATGACCCTGCAGAAATTATTAAAATCGCCAAACAAGTGGGTTACCCAGTCATTATTAAAGCAGCTGGTGGTGGTGGTGGTCGTGGAATGCGCGTAGTACATACAGAAGCGGCATTACTAACTTCTGTCACCATGACTAAAGCTGAAGCGCAAGCCGCGTTCGGCAATCCCGTGGTTTATATGGAGAAATACCTAGAAAAACCGCGTCATATTGAAATTCAGGTGCTAGCCGATCAGCATGGCAATGCAGTATTTTTAGGCGAGCGAGATTGCTCTATGCAACGCCGTCATCAAAAAATTATTGAAGAAGCGCCGGCACCCTTATTAAATGCAAGGTTGCGCGACAAAATAGGCGAACGCTGTGCCGAAGCCTGCCGAAAAATTAAGTATCGTGGCGCTGGCACCTTTGAGTTTCTGTACGAAAACAATGAGTTTTATTTCATTGAAATGAATACGCGTCTGCAAGTTGAGCATACGGTCACAGAAATGATTACTGGCATTGATTTAGTGCAACAACAAATCTTTGTGGCTGCCGGCGAAAAACTCAAATTTCGCCAAAAAGATATTGTGCTTAAAGGCCATGCTATTGAATGCCGTATCAATGCTGAAGATGCTTACAACTTTGTGCCATCTCCGGGCAAGATCAATACATTCCACATGCCTGGCGGCCCTGGTGTACGTATTGACACTCATGCATATGCCGGCTATACCGTGCCCCCTCACTATGACTCAATGATTGGCAAGCTCATCACTTACGGCGATACGCGCGATCAGGCGATTGCACGCATGCGCATTGCATTATCTGAAATGATGATTGACGGCATCAGCACCAACGTTCCACTGCATGCCGATTTAATGGCAGATGCAGCATTTCATTTAGGTGGCACTAGCATTCATTACCTAGAGCAAAAACTTGGTATTTATAATAAATAAGTAGGTTAGCATGGCCTGGGTATCACTAAAAATTGAAGCGCAAGACAATACTGCTGATTTAATCAGTGATACCTTGATGGAAATGGGCGCCTTATCGGCCATCATTGAAGATGCGAATGCAGAAACCATCGATGAGCAGCCCATATTTGGTGAGCCTGGGGACCCCCCGCCAGGTATTTGGCAGCAAAATTTGGTCAGCGCACTATTCGATGAAAATGTAGCTATTGATCAAATTATCAAAGACTTGGAACAAAAAACTGGCTTAAACGCGCTGCAATATTCCACCGAAATTATTCAAGAGCAAGATTGGGTGCGGGCAACGCAAGCTCAGTTTGAGCCAATACGCATTACCGATAACTTATGGATAGTCCCTACTTGGCACACCACGCCCAATGCTGATGCCATCAACATTATTCTAGATCCAGGACTCGCTTTTGGTACGGGCAGCCACCCCACCACGCATTTGTGCTTAGCGTGGCTAACACAAACTGTCGCTGCAGAACATACGGTGCTTGATTATGGTTGTGGCTCTGGCATTTTGGCCATTGCTGCAAAAAAATTAGGTGCTGGAAACGTAGTTGGTGTTGATATTGATGCGCAAGCTATATTGTCCAGTAATTACAATGCAGAACAAAACGCTGTGCAGGCAGACTTTTACGATGCCACTCGATTTGAGTCGCGCCAGTTTGACATTGTGGTGGCTAATATTTTATCCAGCGCTTTAAGTGTACTGGCTCCAGCACTTGCCAGTGCCTGCAAGGCTGGCGGTAAAATTGCCCTCTCCGGCATCTTACGTGAGCAAGAGTCCGCAGTTTCTGCTATTTATGCTGAGTGGTTTGATATGCAACCAGCACAATTTATGGAATCTTGGGTATTACTCACCGGCACAAGAAAATGCGCGCCATAACGCTTTGTCCAGCCTGCCAAACCCAATTCTTTGTTACTCAAGACCAGCTTACTAAACACGACGGGCAGGTCCGCTGTGGACATTGCTTGCATGTATTTGATGCGAATGCCCATAAGCTAGACATAGACGCACTCCCCTCAATCAATAATGAATCAAATCTTGCTCACATACCTTTAGTTCAAGATAGTACGTTGCCTGTTAATGAAGAAATGGTATCGCTGAATCCTCCAATTATTCCGACCAATACCCTACTAGACCAGCCGCTTAAAATTCCAGCACTCCCTGTTGCATCCCGAGCACTGCGCTGGCTTTCATATGCTGCATTGTTACTGGCTGCGGTCGTCGCGCAAAGTGTGTTTTTTTTACGCAGTGAAATTGCTTCTTATTACCCACCAAGTAAGCCTTATCTCGTTCAGCTATGCCAAAAGCTAGCTTGCAGTATTCATTTATTGAGGAATATTGAGTTAATTGTGATTGATGATTCCGATATCAAAGAAGATACGAATTACCCTGGCTTACTACATGTTTCTAGCACCTTGGTGAACCAGGCTAAATATTATTTGGCATACCCAAATATTGAGCTGACCCTGACCGATATTGAAGACAAGCCTAAACTGCGTCGCATATTTAAACCAGAAGAATACTTACCCGTACCCACTGATGTTGCTAACGGCATTCCCCCTACGTCAGAAGTTAAAATTAATCTAGCAATCATGGCACAAGGGCACTCCCTAGCGGGGTATCGAGTCTTGCTCACCTATTAATTGTCATTGCTGTAACAAAACCGAAACCTAATGAAAATCATGAGCGCTATTTAATCACTTTACATAGTCGAGTTTTTCATCAAGTCTGTATTATCTGATCCATAAGTTGCATTACTTAATTAATCCTTTAGGAGATTTACCATGTGGACTACACCAGCTGCTACTGAAATGCGTTTCGGTTTTGAAGTTACAATGTACGTAATGAATAAATAAGCTTTAGAATTTTAGTAAAAAAGGACGCTAATGCGTCCTTTTTTATTGGCCAAACGTTTTTCTTAATCTATTTTATGATTTCTAAACTGTCTGATTTTATGTCTTTAATCGCTTTGGCAATGCATTCTATCGCCCTCTCTCTGGCATAACTTTTACGCCAGGCTAGAGCGATTCTTCGCACTGGCACTGGCTGTTCAAACGGAATGACTTTCACCAACGGATTTAAATAGCGCTCAGTTGCTGCACTACATGGCAGCACCGTAATGCCCAAATTGGATGCCACCATGCTACGTATGGTTTCTAGTGAATTCCCCTGTAGCACCTGACCTTTGCGTGATAAATCTGGACATGCCTGCAATACCTGATGGCTATAGCAATGCCCGCTATTTAGTAACAATACGTTTTCATCCATAAGCTCTAAGGCTTTAATGGACTTACGATTGGCCCATGCATGATCAACAGGTACCATAACCACATATTTTTCGTCATACAGTGGCAAGGTCTTAATGCCTGAAACATTAAATGGCAACGCCACAACGGCCGCATCTATGACTCCAGCCTTAAGCTGCACTTCCAATTGTGCGGTTAAATTTTCTTCTATATCCAAGGGCATCTCAGGGGCACTCACTCGCAAGAGAGGGATAATTTCTGGTAACAAATAAGGCCCTACTGAGTAAATTAATCCAAGGCGAAAAGGTCCCGCTAATTGGTTATTACCCTGTTTCGCAATATCACGAATTCGACTCGCCTCTTCAAGCGTATGTATCGCCTGCACTATAATTTGCTCGCCGATAGGTGTTGGGCTAACATCGGTGCGGCTACGCTCAAAGATCAAAACTCCAAGATCTTCTTCCAGTTTCTGAATGGCTAGACTGAGTGCAGGCTGACTCACAAAGCACTTTTCAGCCGCACGCCTAAAATTTCTCGCCTTGGAAACCGCGACTACAAAGCGTAATTCATTCAAGGTCATGGCTAGTATCCTAACGGTTGTTGTTGGTTTTGATAGTCAAAACTTATCAAAAAACTACTAATACATTATTCTACCTATCAAAATAATTTGTGATAGATTTATTTATTACTGCCTTTAAAATATCCAGGCCGCAAACTTAGATTGCTCCATATCGTTTCGTAGTATGATTAATAAAGGTTATCAAACTTTGAAGAAAGGTGGTTAATATGACTCATTCCCAAGCACCAAAAGACAAACTCAATGGCAACCAAGAAGAGGTTTCAGGGGCATATGAATCGTCACTAGCCATGCTTCTAAAAAAGTCCGAACAAGCTGACAAAAGTCTTCATAGCTTGCTAGAAGAAGACTCCAGCGAATTTACACAGATGGCGCAATGGATTAAGCGCGATTTAATTGCCGCGGCGCAGCATTTAAACGAATCTGGCCAAGAGCTCAAAGACTGGCTAGGCTTTGATTTAAAGCTAATCAAAAACGAGTTATGGCAAAGATTTACCGAGGCCGCAGACAAAACAACACTAGAGCTACTCAAGCTTAAGCAAATAGCCGCCAACGCTGAATATCACACCGGTGAAATTGTGGGTTTAGGCTCTTTAATTTGCGATCAGTGCCAAGCGCAGCTTCACTTTTACAAACCTGGCCATATTCCACCATGCGCTAAATGTCACGGCACACGTTTTCACAGGCTTAACCGATAACGCTAGCCATCAAATCCTGAGACAGGTTTTAGGCTTAATTCCGGCCATGCATCTCCGGTCGGATTTTTTTGTACAACTCGAACCAAAGCACGCTCGCCAAACCCGCCATCACACAATATAAAAACTGTAGTGGCGAAACGGGTGCAAAATGAAAGATTCCGCGCAACATAGGCACGCTTAATACCAGCATCAAGAAAACCAAAGCCGCCGTGATGACCCACCATAGAGCTGGATTGTACTTTTTAACCGTACCCAATATGCTGTGTCGCCATGACCGATTCACCAAGATCAGGCCTAGATTACCAATCACCACTGTTGAGAAAGTCAAAGCCCTCGCCAATTCATCACTAGCGCCAAGATGTAAGGCATAGCCTAATACCAATAATGTTGCCAACAAGACGAACAGGCCCTGTATAAGGCTTAGAATCAACACCCGCCGTCCGAACAATGCTTCCTTTGGTGGTCGTGGTGGCCGTTGCATGACGTTAGGCTCCGCTGGCTCCGCTTCAAAGGCAACTGAACAAGCGGGATTAATGATCATTTCTAAAAATACGATATGCACCGGTGCAAATACCGGTGCCCATCCTAACAATAATGGAATCAGTGATAAGCCAACAATGGGAATATGCACCGCAAAAATGTAGGCCATACCCTTTCGAAGATTATCAAAAATGCCACGGCCCAACCTAACGGCATGGACGATGGAAGCAAAATCATCATCTAGCAACACTAGTGCAGCCGCCTCTCTGGCGACATCGGTGCCGCGACCGCCCATCGCAATACCTATATGCGCAGCCTTTAACGCCGGAGCATCATTGACGCCATCACCCGTCATTGCCACCACCTCGCCATTCGCTTTTAGTGCATTGACGAGACGTAGCTTTTGTTCCGGCACCATGCGCGCAAACAGATTGCTATGTCTGATACGTTCCCGTAATGTCATCTCATCCATTAAGCTAAGCTCAGGCCCCGTAACAATACCGCCATTACCGACGGCAAGACCGATCTGAGCCGCGATTGCAGCTGCGGTGGTAGGGTAATCACCTGTAATCATTACCACACGTATACCGGCAGCATTACACTCTTTGATTGCGGGGGCCACGGTCGGACGTACAGGATCAGCCAAACCAATCAGACCAAGAAATTCAAATTCAAAGTCATGCTGAATATCTGGCCAAACACTACCGCTATAACATGCCTTAGCCACACCCAACACACGCATACCCTGAACGGCAAGCTTATCCACCTGCCTAGCTAGAACCTCAAGCTGTTCTGCATTGAAATGACATAAATCAGCAATGGCTTCTGGCGCGCCTTTGGCTGCGACGACGTAATCATCTCGATCAACGGCTTTCCAAACATGCGATAGTGCTAGAAGCTGTGTTGATAACGCATATTCATGCGCTAGTTGCCAATCCCCATGCAGGTGTTCAGTGTCGCTTAAATATTGTTTTCCTAAGGCATGAATGGCTTTTTCCATCGGGTCAAATGGTGAGATCTCACTAGCCAGTATACAAAATTCGGCGAGTTCATGAAACAACTCTGGCATCTGATGAGACGACTCAACACTTACAAAAATATCGTTATTTACTGATAATTGTTGCACTGCCATTTGATTAAAGGTGAGCGTGCCAGTTTTATCAACGCACATAACGGTCGCTGATCCAAGCGCTTCTACCGTTTCTGCTCGTCTCGTCAACACGCGGTGCTTAGAAATGCGCCAGGCACCCATGGCCATAAATACTGTTAATACTACAGGGTACTCTTCTGGAAGAATTGACATTGCCAACGTGATGCCTGACAACAAGCCATGTAACCAATTACCGCGCGTAATGCCATAAATAATCAGCAATAATAAACTTA
The DNA here is from genome assembly GCA_903838125.1 of uncultured Pseudomonadota bacterium. Classification (GTDB taxonomy): domain Bacteria; phylum Pseudomonadota; class Gammaproteobacteria; order Burkholderiales; family Methylophilaceae; genus Methylotenera. The sequence continues at coordinate 8,127 of CAILXF010000015.1, read as the reverse complement.
ACATTACGCCAAGCACAGCTAAAGTAGTGACCAAGCGACGAATCTCACTCTGCAGCGGGGTGGTTTCAATCGCTAAACCCTGCAAGGCGTTACCAATCTTGCCAATTTCACTAGATAATCCCGTTGCCAATACTAAAGCCTTGCCTCGCCCCTGCACAACTAATGAGCCTGAATAGATAAATGGTAAATTATCACCACCGGGCGGCGAGACTGAGGCAATAGCGCTAATGCCGGCGTTGGATTGCGAAATCTTGCTGACAGCAACCGATTCTCCGGTCAGCAATGATTCATCGGCAGAAAAATGATGGCAACTTATTAATACAGCATCTGCTGGAACACGGTCGCCTTCCGATAGAATCAGTAGGTCACCTCGCACCACCTCGCATCCAGCAATGCGTTGCTCAACTCCATCACGAAGCACTAAAGCGCGCGGACTAGTCAAATCCCTTAATGCTTCAAGCACGCGCTCAGTTTTATTTTGCTGATAGATAGTAATTGCCATCACCACGGAGACAAAACCCAACAACATTAGCGCATCACTGACATCACCAAGCAATAAATAAATAGCCCCTGCAACCACCAGCAACAGAAACATTGGCTCACGCACCACTTCCCAGGCAATGCCCAGCAAGCTACGCTGACCAGATAAAGGTAGTGCATTCAAGCCTTCATTTTTGAGCCGAATCTTAGCTACTGCACTTGATAAGCCACTGTGCTGCAAGGCGCCGAATACCTTAATCTGAGGTCTCAAACTTTTAACAAAACGGCGTGTTGTTTTAATGGGCATATTCAGTAAAATTTCTAGGTTTGCATAGTCTTAGTTTTAAGGTGATGTTGTGTATGTCAGCTTGATATTGTTTTCATCACACCAGATACGCAACTCCTCATCACACGCATTTGCCTCGTGTGCAAACCAAGGCTCTAGCATCCCTTCCGCTTGTAGTAGTTCTTTAAATCTCCTATAAGCGCCTCGTTTACGGAAAAAGCTAGCAACGGTGTTGTAGTGATCTGGAAGCGCTCGGTCTATAAATTCTAGCGCCATCTTTTGTCCAAGTTGCAACTCATTCTTGTGTGGAACGGCTAGATAGCGTGTTGATGTTGTAACGTCGTCTGGCACAGCCTCTTCCAGCTCAACACTTGCTGATACCCAGAATATTTCTCCATTATCCAAGGAGATATAAGCATTTTGTACAGATGGAGAATCCGAGCTTACAAATTCAAAGGCATTGCGTAATTCGTTGTAGTTGACGCTACTCATGCTGATCCTTAATGCAATGTTGTTTAGCTAAAACTATAGATGCTATGCATACTTCATGTAGCTGCTTATTGCTTTTGAGTTACTATCTGACCTCAATCACCACAAAGATGCAATATCCTAATGCAAAAAGAAGTTATAGAGCAACCTAGATACGCTGTTGTAGCCGCTGTTCAACTGCCAAACGTCACAGATATTGAATTCGAAGCCTCTCTTAATGAATTACGCGAGCTGGCAAAAACACTAGGTTATGTAGTGGTGCATACTTTTGTGCAGAAGCGCGCTGGATTTGATATCACGGCCTACCTTGGTGCAGGTAAGCGTCAGGAAATCAGCGAATTCATTAATAACGAATCAGAGTTCGTGGCCAATGGTGACCATGTGGATAGCCGCTTGATAGATGCCGTATTAATAGATCATGAGATCTCACCATCGCAGGCGCGTAACCTAGAAAAAGAAGTTGGTTGTGAAGTGATGGATCGCACCATGGTGATCCTTGAAATTTTCCATCGCAATGCACGATCTCGTGCTGCTCGCGCCCAAGTCGAGATTGCGCGTTTAGGCTATATGGCGCCACGGATGCGTGAGGCAGCTAAACTTGCTGGGCCACAAGGACGACAACGAAGCGGAGCTGGTGGGCGTGGTGGTGGTGAGTCACACACTGAATTAGATAGACGTAAGATTCGCGACCGCATCTCAGAACTACAACAGGAAATTGTTGCCATGGATGTCGAGCGCAAAACGCAACGCGCCCGTCGACAAGAGCGGCAAGGACTAGCCGTTGTAGCTCTCGTCGGTTATACCAATGCTGGTAAATCGACATTAATGCGTGCCTTGACCGGCAGCGAGGTGTTAGTCGCCAATAAACTATTCGCAACACTAGATACAACAGTGCGCGCACTTTATCCTGAGAGGGTGCCACGTGTGCTAGTCAGTGATACCGTTGGTTTTATCAAGAACTTGCCTCACGGGCTCGTGGCTTCATTTAAGTCAACTTTAGAAGAAGCACTTGATGCTTCACTCCTACTTCATGTGATTGATGCCAGTGATCCTGGTTTTGAACGCCAACTTGAGGTGACTGATGAAGTGCTTGAAGATATTGGTGCAAACATCGTACCGCGTATCCGCATATTCAATAAAATTGACTTTGTTGGTGATGCCGCAGCACAAGCCGAGCGAGAAGCCACGTTGCAAGCGCGCTATCCAGACTGTGTTGTAATGAGTGCTCGGCGCCCTGATGAGGTTGCCAAACTTCGTCAGAAAATCGTTACATTTTTTCAGCAGGACTTAGTTGAAGCTGAAATCTTTCTGCCTTGGTCTGAGCAACAAATGCGTGGCGAAATTTACGCTAGCTGCCAAGTACTTGAAGAAAACTCTGATGATCATGGTAGCTTGCTTAAGATTCGTGGAGAGCCGAATGTGGTCGATAGGTTGACCCAGCGCTTTAGTCCAAACCCTTCGACTTAACTTTATAGTATCTCTATTTTTGAACCTTTAACCCGTAACTAAAAGTTAGTTGCCAATGTTACGGTTTATTCCTTTTGGCCAGCATCTTGGCATCAAATTTTTCTTTGTTGATAACGAACCGCTCATGTCGGCCTTTTGATATTAGGTCAATGCCATCGTGAGCCTCAACAGAAAAAATAAGCTTTTTCCCTTCAACTGCAATCAACTCAACGGTAGCTGTAATTTCTAACCCAGGAGGCGTTGCAGCTTCGTGACTGACATCGATGTGCGTTCCAACAGTTTGCTCTAGTGGCCAATCGAGATGCGGGTTAACTGCCTTGATGCATGCCCACTCAAGAAACCCAACCAAAAAACCTGTGGCAAAAACTTCTGGCATTACCATGAACTCTTCTGATTCTGGATAGAGCGCGGGGACAGTTTTTGAATTAGGCACTATAAACTTGTGCTCGAATCTAATACCGGCTTTCAGTGTTTCTTTCATTTCTAAATCTCCAGTACAGAATCACAGCAACGATAGAGATAACGCATAATTCATTGTAATTGAACACGCATAATTATTGGCACTTGGTGCATTAAATTCACAACTTCGTAAAGCTCGGGCTCAATGCGCCCGTCTATAACTAACACCTCCTCTCGTAAATCACATTCATAATTTAATTTACCCACATATTCCATTTAGTTATATTTATATATATAAATAGTCTTTTTAATTCTTATTAAAATTTTATATAGTGCATGCATTCGCATTTCATCTAATGAATTTGAGGTTAAACCATGACACTTAGCAATCAATCACTTTCTAACAGCAAGCTCCATAACAATGCCCCTAAACGCAATGTAGCCGAAGAAATATTACGCGCGGTGGAAGAGTTAAAACAAGGTTCGGGTTTCGGCTCAATAGAAATCGTTTTACACGAAGGCCGTGTGACACAAATTGAAAAGCGCGAAAAACTTAGATTCACCCAAGAAATTAGCAAATTAAATCCTACTGCACTTGCAGCGGCCAAATAAAAAATTTTAACAATTCAATATAAAGGTTAACCAGAACACTGGCCGCTTTAAATAGGAGATAACCATGCATTTCAAATTTACAAAATTTGCCACGGCCCTTATAGCCAGTGGCATCATTTCACTTCCACTAGCTGCATATGCTAATGACAGCTCAGAGCTTGAAGAGCTTCGCGCACTGGTGCAGCAGTTAGATCAAAAAGTTAAAATTTTAGACCGTAAAGGTGAGCTTGCTGAAGAAACTGCGGCAGAAAAGAAAAAAACAACTCCAGTTGTTAAAGCCAGTGAAGACGGCTTTGGACTTGAGTCTGCCGACGGAAAGAATAAAATTCGATTCAAGGCGCTAGCTCAAATTGATTATCGCAGCTATTTAAATGCCTCAAATCAAACTGCAAATATAGATGGTTTCGATTTTAGACGCATCCGCCCATCTGTTGAAGGTACTGTTTTTGGCATCTATGACTTTAAATTTGTACCTGAGTTTGGTGAAAACAAAACTAGTGGTATTAGTCCTACTGCTGCTGGAGCTGCAATCTCGAAAAGTAGTTCCAATAGTGGAATTGTAGATGCTTATATTGATGCACGATTTAAACCATGGTTTCAAGTACGGGCCGGTAAATTTAAGCCTTACGTTGGCCTAGAACGCCTCCAAGCTGGTGCTGACACAAAATTTATCGAACGCAGCTATGTAAGTAACAACATTTTGCCGAATCGAGACCTTGGTGCCTCAATTCATGGAGACTTATTTGGCGACAAACTAACCTATGCCGTTGGTGTTTTTAATGGTGTCGTTGATGGAGGGGACAACATAACATCTCAAGATTTTAACGGTGACAAGGACTTTGCGGCACGTGTGTTTACAACTCCATTTAAAGGTGAGGACTCAGCATTGGCGGGTTTAGGCTTTGGTATTTCTGCAACAACAACTTCAACAAATGGACAAGCAAATTTATCGTCAATAACTGGATTGCCTGATTATAAAACTCCAGGGCAGCAAGCAAGTTTCTTCACATACGCCACCGGAACAAGTGCGAACGGAACAAGAAATCGTTGGACACCTCAAGCTTATTACTACAATGGCCCCTTCGGCGTCTTAGCTGAATACGCACAAGTTGACCAACATGTTATTAGTGGAACAACAACAGAAAAACTATCAAACGACGCGTGGCACGTTACTGCGTCTTGGTTACTTACAGGCGAAGATGCGTCTTTCAAGGGCGTAAAACCAAAGGCTGCGTTTAATCCAGATAGCACTGGCTGGGGGGCATGGGAACTTGTTGCCCGTTATCAAGAAAATAATATTGATGGAGCCGCATTCACTACAAGCAAGACTTTTGCTGACTCTACAAAATCATCAAAATCTGCAGAATCATGGGCTGTTGGCGTGAACTGGTACCTGAACCAGAACATCAAGGTTGCTACTAACTACGAACAAACTTCATTTAAATGGGGTGGTGGTGGAACCGTAGCTGCACCTATAGACCGTCCTGACGAGAGAACCTTATTTACTCGTCTTCAAATTTCTTATTAATCTAACTAATGCAATTTAAAGGAAATTTATGAAAAAATCATTACTCGCGATTGCGTTGCTAGCCGCAGCCTTTGGCACCGCGACACCGCTCACGGCGGCCGCAAAAGACATTAGCTTACTCAATGTTTCTTACGACCCAACACGTGAGCTTTACCAAGATTTTAATGCTGCATTTAGTAAGTTTTGGTTAGCTAAAACGGGTGACAAAGTGACAGTTAAAGCCTCGCACGGTGGCTCAGGCAAACAAGCTCGCGCTATTATTGATGGTTTAGATGCTGACGTGGCGACACTGGCTTTGGCCTACGACGTTGACCAATTACAGGAAAAAGGAAAACTGATTCCTAAAGATTGGCAAACGCGTTTACCTCACAATAGCTCACCTTATACCTCTACTATCGTTTTGCTGGTGCGTAAAGGTAATCCAAAAAACATTAAAGATTGGGATGACTTAATTAAACCTGGTGTTTCAGTTATAACCCCTAACCCTAAAACATCAGGTGGTGCTCGTTGGAATTATCTAGCGGCTTGGGCATACGCTCAGAAACACGACGGCAATGATGAAGCTAAAACTAAAGAGTTTGTCGGTAAGTTATTTAAGAACGTTCCTGTCTTAGATACTGGAGCTCGCGTCTCAACAACAACGTTTGTAGAACGCGGCATTGGTGATGTGTTACTCGCTTGGGAAAACGAGGCATTCTTGGCACAAAAAGAATTAGGTGTTGGTAAATTTGAAATCATCGTGCCTTCACTTTCTATCTTGGCAGAACCGCCAGTGACTGTTGTGGACAAGGTTGCAAAGAGACATGGCACTGAAGTGGTGGCTAAAGCTTACCTAGAGTACTTATACACCGAAGAAGGTCAGGAAATTGCGGCTAAGAATTACTACCGCCCTACCCTAACTTCTGTGGCTAAAAAGTATGAAGCTCAGTTCCCAAAAGTGAACTTGGTGAAAATCGATGAGGACTTTGGTGGCTGGCAAGTGGCACAGAAAAAGCACTTTTCTGATGGCGGCACCTTTGATCAGATTTATCAAAAGTAAGATTTAAGCTATAAAAACTTAAACAGCGCTAGACAAAATCTGGCGCTGTTTTCACTGGAGGTTCTTATCATGAGCTCAGTATTAATTGTTGGTGGTGACCAGATTGATGGCATCAAGCAAGTGTTAGTCAATTTTGGTTTAGACCATATTCATCATTGGTCAGGTCGAAAATCTGGCGACAGCAACAAGGTGATTCCACATGACACCAAAATTATCGTCCTAGTCACCAATTGGATCAGTCATTCGATTACCCATAAAGTAAAACGTAACGCGCTTAAACGTGGCATTAAAGTGATATACACACCCAATGGCTCTATGGCGTTACACAATAGATTACAAAAGGTAAATGCTGAGTTTGCTTCGGAGCGCGAGTGCGAGATATTAGATTTTAGCTACCCTACTTTTGTACATTGAATCTCAACAGTTAAGCATTACCTATCACTAGTACTATCGAATTTAAAGTGGGGGCCGCTTAACACTTAAAACTAAGCGGTGTTATCTCCCTAGCCTCATTCCGGCAAGCTGAACTAACAAGAACAGCCTGCCGGATTTTTTTCGCCTAGATCTTCTATACAAACATAAAGTATTGACATTTGTACTAACTAGAACTATATTAGTCCTAACTAGAACAAAGTGAGTGTTAAATGGATTTCTTGCCATTACTAAGAGAGGTTGTTAGGAGCTATCAAGCATTTGAGAACTTCTCAACACCGCATATTAAATCCATGAATTTAACCTCCCCACAATTCGATGTGATTGCGACATTAGCTAATCAACCACCGATGACGTGTAAAGCATTGGGAGAAAAAACGCTGATTACTAAAGGCACCCTGACGGGAATACTCGATCGCCTTGAAATCAAAGAAATGGTTGAACGTATCACCAATACAGAAGACGGCAGAAGTCAAAAAATTCAATTGACGACAAAGGGTCAGGAAGTGTTTTCTCATGCCTTCCCAAGCCACATGAAGCATCTACAAAGTGCCTTCAATCAATTGTCTCAAGAAGAAATTCTTAACCTAACCAGCTCTCTTAAAAAACTAAGAGACGCCATGGAAAAACTTACCCCCCACTTAAAGGAGCAATAATGAAACGTAATATATTAGCAATTGGTTTAATGTTAATGACAGTTCAAGTCTCGGCTGCGCCAGTGACCTATGTCATTGATGGCAATCACACGCTACCAAGGTTTTCTTACAGCCACTTTGGCTATTCCACACAACTAAGTCGTTTTGATAAAACTTCAGGAAAGATTGTCCTAGACAAAGAAGCTAAGCAAGGTTCAGTGAATGTGACGATAGAAACAAGCTCCGTCAATACTGGCTATGCGACATTTAATGAGCATATTCAAGGTGCTGATTTTTTTGATACCGCCAAATTTCCAACGGTCACTTTCACATCCAATAAATTTAACTTTAGTGGCGATAAAATTAAATCCATTGATGGCGTATTGACTATTAAAGGGATTAGTAAAGAAGTTACATTGGCTGTAACCTCATCCCTGTGCATGCCCCACCCTATGGCTAAAAAAGAGGCTTGTGGTGTAAATGCAACTACTGTTGTTAAGCGTAGCGACTTCAATATGGGTAAACATGTACCCTATGTCAGTGATGAGGTCACAATTGACATTCCAGTAGAAGCAATCAAAGAATAATTAACGCATAAGGAGATGACAATGAAACCTGAAATCGCACAAAAAAGTCCATATGCTGCAGAAGTTGAAAGTGGCAAGAGTTACTACTGGTGCTCTTGTGGCAAAAGCAAAAATCAACCATTTTGCGATGGCGCACATCAAGGGTCTGAATTTACACCCGTTGTATATAATGC